>JAZRGD010000072.1:0-51951 GCA_045644045.1 Eubacteriales bacterium
CGAAGCCAATTCATGATGCGTCAGCATCAATTCATCTATCAAAACGAACAGAGCAAGAATAGAAGGATTTTTCTCCTTTTACTCTTGCTCTTTCTGTTGTTATAAGGGTTTGGGCTCAGCCCATAACTGCATTTGTCCAGACAAATGCGATGCTTGCACTTTTATGAAAGTGTAAATTCTCCGCCAAGGACATCACCCTTTGCGGAATCGGGCTTTTTTGTTAAATCTCCGAAAGGTCGATGACCGACAGGGCGGCACCGCGCTCGGCCACGTTCTCACCCATACAGGTGCTATAAATGACGTAAAGCTTGCCGTCCATCTCACAGGCAGAGGGGTAATGCCACCAGTTGCCATAACCCAGCTCCTTCGAGAATCCGTCCTGTAACAAAAGCGATTTTGTAAACCGAAGGTTATCTTTTTCGCTGAAATATATCATCAGCTTCGTTCTGGGCACTCCCACGTTTCCGATCACGTAGTGGCGACCGTCGGAAAGCGTCCCCGAATAGTTCTTGGTATCGATCAAGGGAATATCGTGGGAATAGGGACCGCTCCAGCTTTCGCCGTAGTCCTCCGACTTATAAACGAGAGGCACGCTGTTATGAGGATCGTCGCGGCAGAAGGAGAGGATCTCTCCCTTACGGACGATAAAGGACATTTCGGGGAACAGAAGCTTGCTTCCGTCGGCAAGAATACCGTCCTTTTGCATGGGAACGATGCGCCACTCGGCATCTATTTTCCCACTGTCGGAGATCATCGCGGCAGGGGTAATGGGGAATTTGTCAAGCTCACCGAGGCGGCCGGGCAGGATCAGCTTGCCGTTATCCATGGTGCAAACGTTGGTATTAAGCTTAAAGGGTATGGGACGCGACCAAAGCTCACGGAAGGCATCCTTTTCCTCCTCGTACAAATACAAGTCAAGGGAGTGCATATGGTCGGGTGCCACCATTTGGTTGAGCATCATATAGAGCTTCCCGTCCTCCACGTGGAAGATGGGAGGACAATAGAGGATCTTGCCCGTCTTATCGGTGGCCACCACCTTAGGCGCGCTCCAGGTCTTGCCACCGTCGGCGGAGGTGGTGAAGCGAATGGGCGTCTCCCCTGCCAGCTCGGTCTTTGGGCAGTTGTACCAGGCGGCAAAGAGCTTGCCGTGGTAGGCCATGATGGCCGCCTCGTGCAAGAAGCCGTATTCCTCATCGGGCAGGCTGACGGTATAAGAGGGCACGGCCGCCTTTTCCGTGGGAGCCGTAAAGCTTTCGGCAAGAAGATCGACGTGGGGGATCATGCTGTAATACACAGCATCCTTATCTCTCACCTCACCCTTCTTTAAGAGCTTGCGGTATTGCATGGGGGTCACGGTCTCGTCCTTGGCAAAGATCTTGGCAAAATAACCTGCGTCAAAAAAGCCGACGGCGGCCGCGATCTCGGAAACCGTTTTGTCGCTTCCCACGAGAAGCTCCTTGGCCTTTTTCATCCGAAGCTCCTTGCGGTACTCTTGGGGGGTAAGACCCGTCTCTCTCTTGAAGATATGACACATATAGTAGCGGCTGATCCCCACCGTCTCAGCGATCTGCTCCACCGTCGTCTCCTCCGTGAAGCGATCGGCAATGACCTTTTTGATCCGCTCCACCACGGGATGGATCTCGGTCTCCTCGCCCTTGGCAGACAAAAACAGCTCCACCAGAGCCGTCACCGTTTTTTCTCGGTCGGCCGTGCCGTTCTCCAGCTTTTCCACCAGCGCGTCCATCTTGGCGCAATCGATGCGGTGCATATTGAGGCACCCGATCTGGTAATGCGCGAAAAGGAAGGGGATCAGCTCGGCGTTCGGCTTTTCCATCAGCCTTCCGATCAGCTCATCGACAGACAGACGGTCAAGCTCCCCAAAGGGGTTTTTGTCCTCGTCGGCGTATTTGCCGAGACGGGTGGCCACCTGCTTCAAGCGGCTTCCGTCCGTCATCAGCTTGCCCGCCATGATATCATCCTCGGTGATCTTTGCGACCATGATCTCGCGGGCGCAGGAATAAACGTCCGCGATAGAGTTTAAGTAGGCACCTCTCTCGTGGTCGTAGGTGACGTAAATAAAGCCGTCCTCCGCCTCCTTGGCGTCGGGGTAGGAAACGTGTATTCTCTCGTCGAGCAAGAGCTTGTAAGGCCAGGTCTTTCCTTCATCCTCGGACAAAAGGGCGGTCAAGTGGGAGCGGTTGCGTCCCTCATAGCCATAGTGATTGATGAGCAGGATGCGACCCGATTTCAGACGGCGGATAAAGAAGCGAGTGCCGGGGCTCTGAATATCCGATTTTTCACCCTTCGTCCAAGTTTTGCCGCCATCGTAGGAATAGGAGCGACCGAGAACACCGTGTTGCCCGTAAAGGCGCACCAGCATCATAAGACGGCCATCCTTCAGCTCGATGACCATATGCTCATCGTAATCACGACCGGGCACGTCGGCATAGCCGTATTTTTCGATCGTCGTGCCATTGTCCACGCTCTTGTAAACAAAGGAGCCGCGCACCTCGTCCTTCGTGTCGTATTCGGCGGGAAGAACGCGCACGCCGTGATTCCAAACGGCAATGGGGAAAAGCCACTCTCCCGTAGAGAGAACGGTGGGCTTGTTCATCATCACGTCCTTACCGATCTCGATCACATCGTTCCAAACAAGCTCCTCGGCATCGGGGTCGTTACAAACGGCGGCAAAAACCGCGTGATCGGGCAAGTAGCTCCAAAAGAACCACAGTCTGTCAAGCGGATCGATCCAAAGGGTGGGATCGTAGCAACGGTGTCCCTCCTCGGGGAAGGCTACGGCGATAGGCTCACCGAAGTTCTCGCCGTCCTCGGAGCGCAAGAGAACGCAATAGTTTCCGATCTGCTCGGTCACTCCGCCCGAATAAAACGTGAGGTAAACCTTGCTTTTTTTCGTGACCTCAATACTGGAAATGCCTTGCCAAAGACGGTGGGCGGTATCATAATTTTTCAGTTTTTCCCTGTCCGTGATAAACATTTCGTTTCCGCGTGCCGACGGTTTCATAGCTGTTCTCCTTTCGGTATCCGATACTGAATTTTCAACCTTATCATAACACAAAAGAGGAGAAAAAGATAGTATTTTTTTGCTTTTTGCAAAAACTTACGGCCGTCGCCTCGGGGGCGACGGCCGTGCTTTATCCTTCCTCCTCTGCGGTATCGGGATACGGGTCTCGTGTTACGTCCTGCTTTTTCAGGCGGAGAAACAAGCGCAAAAAGGCTTTTCCGTTAAAGGGAATGAGAGGATAGAGATAGCTTTTTCCACCGTTCACCGTGCCGTTGAGGCACAGGAGAAGGGGAATGACGGGGACAAAGGCAAGATACCCCCAAAGCCCGAAGATGGCGGTGAGGCCAAGCCATATCATGCGCAAGAATTTGAAGGCGTAGCCAAGCTCGTGATTCTGTTGCGAGAAGGCGGCAATGGCAACCAGGGCGATATAGAAGATGACGTCGGGCGAGAGCCACCCGATCTCCACCGCAAACTCACCGAGGATCAAGCCACCGATGACGCTTAAGGAATTTGTCAGCATATCGGGGGTGTTCATGGAGGCGAGCTTCAAGCCGTCCACCGCCAGCTCGGCAAGGTAAAGCTGCAAAATGAGGGGCATGGTGCCCGGGTCCTTTGGGATCAAGGGGGCCGCCCAGGTCGGAAGCAGATCGGGATAGTCGAGAATAAGATACCAGGTGGGAATAAACACGAGCGCGATCACCATAATGGCGTGGCGCAGGAGGCGCATATAGCATCCCGTGATGGGAGGCAGATAAAAGTCGTCTGTCTCCTGCATAAAATCAAAGACGGTAGTGGGAAGCACCATCACCTGCGGCGCGGTGTCGCACAAGATCAGCACCCTGCCCTCCATCAGCTCGGCCGCCGCCGCGTCGGGGCGTCCGAGATAACGGATCTTTGGGAAGGGATTGAACCAACGGCGCGGGATCAAGGCCTCGGCAAGGCTTTGCGCGCCAAGAGTCAGGGATTCGGGATGAATGGAGGCGAGCTTGCCCTTTAACCACTTCACGTATTTTTTGTCCGCCTTTCCCTCCACGTAGCAAATGACCACGTCGGTACGGGAGCTGCCGCCCACGTTATGGTAGTGCATCGTAAGGCGTGGGTCACGGATACGGCGGCGAATGAGGGCGGTGTTGAAGATCAAGGTCTCCACAAAGCCGTCGTGCGCCCCCTGCATCACGCGATCGTCGTCGGGCTCTGCGGTCTCTCTGGCGGGATAGGTACGGCTGTCGATAACGATGGCCGTATCCCCAAAGGGCTCGGCGATCATCACGGCGGCACCCGACAGGATCATCGTAACGGCGGCATCCATGCTGTCGGTCAGATCCACCTCCACGTAGGACACGTGACGCTCGGCAAATCTTTTGGCCGCGTCCTTGCCGCCCTCTATGTGCGGAAGCCCCATAAAATACTGAAAAAGTCTTTGTAAGATCAAGTCCTTGGCAAAGCCGTCAATATAAAAAAAGGCCACCTTGTCCTTCCCTGCCAGCATTTCGCGGCATATAACGTCGAAATTCCGATCGGTGCGCAGGGTGCGCTTTAAGGTGTCTAAATTGTCCTCATAACGGGAAGAAAATTTTTCCACGCTGTTATCCTTTCCGCAAACGGCAAAAGCGCCGCATACCTTTGTTTCATAAAAAGTATGCGGCGTTTTCCCGAATAACATACGCGGGATGGCTTATTTTTTGTTGTTGCGGAAATATTGGTACAGGAAGCAAGGGAGCATACCGTTGTACAGCTTTCTCGTTTTATCCGCCCGCTTGCCGTAAAACCGCTCGAAGGCGGGGTCGGAGGTGATGACGTAGACCTGCCAAGGGGCCAGCGAGCGGAAATGCTCCCCAAGCTCCTTGTATAAAGCCTGTGCCTCGGCTACCGTGCCAAGCCGCTCTCCGTAGGGAGGATTGGTAACGATAGTACCCCGTCTGCCGGGGGCGGAGATCTTCCGCGCGTCCATTTCGAACACCTTCACCGTATCCGTCAGCCCCGCGCGGCGCACGTTGGCCTCGGCAACGGTCAGCACGGTGGGATCAATGTCGCTGGCGTAGGCCTCAAAGTCGCACTGCCGCTCGGCGGCGACCGCCTCCTCCCTCTCCAAGCCCCAAAGGCTGGAGGGAATCTGAGGGAAGGCCTCGGCGGCAAAGGGGCGATCTTTGCCGGGAGCGATATTCTTTGCCAGCATAGCTCCCTCGATGGCAATGGTGCCCGAGCCGCAAAGGGGATCCCAAAAAAGCACGTCCTCACGGGGACGAGAGATGGCGGCGATGGCGGCGGCCAAGGTCTCTCGAATGGGAGCGTCCCCCGCCTCGGTGCGATAGCCGCGCTTGTGGAGGGGCGCGCCCGTGGTGTCGATCATCAGGGTCGCCTTATCCTTTAATATGAAGAATTCCACGCGATACTTGACCCCCTCCTCGGCAAACCAGGAGATGCCGTATTTGGAGGAAAGCCTGTTCACGATGGCTTTTTTTACGATCCTCTGGCAATCGGGAACGGAAAACAGCGTGGAGCGAATGGCGTGTCCCGTTACGGGAAACACGTCGTCCTTGCCGATCCAGTTTTCCCAAGGCAGAGCCTTCGTCCCCTCAAAAAGCGCGTCAAAGGTGGGGGCGTCAAAGCTGCCGAGAGCGAGATAAACCCTTTCGGCATAGCGCAAGCAGATGTTGGCGCGGGCAATGCCCGCCTCATCCGAAAGAAAGCTGACGCGGCCGTCAATGGTCTCGGTGCGGTGGAAGCCTAGGGCGTCGATCTCCTCTCCCAAAAGATGCTCAAGCCCGAAAAGGCAGGTGGCTACAAGCGTGTACGTCATACCGTCTCCTTCTTGCCAAAGGCGGCCTTGGCCGCGTCGGCGGAAATTCCTTCAAAAATGATCTGGTCAAAGCCCTTTGCCGCAAGCAGCTCCTCTGCCGTTCTCACCGTCCAAGCGACGGTATAAGGCTTCCAGAGCTTGGCAAGCAAAAAGGGGAAATGCTTTTTATTCTTTACGGAATAGGCGATAAAATCGGGGCGCGACAAAATATTCAGCATCATACTGTCCACAATAAAATTTGAAAATGTAAGCTTCTGTTTACATACAGCAGAGGAAAGCTGTCCTCTGACCACCGTGGGACGGTGTTTTGCAAACCAACGGACGGCAAGAGGGTGGAAGGATTCCATCAGGTAAGCCCCCTCGTAGGCATCCAGAAGCGCGGCAGTCTTTTCACAGGTCTCCGCGATGCGGTTGTGGTACTTGACCTCCACGAGAAGCGGCACGCGCCCTCCCACCGTCTCCAGCACCTCCGCAAAGGTGGGAACGGTCTCCTCGCTCTCTCCCAGGCGTGTCTCCTTCAAGGCGGCGCAGGTGTAGTCGGAGACCTTCCCCTCCTTCCCCGTCATACGGATGAGGGTGTCGTCGTGAAAGACCATCAGCACCCCGTCGGAGGAAAGCTGAACGTCAAGCTCGATCCCCACTCCTGCCTCCACGGCGGCGCGAAAGGCGGCGAGAGAGTTTTCGGGCACGCCCTCGCCGTGCAAGCCTCTGTGAGCAAAGGGAGTGCGTATGAGTGCCTCCGCCTCGGGACGTCGGGTGCGGCTCATCAGAAGAAGTAAGTAAAGCAAGGCAAGAGCAAGCAAGCTGCCAAGCACGATATAAAGAGCGGTCATGAACGGTATTTCCCTTTCGCGTTTTTATCAATTTTTTATTATTATACAACATTTTGCCGAAAAAGAAAAGAGGAAAACGGTTTTTTTCTGCTTTTCTTGATTTTTCCTGAAGAAAGGGTTTGACAAGCCTCTCTCTTTATGATAAAATAAAAAGGAACACATCAAACGGAAACGGAGACTGTTATGCTATATCACGTAAAAGGCGAGCTTTCCCTGTGCGAGGCAAGTCTCGCGGTAGTGGATTGCGGTGGCGTGGGCTACGCCCTCACCGTCAGCATGAACACCGCAAGCACCCTCAGCGCGTATCTTGGCAAGGAGGTCTTTCTCTTTACCCATTTACAGGTCAGAGAGGACGGCGTGGAGCTGTTCGGCTTTGGCTCCAAGGAAGAGCTTTCGGTCTTCCGTCTGCTCATCAGCGTGTCGGGCGTGGGCCCCAAGGCGGCCATGGCGATCTTGTCCCACCTGACCCCCGACCGCTTTGCCTACGCCGTATGCACCGAGGACGTGAAGGCACTCTCCCGCGCCCCCGGCATTGGCAACAAGACCGCCGCCCGCATCGTGCTGGAGCTGAAGGACAAGATCTCCAAGGAGCAGATGCAGGGTGATCTCGCTTCCCTGACCGACAAGGCCCCTGTCGCCGCCGTCGCGCCCGACACGGGTGTGCTGAAAGAGGCGGCAGACGCGCTGTCCGTTCTTGGCTACGGCAGAAGCGATGTAAACCAAGTGTTAGCAAAGATCGACCCCACGGGCAAGACCTTGGAGGGTATCATCACCGAGGCGCTTCGTCGCTTCAGCCAAGGATAAGAGGGGAGGGAGAAGGATTTGACAAACGAAGAAGAATTTGATTACGAAAGCCGCATCGTCGGCACGGAGACTCTTCCCTCCGATTACGAGGTAGAAAACTCTCTCCGTCCCAAGACCTTAGAGGATTATACGGGTCAGGAGAAGGCGAAGGAAAACCTGCGCGTCTACATTGAGGCGGCAAAAAAGAGGGGAGAATCCTTAGACCACGTGCTTTTATGGGGTCCTCCCGGTCTCGGTAAGACCACCCTCGCGGGCATTATCGCAAACGAGATGGGCGTCAATCTGCGCACCACCTCCGGCCCCGCCATCGAGAAGCCGGGCGATCTCGCCGCCCTTCTCACCAACCTGGCCGACGGCGACGTGCTGTTTATCGACGAGATCCACCGTCTCTCCCGCGCCGTAGAGGAGATCCTCTACCCCGCCATGGAGGATTACGCCCTTGACATCATCATCGGCAAGGGTCCTTCCGCCAGAAGCATTCGTCTGCCCATCCCCCGCTTCACTCTCATCGGTGCCACCACTCGCGCGGGTCAGCTCAGCACCCCCTTGCGTGACCGCTTCGGCGTACTGCTGAAGTTAGAGCTGTACACCACCGAGGAGCTTGCCACCATCGTTACCCGCTCCGCCGAGATCCTGGGCATTGGAATCGATCAAAGAGGTGCCCTTGAGATCGCCTCCCGCTCTCGCGGCACGCCCCGTATCGCCAACCGACTGCTCAAGCGTATCCGCGACTTTGCCGCCGTCATGGGAGACGGCACCATTACCGAGGAGATCGCCAAATACGGTCTTGACCGCTTGGAGATCGACGCCCTCGGTCTTGACAACACCGACCGTAAGATGCTCACCGCCATCATCAAGTTTTACGACGGTGGCCCTGTGGGTCTTGACACTCTTGCCGCCACCATCGGTGAGGAGGCCATCACCATCGAGGACGTGTACGAGCCTTATCTGATGCAGCTCGGCTTCCTCGCACGCACCCCCAGAGGCAGGCAGGTGACCCGTCTCGCTTACGAGCATCTGCATCTTCCCTACACCCCCAAGGGCGTACAGGGCACCTTCTTCGACGAAGAATAAAAATTCTCCCTTATCGACAACCGTTGGTTAGCGATAAGGGAGTTTTTACAGCTTTTTCAAAATATGATCCAAAATATGCTCCGCCATATTCACGCCGAGAAATTCAAAGGTTCCCGCAAACTGCGGATTGGAATTGACCTCGCAAACGGTGAGAGACCCGTCCGCCTCAAAAAGCAAGTCCACCCCCGCGAAATCAGCCCCCACCGCCTTGGCCGCCGACACCGCCAGTGCCTCCTCGTCGGGCGAAAGCCGATAAGGCTTGCCGCTCCCTCCCGCACCGAGGTTGGAACGAAAATCCCCCGTCCTCCCCTCGCGGAGCATAGCGGCCACCACACGGTCTCCCACCACGTTGGCTCTCACGTCGCGTCCGAAGCTGTGGGACACGAACGCCTGAAACAGAAAGGGGCGACCGCCAAGGCTTTTTACCCGTGCTATGGCCTCCTCCTCGTTGCTTACCAGATACACCTGCGCTCCGAAGGAGCCGTACAGCTCCTTGATGACCAAGGGAAAGCCCAGCGCATCGCAAGCCTCCTTAACGAAGCGGGTATCGTTGTAGCCGACCGCCTCAAACGTCATCGGCGCGATAACGGTCCTCGGTGTCGGAATGCCGTTCGCCATCAAGGAAAGCGCGGTCTCGCCCTTGTTGTCGCAAAGGCGGATGGCCTCGGCCGAATTGAAAAGAGGAAGGCCGAGCGCGGTGAGACGACGGGCGAGAAGCACGTCCTTATCCCAGAAAATGACGAAGCTTCCCACCTCCTCCGCCCGTAGCTCAGGACGCAAAAGATCCACGGCGGTTTTGACGGAGAGAGAGAGGCCCTTCCTCTCGGCCGCCTGCAAAAACAGCTCCCTGACCGTCCGAAAATGACCGCCCGACAGAAAATGATTGACCAAAAGAACGCCCTTCACGCCGCCCCTCCTTCGTTGTTTTCCTTCTTTACGCACATTATAGCAGACGTCGGAGTGTTTGTCAAGAAGGCGCGCGGCGGGAAAGCGGCGCATCCTCCTAAAAAATATACGATATTTTTTCCTGTCTTTGAGAAAACTTTGTCGTTTTTGCTATTGACAATCTAAATAAAATATAATAAAATATATATGGCGGAATTTTTTCTTTTACAAATCAAAAAGCGTGAAGTTTCTTTCCGTCACGATGAGCGTCTGCTTGTCCGTTTTTACTTTCACCATAAGAAAGGTACCGTTATGAAAAAAATTGCCGTGATCATGGGCAGTGACAGCGATCTGCCCGTCGTAGAAAAAGCCATCAACACCTTGAAGGAATACGGCGTGCCCTACGAGGTGCACGTATATTCCGCACACAGAACCCCTGCCGAGGCAAGAGAGTTCGGTGTGAACGCAAGGAAAAACGGATTTGGTGCCATCATTGCCGCCGCCGGCATGGCCGCTCACTTGGCGGGTGCGTTTGCCGCCGCCACCACCCTGCCCGTCATCGGTATCCCCGTAAAGGGCGCGAACTTTGACGGCCTCGACGCGCTTCTTTCCACCGTGCAGATGCCCACGGGTCTTCCCGTAGCTACCGTTGCCGTGGACGGTGCCGCCAACGCCGCTCTGCTCGCCATTCAGATCCTGGCGGTCACTGACGAAGCCCTCGCCGCAAAGCTGGACGCCGCCCGCGAGGCAGGTCGTGCCAAGGTGCTGGCCAAGGATGCCGCCGTGGCGGAAAAGTATCAAGCGTAAAAAGAATAATATGCGGACAAGCCGTCCGTATCCGTTTTATTTCGAAGGAGAAGGAGCATTTATGGGACAACTGAAAGAAGAATGCGGCGTATTCGGCGTATTTTGCAATGAGCCCTACGACGTGGCGCGTATGACCTACTACGGTCTTTTCGCTCTGCAGCACCGTGGACAGGAAAGCTGCGGCATCGTGGTAAACGATGACGGCCTCTTCCGCACCCACAAGGATTCGGGCATGGTGGAGGATGTGTTTACCCCCGCCGTTTTCGACGCCTTGGGTGAGGGCAACATGGCAGTAGGCCACGTACGCTACGGCACTATGGACACCAAGGATCGCATCAACGCACAGCCCCTGGTGGTCAACCACGTAAAGGGACGCATGGCCATCGCCAACAACGGCACCTTGGTCAATGCCGCCGCCTTAAAGGAGAGGCTGGAGTTAGACGGTTCTATTTTCCACACCCAGTCCAACACCGAGGTCATTTCCTATCTCATCACCAGAGAGAGACTGCTTGCTCCCTCTATCGAGGTAGCGGTAGAGCGCGCCGTAGCGCATCTTAAGGGCTCGTTCTCGCTTCTCGTCATGTCCCCCTCCAAGCTGATCGCCGTCCGCGATCCTTGGGGCTTCCACCCTCTGTGCTATGGCAAGACGGAGGACGGCCGCATCGTGGTGGCCTCCGAAAGCTGTGCCCTTGATTCCGTAGGTGCCCGTCTCGTGCGCGAGCTGGAGCCCGGCGAGATCCTGGTCATTGAAAAGGAGGGTGTTCGCAGCATCACCACCCATTGCGGTAAGAAGCACTCCCGTTGTGTTTTCGAATACATCTATTTTGCCCGTCCCGACTCTGTCATCGACGGTGCCTCGGTACACGAGGCGCGTAAGCAAGCGGGTATTTTCCTCGCCAAGGAGCATCCCGTGGAGGCAGACGTTGTTATCGGCGTGCCGGACTCGGGTCTTGACGCCGCGCTCGGCTACGCCATCGAATCGGGCATTCCTTACAGCATCGGCTTTATCAAGAACAAGTATATCGGCCGTACCTTTATCGCCCCCGGTCAGCAGAACCGCGAGGACAAGGTACGCATCAAGCTCAACCCCATTGAGAGCGTGGTGAAGGGCAAGAGAGTGGTCCTCGTTGACGACTCCATCGTCCGTGGCACCACGGGTGGCCGCATCGTCGGTCTGCTTCGTGACGCGGGTGCTACCGAGATCCATATGCGCATATCCTCTCCTCCCTTCCTCAACCCCTGCTACTATGGCACGGATATTGATTCCCGTGACCATCTGGTGGCCTGCCACCATACGGTAGAGGAGATCGCCGCCATTATGAACGTAGACACTCTCGGCTATCTCAGTCTCGACAGCGCGCGCAAGCTGACGGGCACCGACGGCAAGGATTTTTGCCTTGCCTGCTTCAACGGAGAATACCCCACCGAGGTTCCCGAAAAGATCGAAAAGAGCCGCTACGATTCCAAGATCTCCGAAAACAAGCACAAGAATGACTGAGAAAAGGCCCGCCGCCAAAACGGCGTTCGGGCTTTTTTCTCCTTTTTGAAATCCGTAATAAAAATACCATTTTACCATAGAAAGGGCGCAAAAATGACCTTCAACACCTACGAGATCCTCACTGTAAAAGAACGCCTCGCCCCCAATCCCTATCCCGGAAGAGGCATCATCCTCGGCAAGACCCCCGACGGCAAGCACGCCGTGTTCGCTTACTTCATTATGGGAAGAAGCGAGAACAGCCGCAACCGCGTTTTCACTGAGTTTGAGGACGGAAGCATCCGCACCGAGCCCTATGATCTTTCCAAGGTGAAGGATCCCTCTTTGATCATTTACGCGCCCGTGCGTCGCGTAGGAAATCACGTGGTGGTCACCAACGGTGACCAGACCGACACGGTGGTAGAGGGCATGGAAAAGGGCCTCTCCTTCTCCGAGTCGCTTACGAGCCGTGAGTTTGAGCCCGACGCCCCCAACCTGACCCCCCGTATCAGCGGTATTCTCAACTTTGAGAACGGTGCTCTCACCTACGACATGAGCATTTTGAAGAGTGCCGATCCCGAGGGAAGTGCGTGCAACCGCTTTACCTATTCTTACGCCTCCCTTCCCGGTGTGGGACATTTCATCCACACCTATATGTGCGACGGCAACCCTCTGCCCACCTTCTCGGGTGAGCCCGAGCGCACCGCCATCGTAAATGACATCGACACCTTCGCAAACGAGATCTGGCAAAGCCTCAACGAGGAGAACAAGATCTCGCTTGCCGTGCGTTATTACGACATTGCCGACGGTGGCAAGACCGTCATCTCCCGCCTTTTCAACAAATACAGCAAATAAGGAGTAAAAAGATGAACGAACTCGAACTGAAATACGGTTGTAACCCCAACCAAAAGCCTTCTCGCATTTTTATGGCAAACGGAAGCGAGCTTCCCATTGAGATCCTCAGTGGCCGTCCCGGCTATATCAACTTTCTCGACGCGTTCAACTCCTGGCAGCTGGTGAAGGAGCTGAAGGCGGCCCTCGGTCTGCCTGCCGCGACCTCCTTCAAGCACGTCAGCCCCACCTCCGCCGCCGTGGGTCTTCCCCTGTCGGACAAGCTGAAAAAGGCTTGCTTCGTAGACGACGTGGAGGGTCTTGACGCATCGCCCCTTGCCTGTGCCTTTGCCCGTGCCAGAGGCACCGACCGTCTTTGCTCCTTCGGCGACTGGATCGCCCTCTCCGATGAGTGCGACGAGACCACCGCCCGTCTCATTGAGCGCGAGGTGTCCGACGGCGTGATCGCTCCCGGCTACACCCCCGAGGCACTGGAGATCCTTAAGACCAAGCGCAAGGGTGCTTACAACATCGTAAAGATCGACCCGAACTACGTTCCCGAGGAGATCGAGCGCAAGCAGGTCTACGGTATCACCTTTGAGCAGGGCAGAAACGAGGTCGTGATCGACGACGCTATGCTCGCAAACATTGTAACCGAGAACAAGAACCTGCCCGACAGCGCAAAGAGAGACCTGATCGTCTCCCTCATCACCCTCAAATACACCCAATCCAACTCCGTTTGCTACGCGGTGGACGGACAGGCCATCGGCGTAGGCGCGGGACAGCAATCCCGTATTCACTGCACCCGTCTGGCGGGCACCAAGGCAGACACCTGGCAGCTTCGTCAGCACGACAAGGTACTCTCCCTCCCCTTCCTTCCCGATATGAAGCGCCCCGACCGCGACAACGTGATCGACGGCTACATCAATCAAAACGAGGAGGACGTTTGTGCCGAGGGCGTATGGCAGAAATACTTCACCGTCCGTCCCGAGCCCTTTACGCGTGAGGAGCAGAGAGCTTATCTTGACACCCTTTCGGGCGTAGCCCTTGGCTCCGACGCCTTCTTCCCCTTCGACGACAGCATCGAGCGCGGTCGCCGCAGCGGTGTTTCCTACGTGGCAGAGCCCGGCGGCTCTATCCGCGACGAGCAGGTCATCGCGGCCTGCAACAAATACGGTATGGTAATGGCCTTCACCGGTCTGCGCCTCTTCCACCATTGATGACAAAAGGAGATTAGACAAATGATTGAAAATTCCCAATCCGCAAGCTACGCCGCCGCAGGCGTTGATATCGTCGCAGGCTACCGTGCCGTAGAGCTGATGAAGAAATCCATTGCCCGTACCATGACCGAGGGCGTTGCCTCGGACATCGGCGGCTTCGGGGGTCTGTTTGCCCTCAACACCGCCAAATACAAGAATCCCATCTTAGTCAGTGGAACTGACGGCGTGGGCACCAAGATCAAGCTGGCCTTTTTGCTTGACAAGCACAACACCATCGGCATCGACAGCGTGGCTATGTGCGTAAACGACATCATCTGCTCGGGTGCCGCTCCTCTCTTCTTCCTTGACTACATTGCCTGTGGCAAGAACTATCCCGAAAAGATCGCCGCCATCGTGGAGGGCGTAGCCGAGGGCTGTGTACAGGCAGGTGCCGCGCTCATCGGCGGTGAGACCGCCGAGCATCCCGGTCTGATGCCCGAGGACGAGTACGATCTCGCCGGCTTCTCCGTGGGTGTGGTAGACAGAGACGCTGTGTTCGACAACAAAACCATGCAAGCAGGGGTCGTGATGATCGCGCTTCCCTCCACCGGCGTTCACTCCAACGGCTTCTCCCTCGTCCGTAAGGTGTTCGACATTGAGAATGCCGACTTGACCTCTCCCCGCGCCGAGCTGGGCGGTGCCTCCCTCGGTGAGACCCTGCTCACTCCCACTCGCATTTACGTCAAGTCCATCCTCTCCCTTCTTGAGAAGGTTAAGGTTTCGGGCATCTCCCACATCACGGGCGGCGGCTTCTACGAGAATATGCCCCGTTGCATTCCCGAGGGCCTTGGCGTAGAGATCAAAAAGTCCGACGTGCGTGTGCTTCCCATCTTCGACCTCATCGCAAAGACGGGCAACGTACCCGAGCACGATATGTACAACACCTTCAACATGGGTGTGGGCATGTGCGTGGTCGTTCGTCCCGAGGACGTGGACACCGCTCTCACCATTCTGCGCGAGAACGGTGACGACGCTTACGTAGTGGGCAAGATCGTTCCCGCCACGGGCGACGAGCAGGTCGTTCTCCTGTAAAGAACAATTTACAAAACGAGGAAGCAATATGAAAAAAGCAAGGATAGCCGTATTCGTTTCGGGCGGCGGCACCAATCTGCAAGCCCTCATTGACGCGGAGAAAAGCGGCATCATCAAAAGCGGAGAGATCGTTTTGGTGCTCTCCAGCTCAGAGGGTGCCTACGCTTTGGAAAGAGCGAAGCAAAACGGCATTGCAACGGCGGTAGTCTCTCGCAAGGCATCGAAGGATCAAGCCTCCTTTGAGGCAGATATTCTCGCGGCTCTTGCCGAGGCGAAGGCCGATCTGATCGTCCTCGCGGGCTTTATGAGTATTCTCAGCGAAGCATTCACCTCTCGCTTTCCCAAGCGCATCCTGAACGTGCATCCCTCTCTCATTCCCTCCTTCTGCGGCAAGGGCTATTACGGTCTGCGCGTACACGAGGAGGCTCTGCGCTACGGCGTGAAGGTGACGGGTGCCACGGTGCATTTCGTCAACGAGATTCCCGACGGCGGCGAGATCATTATGCAAAAGGCGGTTGCCATCCGTGAGGGTGACACCCCCGAAAAGCTGCAAAAGCGCGTTATGCGCCTTGCCGAATGGAAGATCCTCCCCGCCGCCACCGAGCAGGTGTGCGCCTCCATCATTGCAACGAACTAAAGAAAGGTCAGCCTTATGAAGATTATGGTCGTAGGAGGTGGCGGCAGAGAGCACGCCATCATAAAGAAAATCAAAGAAAACCCCTCCGTAACGGAGATCTTCGCCCTGCCCGGCAACGGCGGCATTGCCGCCGACGCGACCTGCGTGGCGATCGGCGCGAAGGACGTGGAGGGCGCGGTTCGCTTTGCCAAGGAAAATGCCATTGATTTCGCCGTGGTAGCCCCCGACGATCCTCTGGTGCTTGGTATGGTAGACGCCTTGGAGGCAGAGGGGATCCCCTGCTTCGGCCCTAAGGCCAACGCCGCCATTATTGAGGGAAGCAAGGTCTTCTCCAAGAACCTGATGAAGAAATACGGCATTCCCACCGCCTCCTACGAGGTGTTTGAGAATCCTGCGGACGCGCTCGCCTATCTTGACTCCGCCCCCATCCCCACCGTCATTAAGGCCGACGGCCTGGCACTCGGCAAGGGCGTAATCCTCGCCACCACGAGAGACGAGGCAAAGGATGCCGTCCGCTCCATGATGGAGGACAAGGTGTTTGGCGAAAGCGGAAGCCGTGTTGTCATTGAAGAATTTCTCACCGGCCCCGAGGTCTCCGTTTTGTCCTTCACCGACGGCAAGACTATGGTGCCTATGGTCTCTTCTATGGACCACAAGCGCGCCCACGATAACGACGAGGGACTGAACACGGGCGGTATGGGCACGGTAGCACCGAACCCCTATTACACCCCCGAGATCGCGGACAGATGTATGAAGGAGATCTTCCTTCCCACCATGGCGGCTATGAATGCCGAGGGCAGACCCTTCAAGGGATGTCTCTACTTCGGCTTGATGCTGACCGAGAACGGCCCAAAGGTCATCGAGTACAACTGCCGCTTCGGCGACCCCGAGACCCAGGTCGTGCTTCCCCTGCTTGAGAGCGATCTGCTCACCGTTATGATGGCGGTAGCGGAGGAACGGCTGTCTGAGGTGGACGTAGCCTTCTCGAAGGGTGCCGCCACCTGCGTCATCGTGGCCTCCAAGGGCTATCCCGTAAAATACGAAAACGGCTTCCCCATGACCCTTCCTGCCGACGAGAAGGACTCCTTCATCTACGTGGCGGGCGCAAAGAAGGGAGAGGACGGCTCTCTGCTCAGCGCGGGTGGCCGCGTGCTGGGTGTAACTGCCGTGCGTGACAATCTTGCGGACGCCATTGATGCCGCCTACGCCATGACGAAAAAGGTACAGTTTGAGAACGGCTTCTACCGTAACGACATCGGCGCCAAGGCAATGAAGGCTTACAAGGCCTGATTTGACTACCATAAGTTAACAATTAGACAAAGTATATATCGGAGGATAAGTATGGTTTACCGTATTTACGTAGAAAAGAAAGAGGGTCTTGCCCACGAGGCGGCCTCTCTTTGCGCCGACCTGCGCGACCTTCTTTCCATTAAGGGACTTACGAACGTGCGGCTTCTCAACCGCTACGACGTAGAGAACGTGGATGAGGAGCTGTTCCGTTCCACCGTTTCCACCGTTTTTTCCGAGCCTCAGCTGGATAACGTGTCGGAAGCTCTGCCCGAGGGCGATTTTGCCGCCGTTTTTGCCGTGGAATTTCTCCCCGGTCAGTTCGACCAGAGAGCCGATTCCGCCGCTCAGTGCATTCAGATCATCTCCTGCGGCGAGCGTCCCGACGTTCGCACCGCCAAGGTCTATCTCTTTGAGGGCAAGCTCTCGGAGGCAGACGTGGCAGAGATCAAAAAGTACGTTATCAACCCCGTGGAATGCCGCGAGGCTTCCCTTGACACGGTGGAGACCTTAGCCACCGAATATCCCATTCCCACCGAGGTGGAGACCTTGACGGGCTTTATCGCCATGGACGAGGCCGCGCTTTCCGCCTTCGTAAAGGAAAAGGGACTTGCGATGGATATGGCGGACGCTCTCTTCCTGCAGAGCTATTTCCGCGACACCGAAAAACGCGACCCCACCATCACCGAGATCCGCATGATCGACACCTATTGGTCCGACCATTGCCGTCACACCACCTTCCTCACCACCATCGACAAGGTGCGCTTTGACGACCCCCTCACCGAAAAGACCTATAAGGAATATTTGGCCGCGAGAGAAGCACTTGGCAGAACCAAGCCTGTCAATCTCATGGACATTGCCACCCTTGCTACCCGTGTTCTCAAAAAAGAGGGCAAGCTGGGCGGTCTCGATGAATCCGAGGAGATCCACGCCTGCACCGTCAAGATCCACGTGACGGTAGACGGCAAGGAGGAGCCTTGGCTTCTGCTCTTCAAGAACGAGACCCCCAACCACCCCAGCGAGATCGAGCCCTTCGGCGGTGCCGCCACCTGTATCGGCGGTGCCATCCGTGACCCCCTTTCGGGTCGTTCCTACGTCTACGCCGCCATGCGCGTGACGGGTGCGGCTGATCCCTCCCGTCCCGTAGACGACACTCTTGAGGGCAACCTTCCTCAAAGAAAGATCGTCACCCCCGCCGCCGCAGGCTATTCCTCCTACGGTAACCAGATCGGTCTTGCCACCGGTCTTGTAGACGAGCTTTATCACCCCGGCTATGCCGCCAAGCGTATGGAGATCGGTGCCGTAGTTGCCGCTACCCCTGCCTCTCACGTGCGCCGCGAGTGCCCCGCTCCCGGTGACGTGGTGATCCTTCTCGGCGGCCGTACCGGCCGCGACGGATGCGGCGGTGCTACCGGCTCCTCCAAGTCCCACACTCTTTCCTCCCTTGAGAGCTGCGGTGCCGAGGTGCAAAAGGGTAACGCTCCCGAGGAAAGAAAGCTGCAGCGTCTCTTCCGTAACGGCGAGGCCTGCCGCATGATCAAGCGTTGTAACGACTTTGGCGCGGGCGGTGTGTCCGTAGCCATCGGTGAGCTTGCCGACGGTCTTGCCATTGACCTCAACGCCGTTCCCCGTAAATACGACGGTCTTGACGGCACCGAGCTTGCCATCTCCGAGTCTCAGGAGAGAATGGCGGTCGTCATCGAAAAAGAAAACGTGGCCCGCTTTATGGAGCTGGCAGACGAGGAGAATCTGGAAGCCACGCTGGTGGCCGAGGTCACCGAGGCAAAGCGTCTGACCATGACCTGGAACGGCAAAAAGATCGTGGATATCTCCCGCGACTTCCTTAACTCCAACGGCGCGGAAAAGCACATCTCCGTGCAAGCCGCCCACGCCCGTCCCTATGGCAAGCCTACCGTGACCGATTTCGAGAGCGGCATCAAGGCTCTTGCCTCCGACTTGAACGTTTGCTCCAAGAGAGGTCTCTCCGAGCGTTTTGACTCCACCATCGGCGCGGGTACGGTATTCATGCCCTTCGGCGGTAAGGAGCAGCAGACCCCCGCCCAGGCTATGGCGCACCTCGTTTCCGTCGAAAAGGGTCACACCGAGGATTGCTCGCTGATGGCCTACGGCTATAACCCCTACATCACCGAGGCGTCTCCCTATCACGGTGCTTACCTGGCCGTGGTGGAATCGGTCTCCAAGCTGATCGCCGCAGGTGCTTCCTTCGAGGAGGTCTATCTCACCTTCCAGGAATACTTTGAGAAGCCCGCCAAGGATGCCGCCCGTTGGGGCAAGCCTCTGTCCGCGCTCTTGGGCGCGTATCGCGCTCAGCTGGACCTGGGCATCGCCTCTATCGGCGGTAAGGACTCCATGTCCGGCTCCTTTGAGCATATCGACGTGCCTCCCACGCTGGTCTCCTTCGCCGTAACGATGGCCAAGGCAAACGAGCTGGTGACGGGTGAATTGAAGGAAGCGGGCCACAAGCTGGTGCTTCTCGCTCCCGAGTACGGCACCGACGGTCTGCCCACGGCCGCCTCGCTCTTAAAGAATTTTGACACCCTGACCGCGCTCTGCCGCGCAGGCAAGGTGGCCGCCTCCTACACCGTCACCTACGGCGGCGTAGCCGAGGCCTTGATGAAGATGGCATTCGGCAACAAGGTCGGTGCCAAGATCGACACCTCTGTGGATGTAAGCCGCCTGTTTGCATATAACTACGGCGCGTTTGTTTTGGAGGTAACCGATGACACCCTTCCCGAGGGTGCTGTTCTCCTCGGCGAGACCTGCGCCTGCGGCTGTCTGTGCTACGGTGACAAGAAGGTCTGCCTGGATGAGCTTCTCTCCATCTACGAGGGACGCCTCGAGAACATCTTCCGTTGCAACATCGAGCAAAAGGCACGCGAGATCCCCGCTTACTCCTACGAAAAGGGCCCCATAGCCAAAGCACCCGCCGTAAAGTGCGCAAAGCCCACAGTTTTGATTCCCGTATTTCCGGGCACTAACTGTGAGTACGACAGTGCCAAGGTGATGCGCGACGCCGGTGCCGAGCCTCGCATTATGGTGTTGAACAACAAGACCAAGGAAGGCATCGCCCGTTCGGTAGAAAACTTTGCTACCGCCGTAAAGAGCGCCCAAATGATCTTTGTTCCCGGTGGCTTCTCGGGCGGCGACGAGCCCGACGGCTCCGGTAAGTTCATCACCGCCTTCTTCCGCAGCGCATCTGTGAAGGATGCCGTTGGCGACCTGATGGACAATCGCGGCGGCCTGATGGCAGGTATCTGCAACGGCTTCCAAGCTCTCATCAAGCTGGGTCTCGTGCCCTTCGGTAAGATCGTGGACACCGATGCGGACTGTCCTACCCTGACCTATAACACCATCGGCCGTCACCAATCCCGCATGGTGCGTGTGCGTGTTTGCTCTAATCTGTCTCCTTGGCTGGCAAACACAAATGTAGGCGGCGTTTACTCCGTTCCGATTTCCCACGGTGAGGGTCGCTTCCTCGCCTCCGACGCATGGGTGAAAAAGCTGGCAGACAACGGTCAAATCGCTACCCAATATGTAGATATGGACGGAAAGCCCAGCTTCGACGTACACTTCAATCCCAATGATTCCGTCGCCGCCATCGAGGGTATCACCTCTCCCGACGGTCGTGTGTTCGGCAAGATGGGTCACGCCGAGCGTATCGGCGAGGGTCTCTATCGCAACGTGCCCGGCAACTACGACATCGGTATGTTCCGCGCCGCTGTGAAGTTCTTTAAATAATACGGTATAACCGAAACAGGACTGTCACTTGACAGTCCTGTTTTTATTATGCGTTTCTTGCGTTCAGAATTTGACCATGAACTCGGTATTGTTGAAGCGCACGCGGTCAGTGTAGGCAATATGAGGATGGCCGCCGTGACTGTATGCTTTACATTGCCCACCGTGGAAAGCTCGGTCACCGAAGGCGAAATAATCGGTGATTTCAAAGGTACAGTCGGAAAATACGATATTGTCCAAATGGTTTTCTTCTCTGCCCTGCAAGCGGATACCGCGTGGCCCTCTTGCGTGAATACCCGAAAAATACAGATTGCGAATGGCCTCCACCCGTATCAAGGGATTTTTCGCGATATCAATGCTGACGGGCTCACCGTAAACCTTGTCCATTACGATGTTGGAGAAAGACAGGTTCTCGATCAGCGTTGCCTCCCTGCCCAAGTCCACGCTGGCGGGATTTTTAATGTCATAGGGCTGATAGGGTAAAGCCATGCAAATACCCACGGAGGTGTCCGTCATTACGATATTGGAAAACACGGAGTTGCGGATCGTGCCATCGTTGCTCCAGGCGATACGGATACCGCTGGCATAGCTGGTCAAATTGCAATTGGTCACCGCTACTCTCTCGCAAACCTTGTTTTCGGAAAGTGCCGCACTATTGGCGCGGACGACGATACAATCGTCGCCACAGGTAATATCGCAATTTGAAACAGTCACGTTCCGTGAGCAATTGATATGCACGCCGTCGTTGTTGGGATACTCCACCTCGGCGAAGATCTTTATTTTATCCACCGTCACGTAATCGCAGTCATGGATCAAGTACGACCAACCGGCGGGCTGATTCACCATAGTCACGTCCTCGATCTTTACGTTTTTACAGCCTGTGAAGAAGACCACACGGGGCGGTGTGGGAGCATTGATCCGCCTGTATGCCCAATGTGCGGTGGTGCCGTCCTTGCCGTTGCCGTGGGCATGTACAAAATGCTTGCCATTGCAATCAATGGTACCAAGACCGGTGAGCGCAATATTCTCACATTCCTCGGCATAAATATAGCAAGCGTTTCTAAGACGGGGCAAATGCGCGGTATCTACGTGGCGAAGCCCTTCTCTTTCGGGGTAGTCCTCGCACCTTGGCGAACCCAGCAATGTTGCCCCCGCCGCGATATGAAGCTCTACGTTTGAGTGTAGGGTAACGGTGCCAAACATATAGACACCGTCCTCCACCAGTACTCTGCCGCCGCCTGCGGCGTGAGCGGCATCAATGGCGGCCTGTATGGCAGCGGTATTCATTGTCTTTCCGTCTGCCACCGCGCCGTAATTTCTGATATCAAAGAGCATAGTTTGTCCTCCTTTGTGTTTTTGTTCTTTCATTATACCATAATAAACAAGGTTTTTCCATGCACTGTACGGATACTTTTTGTATTATATTGACTTCTCCCTGCTTTTGTGCTACAATGTATAAAGAGTCAAAGGAGGCCATCATGCTTTTTAACTTAGATACCCCCATACGGGTTACCTATTTCGGCAAAGTCACGCAAGAAAACGGCGCTTGGCACAAGGGGCGAAGTCTCCCTTATCATCTCGTTTTATATTGTATAGAGGGAGATGTCCGCATGGCCATAGAGTCCGCATCCTACACCGTAGGTATAGGCGGCACGCTTCTCATCCCAAAGAACACCTTTTACAGACCGATAGGCGAAGAGGGCTGCAGTTATTTCTTCTTTCAGTTTGAGGCCGAGACCGCCTGCGGCGAAAGCGCCGAGACCGTCACCGCCCTTCCGCAACAGCACTTGGAAAAAGGCTTTGCATACGCCTTTTCGGGCGAGCATACCTCCCATGCCGCCGTACCGACGTTCGTAAAGGAAACCCGAAGCAGCGTTCGCGAGATCTTCGAACGGGGTGCCACGCTATCTCCCGCCAAGTATTTTTCCCACAAGCTTTTGCTTGACAACCTTCTCCGTGAGCTTCTAATTCGCCTGTCGGAAGCCGAAGCAACGCCGCAAAGCCAGCGATTTACCAAAATACGAGACTATATCAGCGCCCATTTAAACGAGCCGTTGCCACTTTCCGCTCTCGCCGCACGTTTTTCCCTTTCTCCCGCCTATCTCGCCCGTCTTTTCAAGCAAGAAACGGGTGAAAAGCCTTCCGATTACGTGAACCGCTTACGAGTCTCCGCGGCCTACGCTTTGCTCCTTGACACGGAGCTTTCCGTTACCGAGATCGCCGAGCGCATAGGATATGAAAGCGTCTATTATTTCTCACGTGTATTTAAAAAAGTCATGGGTTTTCCGCCATCCTCCGCAAGGAGGCACAAATAAAACGGCGGAGACGCGCGCTTCGCTCGCGTTTTATTTTGCGAATTATGCGAAAAGCGCGGCAAAAATGTTGACAGATCGCGCACATGATGTTAAAATAGAGCAAAAGAGGTGAGAGTATTATGATCGCGAAAATAAAGATCGGCAAGCATCGTCCGGGTGACTACTGCCAATATCTGTGTGATGAGTCCCCCGACAAAAGTCACTCGCTTCGGGTGATCTCCATCGGATACGGCCCCGAAAGGCTGACCCCGAAACGGGTGCTCGTGCGTAATTTTTACGTGTTGCATTTTGTAATGGACGGAAACGGCCACTATAACGGCATTCGCTTCGGCCCGGGTGATGTTTTGCTCTCAACGCCCTTGGTCCCTGAGATCAGAGAATTTCCTCCCGGCGTGCATCTGACCTGCGCTTGGATCCGCTTTGAGGGAGAGGCTGTGGCCGAGCTGCTGTCCCGCAGCGGCATTTCGCCGCAAACACAGGTGCTATCCCTTTCAAAAAGCGCGGAGGCCGTTGCCATCATCAAGGACACCATTCACACCCCTCACGAGGAAAGCACGCTGGGCTACACCTTGCTGGGCGCATTTTTTCGCATATTGGCTCTCTTTCCGCGCACAGGCTTTTCTATGCCCAACAAGGACACGCCCACAGACAAGGCCGTCCAATATATCAAGGGAAATTACAACCGTTCCCTATCCGTGGCGGAGATCGCAAAGCAAGCAAACGTGAGCGCGGGACACTTGACACGTCTGTTCAGACAAACCTTTTCCTTGTCCGTCATGGATTATATGACCTCCTATCGTCTGGAATGCGCCTGCCTTTTACTGCGTGACACCGCCCTTAAGGTATATGAGGTCTCAAACGCCGTTGGCTTCCGCGATGCCCGTTATTTCTCGCACGTTTTCACGCAAAAAATGGGAGTTGCCCCGCTACAATACCGTAAAAACCAAGCAACTGCCAATGAGTAAGCTTGCACGCCTATCAAAAAGAACCGTACTGCCGTACGGTTCTTTTTTGTAAACATATATTTACATTAATATTGCGCAAGTCTTTCCTTGATGCGCTCGGCGGTCTCCTTTGCCACGCGCTCGGTTTCCTCCTCCGTCTCGCTCTCTACCATGACGCGGAGCAATGGCTCAGTGCCGGAGGGACGGACAACAAGGCGACCTCGATCAGCAAGAAGCTCGGTGGTCTCGGCAACGATCTTCGCCACCTCCTTGTCGGTAAAGAAGGCGACCTTGCCCTCGGGGCTGGTACGGATATTCACCAATGCCTGCGGATAGCGGCGCATCACCGCCAGCTCGGACAGGGGCTTGCCCTCTCTCTTCATGAAGGCGAGAAGCTGAAGGGCGGAAAGCTGACCGTCACCCGTGGTGGCGTAATCACCGAAGATCAAATGGCCCGATTGCTCACCGCCGAACACGTAGCCGTGGAGAAGCATCTGCTCCAGCACGTAGCGGTCTCCCACCTTGGCGGCGATAAACTTTATACCGTTTTCATCGCAGAATTTCGAGAAGCCCAAGTTGGTCATAATGGTGCCCACCACGGCGTTATGGCGGAGAACGCCTCTCTTTTTCATATCAAGAGAGAGCATAGCCATGATCATATCGCCGTCCACCTCGTTGCCCTTTTCGTCGATGCACAGGAAACGGTCGGCGTCGCCGTCAAAGGCGAGACCCGCGTCAAGTCCGTGCTCCAGCACGTAGGCGCGCAGGTTTTCCATATGGGTAGAGCCACATCCGTCGTTGATGTTGATGCCGTCGGGAGAGGAAGAAAGCATATGGCACTCGGCTCCCATGGAGGTGAAAAGCGTCTCTGCGGTGGCAGAGGCAGAGCCGTTGGCGCAGTCAATAGCCACACGCAAGCCCTCAATGCTGTTGAAGGCGGTCTTGCGCAAATGATCAATATAATCCTGCAAGGCCTCGGGTGCCTGCTTCAAGCGACCGATCTTGTCAAAGGTGGCAAGCGTGGGGGCGGGATCGTTGTCGAGAACAATGGCCTCGATCTCTTCCTCTAACTCATCGGGCAGCTTGTAGCCATCGCCCGAAAAGATCTTGATGCCGTTGAACTCGTAGGAGTTGTGAGAGGCGGAGATCATAATGCCCGCATCCGCACGGTATTGCTTTACAAGATACGCCACGGCAGGGGTGGGTACAACGCCCACGTCCATTACGTCCGCGCCTACGGAAAGCAGACCCGCACGCAAGGAGGCGGCCAGCATTTCCGAGGAAATACGGGTATCCATACCGATCAAAACCAACGGATGGTAGCGGTTGCCCGCAGACAATACGGAGGCCACGGCTCTGCCGATGCCCATAGCGATCTCACAGGTCAAAAATTCGTTGGCGACGCCGCGCGCGCCATCCGTGCCAAACAGTCTTCTCATTTTCTTTTCTCCTTTTGGGAAATTATTCAGTTATGCTAACCAACGGTTGTTATCTCTTGGGTACGATATGCTCGGCATCCTTGAAAATGCTGTTTTCAGGAATCACGCCGCGCACGCGCGAAAGGGGATATACGATGCTGTTTCTTCCCACGATGCTACCGGGGCACAGCACGCTGTTACAGCCCACCTCAACGAAGTCACCAAGCATGGTTCCGATCTTGCGCAAGCCTGTTTCCATATCACCTTCGGGGGTGTGCAGGGTGATATTTCCTTTGTCGGAGCGGAAGTTGGACGCGATACTGCCCGCGCCCATATGAGAGCGATACCCAAGGATGGAGTCGCCTACGTAATTGTAGTGAGGGATCTGCACACCGTCAAAGATGATGGCGTTTTTGATCTCGGTGGAATTGCCCACCACACATCCCGCGCCGATGAGCGCGGCACCGCGCACGAAGGCACAATGTCTGACCTCGGTCTCCGGGCCTACGATGGTGTACTCTCCCAAATAAGCGGTGGGGGCGACGTCAGCCGTTTTGGCCACCCAAACGTGCTCCTTCACCTCGTCGTATTCATCCTTGGAAAGCTCCTCGCCCAAAGCAGCAATCATTTTCTTAATGCCCGAAAGTGCCTCATAAGGGTAGGTAAAGCCTGAAAGATAGTCCTTTGCCAAGGTATGCGATAAGTCAAACAAATTTTCGATCGTCACGTTTCGTCCTCCTTAGGGTTGCCTCTTTCTTTGGCAACATCTGTTTTACATTATAGCACTTTTGTTTTAGTATGTCAATATTTTTTTGATATTATTTTGCTCGATTTGTTGTATATTGCTATTTTATTAAAAATATCAAACAAAAAGAGCAAAACTGTTGCAATGTTTCCCCGAATGTGATAAAATATGAGAAGATATTTTACGTCGGAGGATGAGGAAAATGACGAGAAAAACACAAATTGCCGTAGTAGGCGCGGGGCACGCCGGCGTTGAAGCCGCCCTCGCCGCCGCCCGTATGGGCGCGGACACCGTTTTGTTTACCCTCAACCTTGACTCTCTCGCCAATCTTCCCTGCAACCCCTCCATCGGCGGTACGGGAAAGGGACACTTGGTCTATGAAATAGACGCATTGGGCGGCGAAATGGGCAAAGCGGCCGACGCTGTGACCCTGCAATCCCGCACCCTCAACTTAGGCAAGGGTGCCGCCGTACATTCCAAGCGTGTGCAGGCTGACCGTATGCTATACCGCTCTATTATGAAAAGTACAGTAGAGAAAACGGAAAATCTGCGCCTTGTGCAAGCCCACGTGACCGAGATCCTTACCGAGGACACGGCAGAGGGCAAAAAGATAGCGGGGCTCAAGACCGCCCTCGGCGATGTTTGGGAAGCGGACAAGGTGATCCTTTGTACGGGTACGTATCTTTCTTCCGCTATTTTCGTGGGTGACGTGACCTATCCCGCAGGCCCTGACGGATTGATGGGCGCGGAAGGACTTTCGGACTCCCTTCGCGCGGCAGGACTTCCGCTGATGCGCTTTAAGACGGGCACGCCCGCGCGCGTAGCCAGACGGAGTATAGACTTTTCCCGTTTAGAGGAACAACCGGGGGAAGAACACATTACCCCCTTCTCTGCCGATACCGACGAGGCGGCCTTGAACGAGATCGAGCAAATTCCCTGTCATATCGTATACACCAACGCCGAGACCCATCGCATCATTCACGACAACCTGACCCGCTCCGCCCTCTTTTCGGGCAACATTCACGGCACGGGCCCCAGGTACTGCCCCTCCATCGAGGACAAGATCGTCCGCTTTGCCGACAAGGAGCGCCATCAGCTTTTCGTAGAGCCCTGCGGCAAGGACACCGAGGAAATGTATATGCAAGGCTTCTCCACCTCTATGCCCACAGACGTGCAAGAGGCCCTGCTCCACTCTCTGCCCGGCTTTGAGAAGGCGGAGATCATGCGCTACGCCTACGCCATCGAATACGATTGCATTGACCCTCTCGCCCTTTACGCCACCTTGGAAACAAAGACGGTTTCGGGTCTGTACGGCGCGGGGCAGTTCAACGGCACCTCGGGCTACGAGGAGGCCGCCGCCCAAGGCCTTGTGGCAGGCATCAACGCCGTTCTTGCCCTCCGTGGGGAAAAGCCTCTGATCCTGTCTCGCGACTCCTCTTATATCGGCACGCTTATTGACGACCTTGTCACCAAGGGCACGAAGGAGCCTTATCGCATTATGACCTCGCGCTCGGAGTACCGTCTTCTTCTGCGTCAAGACAATGCCGACCTGCGCCTGTCCGACCACGGACACCGTGTGGGTCTCCTGTCTGACGAGCGTTACGCCGCCTTCTGTGAGCGGCGCGCCGCCATCGAGGCTGAAATAAAACGAGCGCAAAAAACGGTTATCCCTCCTTCCGCCACCTTGAACAAAATCCTTGCGGCGGCCGAGTCTGCTCCCGTGGAAACGGGCATGCGCCTTTCTGACCTTCTCCGCCGTCCCGAGCTGAATTACGATCTTCTCACCCCTGTTGACATCGCGCGTCCTGCCCTCTCCCCCTCGGTACAAAGAACCGCCGAGATCGAGATCAAGTACGAGGGCTACCTTGCCCGTCAACGCAAGGAGGTAGAAAGACAAAAGAAACTGGAGGAATACGCCCTTCCCGCCGATTTCGATTACGCCGCCTTAAAAGGCTTGCGCCTCGAAGCGGCGCAAAAGCTGGCCGCCATCCGTCCCCTCAACATCGGCCAAGCCTCCCGCATCAGCGGCGTCAACCCCGCCGACATCAGCGTGTTGTTAATTGCCTTGGGGAAATAATAGAAAAGCGGCTTGCAACATTAGCGTGATGTCCTTAACGGACAATCACGCATCGAGATAAATCCCTGACGGGATTTTCGATATGTTGCTGACGCAACTCGATATGCCTTCGGCTCGATATGCTTTTGCATTCCTCGCCAAAGGCGAGATATGTCAAAAGCGAGAGGGATTTATCTCATATCGAATTGACGCGAAGCGGCAATATATCGAGTTCGAGCGAAGCGAGAACATATCGAATTCATCTTTCGTGAACATATTTCACGAAAGTGAATATATCGACAGAAGAAAAAAATGAGAGCAAGAATATAAGGATTTTCTCCTTGTACTCTTGCTCTCTTTCTGTTTCTATAAGGGTTTGGGCTTAGCCCATTCTGCATTTGTCAGGTCAAATGCGATGCGCACACTTGGTAAGGCTTTTCAAATTCTTCGCTAAGAACATTACCCATTGGCGCAAGTCGTTTTTTATTTACTCTTCGTCCTTTTCAAAAGGCAAAAACATATTTTCGGGTGTAACACCAAAAAGAATATATATCTTTATCAAAATGTCGCACCTCAGCCTTGGCGGAAGTTTTCCGTTTTCAATGCGCGTTAAGCTACCAATCCCGATACCAAGCCTTTTCGCCATTTCTTTTTTAGATAAATTTTCTCTTTGCCGCAAGGCTTTCACGTTCTCGCAAAAAAAATGAACTTCCCTTTGTATTTTTTGTTCCATTTTATTTTTCCTTTCCTATCGTTTTTTCCATTATACAACAGAAAAAATTTTTGTGTTGAAAATCGCACAATTTTGTGCGATGATTTTTTTGTAACAATTTTTCAGATACAAAAAACACGCATACGACCTTTCGTCGTATGCGTGTTTTCTTATTCGTTTTTATCAGTCGGCGTCCTTCATAGAGAAATCTTCTCTACCCTTCTTGTCGATGCCCATGTACTTCACACGGACGGTATCGCCGATGTTGCAAACGTCGGTGACCTTCTCGGTGCGCTTGTTTTGGAGCTTAGAAATATGCACCAAGGTATCCTTACCGGGGGCATACTCTACGATACAACCGATCTGAGAGTTGGGGTCATCCTTAGAGGTGACGATACGGGTCACGATACCCTCGTAGGTCTCACCAACCACAGGCTCGAACACGATGGCGTCGATGATAGCCTTGGCCTTCTCCGCTCCCTCACGGTCTACGGCGGCGATGAATACGGAGCCGTCCGCCTCGATGTCGATCTTGGCACCGGTGTCGGCAACGATCTTCTGAATGACCTTTCCGCCCGAGCCGATGACCTCACGGATCTTTTCGGGATCGATCTGCATGCTGATCATCTTGGGAGCGTACTTGGAAACCTCACCTCTGGGAGCCTCGATGGCCTTCAGGATGATGTCGTCAATGATATAATCGCGGCCCTTGTGGGTGGTCTCAAGAGCGGCACGGATGATCTCGGGGGTCAAGCCGTCGATCTTCAGGTCCATCTGAATGGAGGTGATACCCTTGTGAGTACCCGCCACCTTAAAGTCCATATCGCCATAGAAGTCCTCAAGACCCTGAATGTCGATCATGGTGGTCCAGCTGCCGTCGTCCTCGGTGATCAGACCGCAAGAGATACCCGCAACGGGAGCCTTGATGGGAACGCCGGCGTCCATCAGAGCAAGGGTAGAGCCGCAAACGGATGCCTGAGAGGTAGAGCCGTTGGAGGAAACGACCTCGGAAACCAGACGGATGGCGTAGGGGAACTCCTCGGGGGAAGGAAGCACGGGAACGAGAGAACGCTCGGCAAGCGCACCGTGGCCGATCTCGCGGCGACCGGGGCTACGCATAGCCTTGGCCTCACCTGTGGAGTAACCGGGCATGTTGTAGTGGTGCATATATCTCTTGCTGTCCTCGTCATCCAGACCGTCCAGCTTCTGTGCCTCGCTGAGGGTGCCCAGAGTGGCAATGGTCAGAACCTGCGTCTGTCCACGGGTGAAGAGACCGGTACCGTGGGTACGGGGCAGAATGCCAACCTCGGCGGCCAGGGGACGGATCTCGTCCATGCGGCGACCGTCTACTCTCTTCTTATCGTTGATGAGCCAACGGCGAACGATCTTCTTCTGGATCTTGTACATCAGCTCGGGAAGCTCTACGGTGAGAGAAGGATACTTCTCGCCAAAGGTCGCCATCACGTCCTCGGTGATGGGCTGCAGACGCGCGTCTCTGACGGTCTTGTCGTCGGTGTCAAGAGCCTCCATGACTCTCTCCTCGCAATAAGCGAAGATCTCGTCGAACATATCGTGATCCAGCTCGCAAGAGGGATAAGCAAACTTGGGCTTGCCCACCTCGGCAACGATGCCGTCGATGAATACAAGCAGGTCCTTGATGACCTCGTGTGCCTTCATGATCGCGGCGAACATGGTGTCGTCGTCCACCTCGTTGGCACCCGCCTCGATCATGACCACCTTAGCGGCGGAGGCGGCAACGGTCAGCTCAAGGTCGCTCTTTGCGCGCTGCTCGGCGGTGGGGTTGACCACGATCTCGCCGTCCACAAGACCCATAAACGCGCCACCGATGGGGCCGTTCCAGGGAATATCGGAGATGCACAGGGCGATGGAGGCACCGATCATAGCGGTGTTCTCGGGAGAGCAATCGGGGTCTACGGACATAACGGTGAGGGACAGAGCCACGTCGTTACGCAGATCCTTGGGGAAGAGGGGACGAACGGGACGGTCGATCACACGGCTGGTGAGAACGGCCTTCTCGGAGGGCTTGCCCTCTCTCTTCAGGTAGCCGCCGGGAATCTTACCCACGGCATACATCTTCTCGTCGTAGTCTACGGACAGGGGAAGGAAGTCGATGCCGTCACGGGGAGCGGCGGACGCGGTAGCGCAAGCCAGGATCACAGTCTCGCCGTAGGAGATCATGCAAGATCCGTTGGCAAGACCTGCCACCTTACCCACCTCGACCTTGAGGGGACGGCCCGCATAGGTGTACTCAAACACTTTGTAGTTTTCAAACATTGTTTTACTTTCCTTTCAGTTTTAAATAAGAAGGAAGGCTTCACCCCGAGGGATAGGCATCCTCGGCTTTCCTTCATTGCTACATAAAAATAGCGGCAACAGAGGACATAGCACTTTATATACGTCGAAAAGCGTTCGGCGCATATAAACTGCTACCTACCCTGCCACCGCCGCGAGAGCAAGAACGCATCCGCGTTCCCGCCCGATCTGTCGGAGACCCGACAGACCGTAGGCGGAATGAAATGCGAAATTACTTTCTCAGACCCAGCTTAGCGATGATGGCACGGTATCTCTCGATGTCCTTCTTCGCCAAGTAAGCAAGCAGATTCTTTCTGTGACCAACCATCTGGGACAGACCTCTCTGAGAGTGGAAGTCCTTGGGGTTCTTCTTCAGGTGCTCGGTGAGAGTGTTGATTCTCTCGGTAAGGATGGCAACCTGTACCTCGGGAGAGCCGGTGTCGTGCTCGCCGGTCTTGTAGGTTTCGATGAGTGCTGCTTTGGTTTCTTTCGTGATCATTTTCGTTTTCACCTTTCTTATTTTTGTGCCGCAGGCTCAGTATGCGGGCGGGTGAAGCGCCGCAAACCGTGCGAACGGTCATACGCAAGCCATTATACTACATTTTTTCCCTTCTGTAAAGAGACTTCACGGAAAATTTACAATATTTATTTGGTGCTTTCGATCCACTCCACGGGTGCAGAGGTCTCGTACACCATCGTGTAACGCCCTGCGACGCGCTTCGCGTCGGCACCGAGGCTGAGCCATTCTTCCTCTGTTCCCGCATAATAAACGGTGGGAGTACCGTCGCCTTCTCTTAAAAAGTGCCAGCCGATCTTCTCAATGCTCTTTGGCAAATAGATCTCCTCCAGCTGCGTGACCGCCTTCACGCTTGCTCTGCTGAGGTCCGCGCAGCCTTCTCGAAACACAAGCTGGCGCAAGGCACTCCAAGAGGAAAGAGAGCGGTCGATCACGGGCACGGGCGCGGTGGAAGGAAGAATGATCCGTTCCACGTCGGTCAGCGCGTGGCTAAAAGCGGCGCTTACCCCCGTAACCGTCACGCCGTTCACTGCCTCGGGAATGCGAAGGACGGTCAAGCCAACACAGTCCTCGGGATACATCCTTAAGGCTCCCTCCGCATCCACATACGCCCACGGCGTCCGCGCCGTACTGGTCACGAAGGCAAGGGGGTCCCCCAGCTCCTCGCGCTTACGCGCGTCCTCCATGGGAGGAATCACGAGCATAAGCACCACCGTTCCGACCAGCAGAAGCAGGAACAGGATCGTAAAAAGAGAGCGAAATATCGCTTTGGTTTTCATAAAACGTACCACAAGTCCCGTAAGGACTCCTTTTTTGTTTTTGCGTCAGCTCTCGTAAAGTGCCTCGGACAGTCTTACAAGCTTCCGCTTTTGCTCTTCTTCCCCCGACGCGTTCTCGGCGTAGCTTCTCGCTAAGCCTTGAATATAGGGGTGGGGAGAGTAAACGCCCTTTTCCACATCCTCCAAATACCGCCCCATGGCGGCACAACGCTCTTCGAGAGGTGCCAACCAATCCACGTTCGGCACAAGGTAGACCGTAGCGCGCAGGTTACGGCAGAGCTTTTCGCAATCATACCGCGCCTGATTTTTCTCCGAAAGAGAAAATGCGGCAAGACAGTCCTCCGCCGTATCGGCAGAGGGCAGAGGCAGATCGGCAAAGCCTTGCGCGCGTAAGAACAAGACCGCCATAACAGCCTGTCCCACGGCGGTGGGATGCACGCGGTCCGCACCCACCAAGGAGGCAGCGGGGTCTTTTTTCTGCAATTCCCTGTTGATATGGGTCATCGGCGTATTGTAATCCACCACGGACGCGCCGTATTTCTCGGCAAGCCCACGGCAAAACTGTCCGTACCCCGTCAAGGTGGTATCTACACCGGGGAGAACAGGGGTGTCGCACGTCATTCCGTTGTCAAAGGGAGTAGGAGTGCAAAGGGTCAAGGGCAACCCCGCTGCCGTCAGCTTATCGCAAAGGGCGATCATGCTTTCGGCATAGGCAGTAAAGGCATCCGCCTTTTGCAAGATGCAGGGATCCTCCTTGCCATACAGATGGCGGCCGCAATCGTTCATTCCCAGCATCACCACGGCGTGAGTGGGCTTGTAAAGCGCCATATCGTCATCCAGATAGCGCAAGGCGGAGGTGGCGGCACTGCCACCGGAAACTCCCGCGTTAAAGAAGCGCACCCTCTTCTCGGGAAAGCGTGTCAGATAATACTCTTGGATATAGGCCAAGGCCGCACCGTTATGGGTGATAGAGTCACCCACCATCATCACGCGGGCATGTTCGGGGAACGGTAAAAATTCTTTCATTTCAACCTCTAAATGTAAATCATAGGTTAGCAAAATCCAAATTTATAAAGTAACGCCTTGGTTTCGGCAGAGGTGGAAGGAGAATATTCCGACAGCAAAGCAGCCTTGACCGCTTCCCTGTCGTAGATCTCCTCCGCCGCCGCCTTGCGCATGGCATTCTCGATCTCCTCGCGGGAAAATCCCTTTTGGAGGAGGGCGGGAAGAAATTTACGGGGGCCCCACATCCGCTTGGCGTAAATCGCCAACTGGCGAAGAAGCATTTCTTCTTCCTTTATATAACCGTTCTGCTTCGCTTGGCGGACGGCCGTTTCGGAAACGGTAGCGGAAAAGCCCCGCTCCCTCAGCTTGCGCAAAAGTCCCACGGCGGTGTTGTCGCCTGCCGCGAGGATCTTCAAGGCACGCTCATAAGCCAGACGGGTATCCTCTCTTTCGGTCAGCACCGCCGTCTCTTCATCCGAAAGCACCGCGCCTTCCTCGGGCGAGCCCGCCGCCTCATATTCCGCGACGGTCACACGGTAGGTATGAGATCTCGGCCGCGCGCCATCGAACCGCAGGGTAACCAAGAAGCCCCCCGCCGCTCGGGCGGGGGATACCTTTTCCACGGTTGCCTTCATATTTTATTCGTCGTCCTCGAGGCCCGACAGGTCAAACTCCTCGTCCAGCTCAAAGGTCTCGCCTACCTCGCCACTGGCGGCGGCGGCGCGAAGCTTCTTTTCCACCTCGGCGGCCAGCTCGGGATTTTCCTCGAGGAAGGCCACGGCCTTATCTCTTCCCTGTCCGATACGCTGTCCGTCGTAGGAGAACCAGGAGCCGCTCTTCTCCAGAATGCCCAAGGTCACGCCCATATCGCACAGCTCGCTCATTTTGGAAATACCCTTGCCGTAGAGGATGTCAAACTCTGCCGTCTTGAAGGGCGGCGCTACCTTGTTCTTCACCACCTTGCAAAGCACGTGGTTGCCGTAGATCTCACTGCCGCTCTTGAGGACCTCTTTTTTGCGGATCTCAATGCGAACGGAGGAATAGAACTTCAGCGCGCGTCCGCCGGGGGTCACCTCGGGGTTTCCGTAGGCGATGCCCACCTTCTCACGAAGCTGGTTGATAAAGATCACAACGCAGTTAGATTTAGAGATGGAGGAGGACAGCTTACGCATAGCCTGGGACATGAGGCGCGCTTGCAGTCCCACGTGGGAAGCACCCATATCGCCGTCGATCTCCTGTTGGGGGGTCAGAGCGGCAACAGAGTCCACCACGATGGCGTCAATGGCACCCGAATGCACCAAGGCGTCCGCGATCTCCAAGGCTTGCTCACCCGAATCGGGCTGAGAAACCAGCAGGTTGTTAATGTCTACGCCCAGATTTTTGGCGTAAACGGGGTCAAGCGCATGCTCGGCATCAATGAACGCCGCCTCACCGCCCAGCTTTTGCACCTCAGCCACCACGTGGAGTGCCACGGTGGTCTTACCGGAGGATTCGGGGCCGTAGATCTCGATGATACGGCCACGGGGAACACCACCGATACCAAGTGCCAGGTCAAGAGACAAGGAGCCCGTGGAAACGGCGGAAACGTTCATGTGGGTGTTCTCACCCAGCTTCATGATGGTGCCCTTGCCGTACTCTCTTTCAATACGGGAAATGGCTGTCTCCAGTGCCGCTTTTTTGTCCGACACGGGAGAAGCGTTTTTTTCGGTCTTTTCGGTCTTTTTGGTTGCCATAGTCTTTCATCCTTTTCTTTTTTGTTTTACAAGGCCATTATAGCGTATTGTTTGTCCCATTAAACGGACAGTCAAAAGATCAAAGATCAATACGCGTTGCGCCCACGGGACGGATGGTCAGCATCATGCAGGCCCCCTCACCAAAGACACTGTCGGTGACCATGCGGTAATCCTCGGCATATTCCTTGCGGACGAAGGCCTGGGTCGTACCCGCGAAGCCGCCGCCGTGCACGCGCCAAGCACAGCCCTTGCCCGAAAGGAGTCCCTCGGCAAGACGGAGTGCCAAGGAAAGCCCCTGCTCCTCTACGTTCTTGACGGTATATACGTTTTGTAAATACTTAAAGGAGGAGTCACCCGACGCAAGCACGGCCGCGAGGAAGGCGTCCAAGTCGCCCTTTTTGAGGATGGCGGCGGTCTCCTTCACCCTCTCGTTCTCACGCACAAAGTGAAGAGCGCGCAAAGCGGCTCTGTCGCCCGCGGCGGCGCGGATCAGGGGCAGGTTTTCGATCAGCTGTCCCTCGGTAATACCGCGCAAAACCTCCTTGCCGAAGTAGGCCGCGACCTGCTTCATTTCGACAGGCACGGAGGCGTAATCGGCATTCAGGTCGGCGTGGTTTCCGCCCGTGTTGAGAATGCACAGAACGAAGCCCGCCTCCGTCAGGGAAAAGGCAATGGGCTCAATAATGGGGTTCGCGTTATCGGCAAAATCGATAAACACAAAGCCGCCCACGGCACAAGCCATCTGATCCATCAAGCCGCTGGGCTTTCCGAAATATCGGTTTTCGGCAAACTGCGCGATCTTCGCCAGCTCCTCATTTTTGATCTTTCCGTCGTTGTAAAGATAGTTCATGATATTGCCGATCATGACCTCAAAGGCGGCGGAGGAGGAAAGGCCCGAGCCCTTCAGCACGCGGTTGACGGTATAGGCATCAAAGCCGCCCGTGGCAAAGCCGCGAGACGTGAAGCCGTTCACCGTACCCGCGATCAGCGAGGCGGAGGAAAAATCGGCAAAGGCATCCGGATCGCCGCAGGCGGCAAGCTCCACCACGTCCTCGGGATAGCTCTCGCTCTTGACGCGGATCACGCCGTTATCCGCAGGCGAGACCACAGCGACGATATCGCGGTCAATGGCGGCGGCCAAAACACAGCCTTTTTGGTGATCGGTATGGTTGCCGAGCACCTCGGTGCGGCCGGGAACAGAGAACAGATACGCCTCTCTATCGTCACCGTACAGCTCAATAAAGGAACGGATGGCGGCGGCATATCGGGCGGTCTGATCGGCAATATCGCCGTAAAGATGACCGTATGCTGACAAAGCACCGCTCTCTACCCTTTTCAACAGTTCAGATGCTTTCATTTTTAGTCTCCTAATATGTAAATTCGTTTTTTATCTTTTCAAAAATTCGCGGCAATGCTCTAATGCCTCGGATAGGATCTCAGCCCGTGAGCGCATACCCGTCTCGCCGTCCGCGCACAGAGAAACGTGCGGCTTCGCGGCGAACCAGACCTCTTGCCGCTTGGCGTAATGATGGGTGGCGTTTTTCAAGTCTGCCACCGCCTCCTCAACGCTCATGCTTCCCCGCACGGCACCCAGGCATTCCTTGTATCCGATGGCGGCGGCCGCCGTCGTACCGGGCAAAAGCTTGCCGTCGAGATAGAGCCGCTCGGTCTCGTCAAGAAGCCCCTCCGTCATCATCGCCTCCACCCGTCTGTCGATCCGATCGTAAAGAAGGGCGCGGTCACGGAAGACGAGGGTCAGGTTTAAGATCTCCAATCGGGGATTCTCGGCAGACGCCTCCCTGTCGGTCTCGGTCTTAGTCTTGCCCGTGGTATGATAAATCTCCAGCGCGCGTATCACACGGCGCAAATTGTTGGGATGAATGGCGGCGGCCGCCTCGGGATCCGTCGCCGCGAGGATGGCGTGCACCGCTTCCTTTCCTTTTTCCTCCGCCATTCGGGCGAGGGAGGCACGGTAAGCCTCATCGGTGGGGACGGGCGTGCCGTGGCGCGCCGTTCTGAGTGCCTCAAGATACAGCCCCGTTCCGCCGCAAAGAATAGGCACCCGCCCCCGCGCCGCGATCTCCGTTATGGCTTGCTCCGCCAATACGGCATAATCGGCGGCGGAAAAGGATTCCGTCGGGTCCAATACGTCAAGCAGGTGATGCGGTACAGCCGCCTGCTCCTCTGCCGTTGCCTTTGCCGTTCCGATGTCCATGCCGCGATAGACCTGCATAGAGTCACAGCAAACGATCTCGCCGTCAAGGGCTTGCGCCAAGGCAATGGACAGCCCTGTTTTTCCGCTTGCGGTAGGGCCTGTAACCGCCAACACCTTGATCCTCTCCATACGTATCAGGGCGCGCGATGGCTTTTCATAAAGCAGGCTACCTCATCCGCGTCGGGCAAGGAGTAGGCCTCTCCCGCTCTCGTCACGGTCAAAGCGCTGACCGCAGTGGCGTAGTGCATGGCATCACCGATGTCGTCACCGTTCTCCGAGAGGCGCAACGCAAGCGCGGCAAAAAAGGCGTCGCCCGCCGCGCTGTGATCCACCTCCTTGACGGAGAAGGCGGAGTGAAACTTAAAGTGTCGCCCATTGCAAACGAAGGCACCCCGATCCGCCAGCTTGATCACCACGTAATCCGTCTTTACACGGTGTAAAAGCTCCATGGTAGCGGCAAGACAGGAGTCAGCCCCACCCGGCAAAAGACCCGTATAATCGAACATTTCCTTCTCGTTGGCACAAAAAACCTTGAGGGGCGGCAGCTTTTCCAAGGGGAAATCCCGTCCGTCGGGACCGGCATCAAAGAAAATGGGAATGTCGTGGCGGTAGGCGTAATCCGCCGCGTAAAGAGCGGCACCGTCCCCTACGTCTGCCTGCAGGCAAAGCAGGTCCGGACAGGATAAAAAGGCTTCGTCCACGTCATGCTCCGAAAGAAGGAGATTGGCACCGGGGTATTTTAAGGCACGCGTCTCCTCCCCCTCGGTGGACAGCCGCACCACACAGCCCGTGGGATTTTCTCTGTCAACGGCGACGTGAGACACGTCAACGCCGCACTCTTTGTAATAGTCGTAGAGCGTTTCTCCGTGAGGATCACGGCCAATACGGGCACAAAAAACGGATTCCGCGCCCAACCGCCTCAGCGCGATGGCCGTGTTGGCACCCGCGCCGCCCGGACTGTAGCTGACGCTTCCGAAGGCGGTCAGTGTCTCACCGACGGCGGGAACGCGCTCCGACTTCATCCCGATCAGCATATACGCGGAGCTTACCGTCAATATCCGTTTGCTCATATCCGCTCCTTTCTCCTCCCATGGGACGGTTTATTTTTCCATAGCCAAGTATCGATAAGAGGTAAAGACCTTATCAGCGAGGGACCTTTCCCTCTCGTTGGCGGTAAAGCAGAAGCACTGCCTTCCGTCCGCCGTCAGCCCGCGCAGGGCACGCAAGAAGGCCAGCGCCCTCTCTCTATCCTGCAAGGCAGTACAGCCGTCAAAGCACAGAGGCGGCAGCTCCTTGCGGTAAAGCAAGCCGATCAGCGACAGGCGCAAGGCAATATACGCCATCTCCGCCGTTCCGTCACCCAGGTGACGCACGTCGCGCTTTCCGTCCTCCGTGAAAAAGGACAGCCCCATCCTATCGTCAGCAAGCACGTCGGTATATTTTCCGTCCGTCATCTCATACAGCAGGTTTCCCGCACCGAAGGACAGTCTCGGCGAGATCTCGTTCCGCAGTCTCTCACCGCCGCCCGCCACGGCCTCCGCAGCCAGACGGTAGATGCGACCCGTTTCCCGAATTTTCTCGATTCGCTCGTCAAGCGCGAGTATTTTCTCCGCGATAGAGGCGGATGCCTCTCCGACCTCGAAGCCGGAAAGGGCGGTCAAAAGTTGGTTTTCAGCACAGAGAAGCTTGCTGAGCATATCCTCAAAATGCTCTACGCCCCGTCTGAGGTCCTCTACGTTCTGATTGCAGTACCGCTCTCTGTCGTCAGGGGCCACGCGTGCGCGTACGGCGATCTCGTTCTGGTCGGCCAGCTTGGCACGCAAAACGCGCACCTCCTCGTCGGCCAGCTCCTTGCTTTTCTTTCGTTCGGCCAGCTTCTCCAGGAAATCGGCAATTTCCTCTCCCACGCGAACGGCGGTCTGTACGAGGCTTTCATCCGCCTCCCGTTTGCCGAATCGGGATACGAGCGAGGAAAGCCTTTCCTTCGCCTCCTCATAGGAAAGCTCGGACAGCTCCACGAGCTCGCTCGCCTTCCTTCTGTCGGCCTCCCATTTTTCCATAATGCGGCCCGCCGCGTCCGCGCGTGCCAACAGGGCAAAAAACGCGTCTCCCTTCTGCGCATCACACACGGCGAACAGCTTTTTTCGCTCTTTCGCGGCGCGAGACCACTCGCCGCCCAGAACGACGCCCGCGCCAAGCGCGACGACGCCCAAGCAGGAAAGAAGCACGGACACCGCCGTATAGTCTCCGAGCCAGGTGGCGACAGCACCGATCAGGGCGGCCGCGAGCAGGGCGAGGCAAACGGAGCACAGAACGGCAAAACGCCTTTCGCGCTTTTGCGTCGCCTCGGTCCTTTCGCGCACGTCACTCACACCGCCCGCTTCATCCACGCGGGCGCAAAGAACGCGCTCCTCCTCGCTTACGGGGCAGTCCGCTTCACCGATCTGTCCCAGCGCAAGCCTTGCCAGCTCTCTCGCCTTACGCGCGCTGTCATATTCCGCCTTAGCCTTGGTCAGATCGGTCAAATAGGCGAGATCGGGTACGCCGTTTTCGTTTTGGCGGGTGGCGACGAAATCGGCCACCGCCCTTTCTCTTTCCACCGTTTCGTTTTCCATGGCGTGCAAGCGATCGTAATCCTTGATCATGATCGCATTGTAGTAGTTTGTTTCAAGCGACGTGAACTTTTCAAGCTCGGCCAAGGCCTCGGCACGCTTACAACGGTTCACGTAAAGATGCTCCTCCTTTTCGTACAGAGCCTCCTCCCGCTCTCTGGCCGTCTTCAGTTGCTCCTCCAACGACTCCCGTTCCTTTTGCAAAGCAAGCAAAACGCCGTTCCCCTCCGACGAGAACAAGCGATCGGCCGCCTCGTTCAGCTCGCGGGCGGCACGGGTAACGGATTGCCTTTCATCGCCCGAAAAGATGATATTTTCAATGGCCTCGCAAACCGTATCACCGTTCACCGCACCCATGCGGCTCACCCCGAAAAAGGCGGTCTCAAGAAAGACCTGACGGCTCACCCCGAAAAAGCGTTCTCCGGGAGAGGGGCCCTCGTTTTCCACCTCGCCCGTGGTCAGATTGCGCAAGGAAAAGCTATCGCGCCAGCCGTTTTTCCCGAGCAAGCTGTGTCGCTCGATGCGGTATCGGGCGTCCGCAGTGGAGAAGACCATGCTTCCCGCCGTTTCCTCCTCGGCAAAGGGAGTGCGCAACGCGCGCTCGGACAGCGCGCCGTCATCCTCGCCGTCGGAAAAGCCGTACAGCATATATACGAAAAAGGCGGAAAGCGTGCTTTTTCCGGACTCGTTGTTGCCTTCCAGCAAATTGAAGCCGCCGTCAAAGCTCACCTTGTAATCCGTCAGCTTGCCGAAGGCGGTAACGTCCACACTCTCGATGATCATATCTTTTCCTTTCCCGCCACGGAGGGCGTTTTTTATTCACGGAATCAAGGCTGTCCCGTCTTTTTTCCCGTCAGAAAGGCCGCCGCGCGCATAGGCGCGTCCTTGGCGTTGCCCCAAGGCTCGTTTTCGTAACGGTAATCGAATTTCTTGCAAAACCAGCTCACGTCCTCGCGCAGGGTGTCAAGGTAGGCAAGGCACACGGCCATGGTCTCCTCGCAAAAGGCGGCGAGGCTTTTTCCACTGAAGCTTTTCTTTGCTTGCTCACAAAGCATAGAGGCGTGAGGCAGGCAAAAGAAGGGCATCGAACGGTATTTTTTTCTGAAGCCCTCGTCTCGGGCGTACATTTCGTAAAGGTTAGAGACGGTGCGGCGCATATGAAAATCCACCTTGCCGCAGATATAGCAAGAGCCCTTCATCCTCTCCATTTGCTTTTGCGCGCCCTCGGTCTTGCGTCCGATCAGCGCGGCGAGGGGAGAGGCGGTGAGATGCTTTTTCACCTCGTCCAGATGGCTTTCCATCATCAAGGCTAAGCTGAGACGGTTTTTCATCCCCAGCATTCTTTCGTAATGCTCCCCGCAAAAGCCCTGCTCGTTGGTTTTGATCCGAATATCGGGCTCCATCATGGAGGCACCGAGAATGAGGTCAAGCTCATTGTCCTCCAGCCGTTCCCGCAAAAGACAAAGGGGACAGCCGCAGGCAGGGTTGGCCATCACCTCATCAAAAACCTCGGTGATGGGAATGGTATATATCGTCTCCATGCTTCCTCCGTACAAGCTCCCTCTTGATTTTTTTTGAAAAAGGGTGTATAATGGTCCGTAGTCGGGCATCTTCGATTTTGAAGCCCACTATCGGCATTATATTTATTATATAACATAATTCCTTATTTTGCAAGTCTTTTTTGTCCTCTTTTCATACCGAGCGAATGAAAAGTCGTCTTTTCTCCCATTTTATCCGTCCCACGGACGGAAATTCTTCGTCGAATACGGAGACTCATATGAAAGCACTGATTTTTACCATCACGGCAGGCGAGGGGCATAACGTCACCGCCGCCGCCATCAAGGACGAGCTGACCGCTCGCGGCGCGGAGTGCGTGACCGTGGATATGTACAGGGCCACCAACCGCCTCATGCATCTGCTTTCCGCCCACGGTTATCTTTTCGTGACACGCAGGCTGAACAGACTCCACGGCTTTGTGTACGGGCAGCTGGAAAAACGGAAAAGCAACGCCTACAAGCCGTCCCTCACCCGCCTTTTCTACAAGGGCATCGCAAAAAAGGCGAAAAGGCTCATCGACGGCATAGCCCCCGACGTCATCGTTTCCACTCACACCTACGCGTCCATGATCCTTGACGTTGCCAAGCAGAAATACGGCCTTACCGTCAAAACGGTAGCGATAGAGACCGATTTCACCATGCACCCCTGCTCCGAGGAATCCCTGCGTGCCGACCGTCTCGTGGTGGCTTGCGAGGCCATCGTCCCCACGGCGGAGCGCAAGGGCTTCAAGACGGAGCAGATCCTTCCCATCGGCATTCCCATCCGTCCCCGCTTCGCCCTCTCTCACACGAGAGAGGAGGCGGCGGCGGCCTTTGGGCTTGACCCGAAAAAGCCCACCCTGCTGCTTGCGGGCGGCTCCATGGGTCACGGTGCTCTGTTTCGCACGCTGAAGCGACTCGACCGCGCCGACGGAGAGCTTCAGATCGCGGTGATCTGCGGCAACAACAAGAAGCTGAAAAGCAAGATCGACGGCGTGACTTGGAAAAAGCGCGTATTAAATCTCGGCTTCACCGACAGGGTGGACCTTTTGATGGATGCCGCCGATCTTTTGGTATCCAAGCCGGGCGGTCTCACCTCCAGCGAAGCCCTGGCAAAGTGCTTACCCATGCTCATTTCCGACCGTATCCACGGACAGGAGACCCGAAACGCCGACCTTTTGGTCTCTCACGGCGCGGCCTTTTTGCCCGAAAAGCGGGAATCCCCCGCCGACACCGCCATTCGTCTTTTGGCTTCTCCCGACCTGCTGAACGAGGCAAAGCGAAACGCGGACAAGCTCCGCAAGCCCTCCTCCACCGCCTCCCTTTGCGACACGCTTTTTGCGCTTTGCGAATAAGCCTTACCGCCGCTTTCCGTGTAAACAATAGTTTACACGGAAAGCTTTTTCTTTTGCTTCTTTTCCTCAAAGCCTCGCTATACTGACTTTTTTCGCAAAAAACTGTCTTTTCTTGGAAAAGGGCTTGCTTTTTTCGGCTCTTTCGTATAAAATAGGGGTAGTAAACTTTTACGTAAAGGAGTATTTACCATGAAACTCGGTGTACTTACCAATCTGTACGGCTCTCTTTCCTTGGAGGAGACCCTGACCAAGCTGGAAAAGCTGGGCGTTGAGGCGGTTGAGATCGGCTGCGGCGGCTATCCCGGCAAGGATCATTGCGACCCCAAGGTGCTTCTCGCTGACGAGAAGGCACTTGCGGAGTTCAAGGATACCGTTGCCCGTCACGGCATGGAGATCGCGTGTCTTTCCTGCCACGGCAACCCCGTACATCCCGACCCCGCCATTGCCAAATCCTACGACGACGATTTCCGCGACGCAGTGCTTTTGGCCGAAAAGCTTGGCATTGATACCATCGTAACCTTCTCCGGTTGCCCCGGCGGATGCAAGGAGGATAAGACCCCCAACTGGGCGACCTGCGCGTGGCCCCACGATTTCACCGCCGTTTTGGATTATCAGTGGAACGAGGTTTTGATTCCTTATTGGAAGAAGACCGCAGAATTTGCCAAGTCTCACGGTGTTACCAAGATCGCCTTTGAGATGCACCCCGGCTTCTGTGTTTACAACCCCGAGACCCTGCTTCGTCTCCGCGCCGCCGTGGGCGACGTGATCGGTGCCAACTTCGACCCCTCTCACCTCATCTGGCAGGGCATTGAGCCTGTGGCCGCCATTCGTGCCCTTGAGGGTGCCATCTACCACTTCCACGCCAAGGACACCAAGATCGACAAGTACAACACCGCAAAGTTCGGTGTGCTGGACACCAAGTCCTATGCCGACGAGATCCATCGCTCTTGGATCTTCCGCTCCGTGGGCTACGGCAACGGCCTCGACTATTGGCGTGAGATCATCTCCAACCTGCGTCTTGTGGGCTACGACAAGGTGATGTCCATTGAGCATGAGGATTCTCTGATGAGCGCAGACGAGGGTCTTTCCAAGGCAGTTGCCTTCCTTAAGGAGTCTCTCATCCGCGAGCCCAGCCCCACCGGCATGCACTGGCTTTGATTTGAACTAAAAAAGAGAAATGCGCATTAAGGGCCTTCTTTAAAAAACGAAAGACTCGACGGAAAATTCCGTCGAGTCTTTTTCTTTTCGTCTCACTTCCAGGCGAAATCGCCGGAAAGAAGGATGACCGTATCCTTCCCCACGGTCAGAACGCCGCTCTCTAAGTGTCCCACCCGTTCCCTTCCGTCCGCAAGCTCTACCTTGCAATCACAGGGCTTGACGTAGGAAACAAAGGGAATGTGTCCCGCCAAAACGGCCACGTCTCCCTCCGAGGCGCGCACGCAAAGCTTCACCGCCTCACCTTGGAACAGGTCTCCCTCGGGAGAGGATATTTTCAGCGAGAAGGTCTTCATCTTGCCACCTTCTTCGCCTTTTCCACCGCCTCGTCGATGGTTCCCACGTAGAGGAAGGCGGATTCGGGCAGGTCGTCGTGCTTGCCCTCAATGATCTCCTTGAAGCCGCGTACCGTCTCGGAAAGGGGCACGTAGGTACCGGGAATACCCGTGAATTTCTCGGAAACGTCGAAGGGCTGAGAGAGAAATCTTTGGATCTTTCTCGCTCTTTGCACGAGGAGCTTATCCTCATCGGACAATTCATCCATACCCATAATGGCGATGATGTCCATCAGCTCATTGTATCTTTGCAGGATCCTTTGCACCTCTCTTGCCACCGCGTAATGCTCCTCACCGAGAACATCGGGCGAGAGGATACGGCTGGTGGATTCCAAGGGATCCACGGCGGGATAAATACCCTGCGACGCGATGGAACGGGACAAAACCGTGGTAGCGTCCAGGTGGGCAAAGGTGGTGGCGGGAGCGGGGTCGGTCAGGTCGTCGGCCGGCACGTACACCGCCTGAATGGAGGTGATAGAGCCCTTTTTGGTGGAGGTGATGCGCTCTTGCAGGTTACCCATCTCGGTAGCCAGGGTGGGCTGATATCCCACCGCGCTGGGCATACGCCCAAGAAGGGCGGACACCTCGCTTCCCGCCTGTGTAAAGCGGAAAATGTTGTCGATAAACAAAAGCACGTCCTGATGCTCTTCGTCTCTGAAGTATTCGGCCATGGTCAAGCCCGACAGAGCGACACGCATTCTCGCCCCCGGAGGCTCGTTCATCTGTCCGTACACCAGCGTGGTGTTGGCAAGATCGCCCGACTCCTTCATTTCGTTATACAGGTCGTTACCCTCTCGCGTACGCTCGCCTACACCCGTAAACACGGAAAGGCCGCCGTGCTGCTTGGCTACGTTGTTGATCAGCTCCATGATCAGTACCGTTTTACCGACGCCCGCGCCACCAAACAGACCGATCTTACCGCCCTTGGAATAGGGGCAGATCAGGTCAATGACCTTGATACCCGTTTCAAGAACGCTGGTAGAGGTGGCCAGCTCGCTGTATGCGGGGGCCGCTCTGTGAATATCTCTGTGCTCTACGTTTTGGTCGAAGGGGGTGTTATCCACCACGTCGCCGAGAACGTTAAAAATTCTTCCGAGGGTGCTTCTTCCCACGGGCACGCTGATGGTCTTACCCGTATCGGTCACGGGCGTGCCGCGGCGCAAGCCGTCCGTGGAGGACATGGCGATACAGCGCACCACGTTGTCACCGATGTGCTGTGCCACCTCCACCGTCAGCGTTTTTTCGCCGTTTTGCATGGTCAGCGCGTTGTATATGGAAGGCAGATAGCCTTCCTCGAAGGTTACGTCTACCACAGGTCCCATGACCTGAGAGACGCTTCCTCTTGGCGTGAATGACATACTTTTCTCCTTTCGCGGCTTTACAGATCGCTTCCCGCCACGATCTCGGTAATTTCCTGGGTAATGGCGCCCTGTCGCGCCCTGTTGTAGGCAAGCGCCAAGCCGTCAAGCATTTCCTGGGCGTTTTTGCCTGCGCTGTCCATGGCCACGCGTCTGGCGGCCACCTCGCTGGCAAAGCTTTCCTTCACGGCAGAGACGATCATCCCCGCGATATAATCGGGAATGATGGCGTTCAAAACCGTGGCCTCATCCGGCTCAAACACGGCGTCGCACGCCTTCGCCTCGCTTACAGGCAGAGGCAAGAGCCATCTCACACAAGCCTCTTGCGACATCATGGAGCGGTATTCGGTGCAAACGATGCCGAGACGGTCGAATTTTTCCTCCGCGAAATCGCGACAAATATCACGTGCCAAGGCCACCGCGTCGGCGTAGGAGTACCCCTCCGCCTCTGTCACCGCTTGGCCGAAGCGCTCGCAAGCTCTTTTTCCGATGGGAGTTACCTCCGCGTCGGGATATTCTCTTAACAGCCGAAAGATATTGGCGTTATATCCGCCCGCAAGACCACGGTCGCCCGCAATGACGATCAGACGGGTGCGCCCACCCTCTCGCGCGGCCATATAAGGCGTTTTCTTACAGGCCTCCGAGGAGGTCAAAAGCGACACGGTCTCCTCAAGCGCGCGGGCGTACTCTCTCCCCTTATTCATGGAATCGGTAGCCTTGCGGATCTTGGAGGAGGCCACAAGTCCCATGGCCTTGGTCAGGTGAAGGGTGGAATCGACGCTTTTGATGCGAGTGCGCAGTTGCTTAATATCAGCACCCATCAGAGGACCTCTTCATTTCCGCAAGGGCCTTTTTCAGCTCCTCCACCTCGCCGTCGTCCCAGCATCCGCTTTCAATACGGACGAGCAATTCGCCGTACTTGCTCTCTAACAGCTCATACAGGCGGCTCTCATACTCCTTCACCGCCTTAACGGGTGTCTCGTTCAGATAGCCGCCCGTGACCGCATAGACGATGGCCACCTGACAGCCCACGCGAACAGGGGCGTTTCTGCCCTGCTTCAGCACCTCCACGATGCGCTCACCGAGGGCAAGTCTTGCCTTGGTATCGGCATCCAGATCACTTCCGAACTGCGCGAAGGATTGCAGCTCACGGTACTGGGAATAGAGCAGCTTAAGCTCACCCGACACCTTTTTCATGCCCTTGATCTGGGCAGATCCACCCACGCGGCTTACCGAGATACCGGGGTTGATGGCAGGCATAACGCCCGCGTGAAACAGCTCCGTCTCAAGGAAGATCTGGCCATCGGTGATGGAGATCACGTTGGTGGGGATATAGGCGGAAACGTCACCCGCCTGCGTTTCGATGATGGGAAGGGCGGTGATAGAGCCTCCTCCGTATTCGGGTGCCACGCAAGCGGCGCGCTCAAGCAGTCTCGAATGCAGATAGAACACGTCACCGGGGTATGCCTCACGGCCCGGAGGACGCCTGATCAGCAGGGAAAGCGCGCGATAGGCCACGGCGTGCTTGGAAAGATCGTCGTAAATGATCAGCACGTCCTTGCCCTGCTCTCGGAAATACTCCGCCATGGCACAGCCCGCATAGGGTGCCACGTATTGCAGGGGGGCAGACTCTGAGGCCGAGGCGGAGACGATGATGGTATACTCCATAGCACCGCTTGCCGTCAGCTCATTGGCCAACTGCACCACCGAGCTGTTCTTTTGCCCGATGGCCACATAAATACAGATCACGTTCGATTTCTTTTGGTTGATGATGGTATCAAGGACGATCTGCGTCTTTCCCGTTTGTCTGTCACCGATGATCAGCTCACGCTGTCCTCTTCCGATGGGGATCATACTGTCAATAGCCTTGATTCCCGTCTGCAAGGGGACCGACACGCTTTTTCTCTCGATGATACCGGGAGCCTCGGACTCGATGGGGCGCGCGCACGAAGTGACGATGGGGCCCTTGCCGTCAATGGGCTCACCCAAGGCATTGACCACGCGGCCGAGCATCGCTTCGCCCACGGGAACCGAAAGGACCTTGCCCGTTCTTTTAACGGTGGAGCCTTCCTTGATGCTGTTGGCGGTGGAAAGCAGAGCCACGGAGACCGTTTCGGCCTCCAGGTTCTGCGCGAGGCCAAAGCTTCCGTCCTCAAAGGCCAACAGCTCGCTGGCCATGCAGTCACGCAAGCCGTAAACACGCGCGATTCCGTCACCCACCAGGATAACGGTGCCCGTTTCCTTCATTTCGATCTTGGATCTATAATTTTTGATTTGTTCTTTAATTACGTTACTGATTTCCTCAGGTCTTGCGCTCATGCGTTCAAAACCTCCTTTACCCTGTGTAAACGGTGGCGCAGGCTACCGTCTATGGTTTTGCCGTCCACCTCAACGATCAAGCCGCCCAAGATGGCCTTGTCAACGAAATACTCCGCCTGTACACGACCCTTATAGGTCTTCTCCAGCTTGGCGATCAGCTTTTCCTTTTCCTCCTCCGTCAAGGGAACGGCGGCGGTGATCTTCACCTCAAAAACGCGCTCCGAGGCGGCGAGAAGCTCGCGGTACGCCTCGGCAGCCTCGTCGAAAAAGGACGTTCTTCCCTTCTCGCACAGGAGCATCAGAAAGGAAAGAACCTGCTCGGGCAGTACGGACGAAAACGCCGCCTCAATGACGCCCAGCCGTTCTTTGACGGGAATGGCGGGAGAGGACAAGATCTCCGCGTATTGGGGTTCCTCCCGAAATACGGCCTTCACCGTATCGAGAGATGCGGCGTACTCCTTTTGTCTGCCTGTTTCACAGGCCAGCATAAACAGTGCCGCGCCGTATTCCTTACCAAGCTCAGTCATTGCCGTCACCCATTTCCTCTATGAAGGAATCGATCAAGGCGCGATGGTCGTCGGTGTTGATCTCGCGCTCCAGCATCTTTTCCGCCAAAGCACCCGAGACCTCCACGATCTCTCGCTTGATCCCGTCAGCGGCCTTGCGACGCTCAAGCTCTGCCTCGCTTTGCGCGTTGCGCAAAATGCCGCTTGCCGTTTCCTTTGCCTCGGCTACCAGCTTTTCCCCACGCGCCTTAGCGGTGTCCGTCGCCTCTTGCAGAATGGCACTTGCCTTTTCCTCCGCCACGGAGAGCTTTTCCTCCCAGGCGGCGCGGCTTTCATTGGCCACGGTCTCCGCCTCGTTGGCGGCGGCGTAACGGTCGTCCAGCTCCTTTTGACGCTGAGCCAAAACCTTGCTTACGGGCTTAAAGAGAAACCTTTTGATGATCAAAAACAATAGAGTGAGATTGATGAGAGAGATCAATATCTGCCACAGATTGACAGAAATGACGTCTAATGATTGCATAATCTATCTCCTTGCGGATCAACCAATGACCCTCAAAAGAATGTTTACAAGCATATTGGGAGCAACGAAGATCAAAAGGATCGCGATAACCAGCGCGTAAAGACCGGTGGTCTCCGCGATGGCGCATCCCATCAGCATGGTGCTGGTGACGCTGCCCTTGCTTTCGGGCTGACGGCCGATGGCCTCACAAGCCTTCGCAACGGCGTTACCCTCACCGATACCGGGGCCGATACCCGCGATCATTGCAACACCCGCGCCCAAAGCGCAGCAGCCCAAAATAATACCAATAGCCAGTTCCAACATGTTAAATACCCTCCATCGTGTTGTTTTTCATTATTTTTTGTTTGTTTTGTTTGTTTTCTTTTCTTTTCTGCTTGCGTTCCTTGCGCTTGAAATATTCCTCCGCAGGGAAGCCGCCCGACACGTACATCATCGTCAGCATAGCGAAGATATAGGCCTGCAAGCATCCACTGAACACGTCGAAATAGACGGACAAAACGGCGGGAATACCGATCTGGAAGAAGGGGATCTCCCCAAGGAAGCCGGGAAGCCAGCCGAGAAGGAGGCGCGTCGCCCCCTGCAAGCCCGCCGCCACCAGCGTAGAAATAACGGTACCCGAAAGCACGTTTCCGTAATGACGGAAGGACATGGAAACGGGGGTTGCCAGCTCACTGATCATATTGATGGGAGCGAGGAAGGCAACGGGCTCGGTAAAGCCCTTAAGATAGCCGAGAAATCCGCCCTTCAGCTTGTAGTAGGTGATCAAGGCAAAGACCAAAACCGCCCAGCCTGCCACCACGTTCATGTCCGAGGTGGGAGGATACAGACCGAAAAGAGACAAAAGGCTGGAGAAGGCGGAAAGAAGAATGATCGCGCCGATGAAGGGCGCAAAGCCGATGAAATAATCACCCATGCTCTCTCGCACCAGACCGCTCAGCTTTTCCACGATCCACTCTACGGCGTGCTGGCGTCCCGTATCCGCCTTGACCTTAAGCCCGTGCGTCAAGTACAGGCAAAGGGCGAAAATAGAGATCAGCACCATAAAGGAATTGATCTGCGACTCGGTAATGGGAAGGTCCTGCAAGGGCATCGGGACGGTAAAATAGATCTGCGCGCCCGAGATACTGATGCCCTCCGTGGCCGGCTTTGTCAGCACCCTTAGCACGATGCAGAACAAGATCGGCAGGATCATCATTAAGATCAGCAAAAAATCCACCACCGCAAAGCCGCGGCTCTTGGATCTCATAACATTGTTCACCTCCTAAAAAACAGGTTGCGTCAAGACTGTTTCTTATCAAAAAGCGGTCTTATGGCGATGGCGATACGCGGAAAGAACACGGGGATCACCGCGCTCCAGCTGTTGAAGCAGGGCGCAACCACGCCCACGACTACCACGACGACGAGAAACAAAAAGCGGTAAAGCTGAGAGACCTTGATAAAGGACTTGGCCTCCTTTTCCTCCTTTTGCAACGCCTTTTGCACGGTAAGACCCATCAAAAAGAAATTGAGGATCGCCGCCGCGCCGCTCAAAAGATTTCCGAAAAGCACGGTCACGTCCCATTTTCCGATCACGAGAAAGACGGCCTGCATCAAGGCACTCAGGATGCACACCCAAAGCGCAATATACTTTGTTTCCTTTATCACGGCCGCGTCAATTTGCTTCATTTTTCTCTCCCCATGCGATAAAAAGCCACCCGCTCAAAGCAGATTTTTTTCTTTTTCGTACTCTCGCAGTATACCATATTTTGCGCGATAAGTCAAGCCCTTTCCGGCAATTGGGATTGTCTATTTTATAACATTTTTATAACATTCCGAAGGGGGAAATCAGACAAAAAAGAAGAACCTCCCCTTTACGTTGTAGCCTCTTGTGCCTATTTTTTGCCGCCGCCCGCAGTTTTTTTCATTCAAGCGGATTTTTTTCAAAAAAGCGTTGCAACGAAATGAGAAATGTGCTACAATAGAAGGGTAAAAAGCAAAAAGGAGTCTACCAGAATGAGCATCAGGATCGGTATCTTCGGATATGGAAATTTAGGACGCGGCGTAGAATGCGCCATCAAGCAAAGCAAGGATATGGAGCTTGTGGCGGTGTTTACAAGACGCGACCCCGCCACCGTAAAAATTCTGACGGAGGGCGTTCGCGTTTGTCACGTGGACGAGGCCTTGGCCTTTAAGGGCAAAATTGACGTAATGATCCTCTGCGGCGGCAGTGCCACCGACCTGCCCGCCCAGACCCCTGCCCTGGCCCTGCATTTTCATACCGTCAACAGCTTTGACACCCACGCGAAGTTCCCCGAGCATTTCGCCACGGTGGACGAGGCGGCCAAAAGAGGCGGCACGATCGGCTTGATCTCGGTAGGCTGGGATCCCGGTATGTTTTCCTTGAACCGCGCCTACGCCGCCGCCATTCTGCCCGAAGGACAGGATTATACCTTTTGGGGCAAGGGCGTGAGCCAAGGCCACTCGGACGCGGTGCGCCGCATTGAGGGGGTCAAGGACGCGAGACAGTACACCGTTCCCGTAGAGGATGCCCTCGCCCGTGTACGCGCGGGAGAGAATCCTTCCCTCTCCACCCGTGAAAAGCACACCCGTGTGTGCTATGTGGTGGCCGAGGAGGGAGCCGATCTTGACCGCATCACGAGAGAGATCGTTACTATGCCCAACTACTTTTCCGATTACGACACCACGGTGCATTTCATCACCGAGGAGGAGATGAAGCGTGACCACGCGGGTCTGCCTCACGGCGGTCGCGTCTTCCGCACGGGAAGGACGGGCTGGGAGGGCGAGCATAGCCACGTCATTGAATACAGCCTGAAGCTGGACTCCAACCCCGAGTTTACCGCCTCGGTTTTGGTTGCCTACGCCCGTGCCGCCGTGCGGCTTTCCGAGGACGGCAAGAGCGGCTGCTTTACCGTGCTGGACGTGCCCCCCGCCTACCTGTCA
>JAZRGD010000073.1:0-2669 GCA_045644045.1 Eubacteriales bacterium
AAGCTGTGGTAGGGTGCGGCAAGAGAGCCGTCGCCGCCCAAGGGGGCGCCTGCTTGCAAATGCACGGTGATCTTTTCGTAGCCGCCTTGAACCGCCGCTCCCACTCGCTCGAGCAGATCGGGACAGGCCTTCACGGCATCCGTCTCTTGCATCTTTTCATACACGTCAAACAGGTCTCGGACAGGGAAATCCTCGGTATTGGCAGAAAGATACAGCACCGTTTCCTCTCCGAGGGGATCCACCAAGCGCAGGTAGCCCTGCACCAAAACCTCCGTGAGCATGGTCTTTCTTTCGGTGTCGGGAAAGAGGACTGTCAGCGCAAAGCTGTCCGCATCGGTATAATAGCCGCCGTTTTTCGTCTCACCGTCGTATGCGATTATCCGATGATCATAGGCGGAAAGCAAGGGCTCCACGGCCTTACCCACGTTGGCGAGCGCGCCAAACTCCACCGTAAAGCCGAGCGCGGTCATTTTCTCGACCGCTTCCTCCTTCACGGCAAAATAATAGCGTACTGCCTCCTTACCGTCCGTTTTCTCACGGCGAAGCCCCAGACCCTCGTAGCGCAACCAGGTAGAGAGCAGACTCGCCTCAAAGGCCTTTTGCGCCTCCTCCCTGCTCATGGAAAAATCCAGCGCGGCAATGGCGGAAAAGAGCGCATCCTCATCAACGCCCGCCTTGATATAGGTATCAAGCAAGGAAGTATCCAGATCGTAGAAGTAGATCACGTCGGCCGCGTGGTTGCGTTCCATCTCCGCTTCGGTCAGCACGCGGTCATACATACGAACCGAGAAAACGGTGCCGGCCACGCCTACCATGGCGAAAAGCTTTTGTCCCGCTTCGTCAAAGGTCTTATATTCGTCGCTACCCACGTTGAGTTCGCCAAACCGATTTCTGTTGTCAAAGAAGGAATAGGAGGAGGTGGCCGTCGCATCTGCCGCCGTATAATCATGAGCAATGCCGAAGGACACCACCTCATCATACGCCAGATCCTGCCAGGTGATATCTTGCATGCGGTAATTCCAGCCCAAGTCGGCCAGATCCATGTTATGGCTGTAATACCACCGTCTTTCAAGCTGCCCGTCCTTTCCGTCGGGACGGTAGCAGGCAAACTGCAAGCAACGCAAGGGACCGATACCAAAGCCGCCCATCGTGTTATAGGTACCCGTGGCTGTAATGTTGTCAATGTAGCGCACCCGTTCTCCGTTTTCATCAAAGGCGGTAAGACCCACAGGGTTAGCCACAAGCTCTAAAGTATAATCCTCGGCGGGCATAACCTCGGTGGGAAGATATACGCCAAAGGTTTTATCCGCCTTGTACTCCTCGTTGGTGCGCTCTATGGTGATACCGCCCGCCTCGTTTTTGTACCAGCCCGAGCCCTTCAGGACGGCGGTATGCTCCTTGTTTACGGCACTCAGCCAATTTCCATTGCTCGATCCGACGAAAAAGCCACTGTCAAAGCCCTTGTAGGCAGAAAGAAGAAGGACCAGGCCATCGGTCACGTAATAGCCGTTCTCCGACAAAAGCGCGTCGTTTTCGTAGGTGCTTACAATAGCCGCGTACGCGTCCTTTATCATGTTTTTACCCTCGGAAAAGCCACGGTTTGCCATAAAAGCGTCCACAGCACTCCGTTTCTCGGCGGAAAGAGCGAGGTAGATGTCGAGATCCGCCTCGGCATACGCCAAAAGATCCACACAAGCGTTGTGCGCGAATTCCGCGTCGGTCAGGGGGGCGTCATACACGCGAACCGCATATATTTCGCCCGGCATACCGTTGAACAGAGAGAAGCGCGGCGAGGAATTTGAGCCGGTGGCACTATTGTATGCGGTCACGGTATAGCCGCTCGTCTCATAGGTCGTGCCGTTCGCGTATTGCACACCGAAGCGTACGTAGTTCGCGTCGCTGCTCTTATAGAAGCGCACCGTCGTGGCTAACGGCGTTTTCATATTCGATTGATACAGATTGTAAAGCGTCATATCACTGCCCACGGCGGGCTTCAGGGTATGATTCCAGCTCTGCGAAATGCCGTAGCTCCAACGGAAGCAATAGCGTTCGTTGCTGTTGTGCTTATCTCCCTCCGTAACGGGAAGCCAAAGGGCCAGCAGCTGATCCAGACGAATGGCGGAATACTGCTTCGCCAGCTTTGAAGCTCCCACCTGAACGATCCCATCCGGCAAAAAGGAGGTCTCCACCGTGAAATCCGAGCTTGCCCAGGTCTCGGGCAGGGTCAAGCCCATCTTGGCATAGCCGGACAGCCACTCCGATTCCGTCATACGGTAGGCGATCCCGTTTTCCTTCCCCCACTCCCAATCCTTATCGGCGTACCCGTCACGCAAAACCGCATCGGTGGTGCCTGAGGCATTCATCTTGTTTTTCCACACGCCGCTTGCGGTGCCGCTCGAAAGGCTCACCGAGGCGTCTCCCTTGGTAAAGGCGGAATAAAGGCCGATGAGGCTTCCGCCGTTTGCCGTCTTACTGCCATCCGCGCCCACGTAAAGGGCGTCGTATTTTGTCAGAACAGCACCGTTGGGCAGCGCGGTATCGGACACTGCCTCCGCGCCGCTCTCGTCCTTCGCAAGCGTTTCCGCTTGCGCGGGAAGGGTAATGGGAAAAAGAGAAAGCACCGTGCAAAGCACCAGCAACACAGACAAAAAGCGTTTCATGATCTCCTC
>JAZRGD010000074.1:0-2764 GCA_045644045.1 Eubacteriales bacterium
CGTCTTTTGCCCGAAATGAAAAGGAAAGCGGCTTGGACCGACCGCTTTTGCTGTATATTCTCCTCCTTTCTCTGTTCGGAACAGTGATGGTATTCAGTGCCAGCACCGCCTATGCGCAAATACGCTTTGACGATACTCTGTATTTTGTGAAACGGCAGTTGGCCTGGCTCTGTCTCGGTCTCGGCGTAATGCTGTTGCTCTCCCGCCTTTCTCTTCATCGAATCCGAAAATACGCCATACCGTTATACGGTACCGTCCTGTTGCTTTTGGCTTTGGTCCCTCTGATCGGAACGGAAGCGGGAGGTGCCAAAAGGTGGATCTCCTTGGGCCCGCTCTCCTTTCAACCCTCCGAGCTTGCCAAGACGGCGTTGATCATTTTGCTCTCCTGCTATTTTACTTCACCGAAAATCTCCGAAAAAATGCGCGTACGAGGTAAAACAGGTATCTTATACGGCATCCTTCTTCCGCTTTTGCTATTTTTGTCCTGCGCCGCGCTCGTCGCGCTGGAAAAGCACCTGTCCTGCGTTATTATCTTAGGCATGATCACCATGTGTATGATCTTTCTGACAGGCGGAAACGGTAAATTCCTTTCCGTTATGTGCTTGGGAGGAGGAGGTGCGGTCGCCGCCTTCGCCCTTGCGGTGGAATACACAAGGAGACGCATTGTTATCTGGCTAAATCCGGAGCTTTATCCCCGCGACGGAGGATGGCAGACCTTGCAAGGGCTCTTGGCCATAGGCTCCGGAGGCTTTTTCGGTTTGGGGCTGGGTCAGAGCAACCTAAAACACCTTTACGTATCCGAGCCGCAAAACGATTTCATCTTTACCATCGCCTGCGAGGAGCTGGGCTTTATAGGCGCGGCTGCCATCATCGCGCTTTTTGCCCTATTCACCCTCAGAGGCATCAAAATCGCCAAGGGGATCAACGATCCCTTTTCTTCCCTTTTGACACTCGGTCTCACCGTCAAGGTGACGATCCAGGTGCTGCTGAATCTTTGTGTTGTGACCAACACACTTCCCAACACGGGAATATCTCTCCCTTTTTTCAGTTATGGCGGTTCTTCTTTGCTTATGCTATACGCCGAAATGGGGATCCTGCTTTCGGCCTCTCGTGTGTCGCACATACCAAAATAAAAAGGAGGATGGGATGAATCAAAAAGTCGTTTTCGCTTGCGGAGGAAGCGGTGGACACGTGAATCCCGCCATTTCCATGGCACAATGCTTGGAAGACAGTGGAAAACCCTTTTCTTTCCTGTTCGTAGGCTCTGAAGGCGGGATTGAGAAAAGGATCTCCGCAAAAGCGGGCTACCCTTTTCGCCATATTCCCATCGAGGGCTTGCACCGTTCCCTGACGCTTCGTAATTTTCGCACCCTCTATCTCGCGGCTACCGCCACGTCGCGCGCCGTCAAAATTTTGAAGGAAGAAAATGCAGCTCTCGTGATAGGAACCGGAGGATATGTTTCCTTTCCCTTCATTCGCGCGGCAAAGCGTTTGCGTATTCCTTGTCTGCTTTACGAATCCAATTCCGTCCCGGGGCTTGCGGTCAGAATGACGGAAAAGCATGCCTCACTCATACTTTTACAGCTTGAAGAATGCAGGGATCATCTTCGTTATCCCCAAAAGGCGATCGTCACGGGAGCACCCCTCAGGCGCGGTTTTTCCTCTATTTCCCGTGCAGAGGCCCGCGCGCGGCTTAAAATCGATCCGCACGCCTTTCTCCTTTTATCCTTCGGAGGAAGCCTCGGTGCCGAACGGATCAGTGAGTCCGTTATGGCTGCAACGAGGAAGCTCGCCGCCCACGGCGTCACCCACATTCACGCATGCGGCGAACGGCTCTATGCAAATCTCAAAAAGCGTTATCCGCAAGAGGCGGCAAACGGATGCTTGCATCCATACATCGACGACATGCCCTGCTACATGGCGGCCGCCGATCTCGTTTTGTGTCGCGCCGGTGCCATTACCTTATCTGAGATTTCCCGCGCCGCGCGTGCCGCGATCCTGGTGCCCTCGCCTTACGTGGCGGGAAACCACCAGGAAAAGAATGCGCGCGTTTACGAAAAGCGCGGTGCTTCCTTAGTATTAAACGAAAGCACGCTTACGGCAGAGCTTGTCACAGAGCGCGTTCTTTTCTTAAAGCAAAACCCTGCGCTCATTCTCAAAATGGCACATTCTGCCGAAAGATTAATGCCGAAAAACGAAAACAATCGTTTTCTGAAAATTGTTGAAGACCTGATGTGAATACCAAAAAAACAAAGCGTGAAATAAGGCGAACCGTCTCCATAGAGATCGTTCGCCTTTTTATGCCTTTTTTCGACTTCTGCCGCGCTTTTTCACCAGCATTTTCGGATTAGATGTTAACTATTTGTTAAGTTCAAAAAAAGCTATTGCAATTCTTTTATTTTTAAGATATTATTATATTAGTAAGATATAAAGTAGGGCGTGTTCCCTGCTTAAACCGATAGGATAGGAAAGAAACGGAGGATAATGAAATGGCATATCAGCAGATGGACGACGGCTTTTCCAGCGGCGTTAGAATTAAAGTTGTAGGTGTAGGAGGCGGCGGCGGAAACGCTGTTAACCGCATGATCTCCACTAATATTCGCGGGGTGGAATTCGTCACAGTAAATACAGACGCCCAGGCCTTGCGCAACTCTTCTGCGGCCGAGAAGCTGATTATCGGCGAGAAGATCACCAGAGGCTTTGGTGCCGGCGCGAACCCCGAAAACGGCAAGCGCTCCGCCGAAGAAAGCATTGTGGATATCAA
>JAZRGD010000075.1:0-15257 GCA_045644045.1 Eubacteriales bacterium
CACCTCACCCTCCTGACCGAAGCTGACCAGATACACGTGATCCCCCTGCTTCAAGGGACGGGGCAAGACGTATTCCTCGTCCAGATCCACGTCCTTGTACTCAAAGGCGGCGTACTCCTCGTCACGCTTCTTCAGTTGTCCTCGGATCTCCTGTCTTGCCGCCGCCAGCTCTGAGGCGTAGCGAGCGCTCTCCTGCTTCTTGCGAACGTCGTCCAATTCCTTTAAAACGTAATCGCTGGTGGCTCTGGCACTATCCAATATCTGACGTGCGCGCTCCAAGGATTTTTTGATCTCGTCCTCGGCGCTTTTTGTGCGAGATTTCAGTTCTGCCTCGGCTTTTTGCTTGTTTTTCTCATATTCTTCCCGCATTGTCTCGGCTTCATTGCGCGCGGCTTCCATGGCGATACGGTCAATCTCCAGTTGTTCGATAACACGCTCAAAGCGTTTCGCGTCACTGGATACCATATTCTTTGCGCGCTCCACCACGTAGGGCTCAAGACCCAATTTCTCGGAGATGGCAAAGGCGTTGGATTTGCCGGGCGTGCCCACGACCAGGCGATAGGTAGGACGAAGGGTAGCCACGTCAAACTCACAAGAGGCATTCTGCACCCCCTCGGTTTCAAGAGCAAACGCCTTCAGCTCGGCGTAGTGAGTGGTAGAAGCGGCAAGTGAGCCGCGTCCTCTGACCGCCTCCAAAATAGCGGTGGCAAGTGCCGCGCCCTCAACTGGATCAGTGCCCGCTCCCAGCTCGTCAAACAGCACGAGAGACCGCTCCCCTGCCAAGCGCAGGATCTCAACGATGTTCACCATATGCGCCGAGAAGGTGGATAAGGATTGCTCAATGCTCTGCTCGTCACCGATATCGGCAAGAACCTCGCTGAAAATACCCATCCGCGACTCCTCGTCGGCGGGGATCTGCAAGCCTGCCTGGGTCATCAGGGCAAAAAGACCGAGTGTCTTCAAGGTAACCGTTTTACCGCCCGTGTTGGGGCCTGTGATGACCAACGTATCGAAATCCACGCCCAGGGACACATCTACCGGCACTACCTTAGCAGGATCGAGCAACGGGTGTCTCGCTTTTTTCAAAAGGATCAGAGGCTTTTTCTCTAAATGCGGCATCACACCGCGCATTCTCTCCGCCAAGGCGGCACAGGAAAAGGAAAACGCGAGGCCGGTGATCATTCGGTAGTTTTGCGTCAGCGAGCCTGAGAACGCGGCACACTCGGCTGAAAGCTCGGCCAGAATGCGGTCGATCTCCTGCGTCTCCTTCGATTTCAGCTCGCGCAACTCGTTGTTGGCCTCCACCACTCCCATCGGCTCGATAAACAAGGTAGCACCTGAGGCCGAGGTGTCATGCAAGAGACCCTTGATCTCGTTTTTGTATTCCACCTTGACGGGCACAACGTAGCGACCGTCACGGATGGTGACAAGATTGTCTTGAAGGTATTTGGAGCGAGGACCGCTGACGAAGTTCTGCAGCGTTTCCTTGATGCGGTTGCCCGCCGCTCTCATTTTGCGCCGAATATCCGCCAGAAGAGTGCTTGCCTCGTCCGCGATCATTTCCTCGGAAAGAATGGTGCGCCCAATGCGCTCCTCCAAGGTGCGGTTGGGGATCAAAGCACCAAACGTGCCGTCAAGCACCGTGTCAAAGAGATGATTTCCTTCGCAATAGTCCTTTAAAACACGCGCGCTATGGAAAATGTCCGCGACATCAAGCAGCTCGCGAATGGAAAGAGTCGCACCCTTCTCCGCCCTTTCCGCCGAATCACAAATATTGACCGCGCGACCAAAGGGCGGAACGCCCTTATGAGACAGAAGACGTCTGGCGTCGGCCGTCTTTTTTTGTTTGGACAAAACAGTCTCAAAATCATCCGAGGGTAACAATCTTTCCGCCATTTGCCGCGCACCGTCCGTAAAGGCGACGTCGGAAAGCATCCCGATGATCTTGTGATATTCCAAATGCTCCAGTATTTTTTTCGTAATTTGCATACCTTTATTTTTTCTCCTCCGGCATTGCCACGGTGGGAGGAACCGCCCCCAATAGCTGCTTATAAAAATCCAAGGTCTTAAAGCCGGTCTCCAAATGATTTAAAAGATAAGTTTCGGCCGCCTTCGCAAAGCTTTCCATGTCCGCCGTATTCTCAAGACGAAATCCGAGAATACGCTCCACGGGGCACCGTAGAACATAAAAGAGGGCGGTACGGGCATTTTCGCTCAGAGGACACAAAATGGTGGCATGTGCGGGGTCGTATTCCTCTGCGGTAAAGGCTTCCTCCGCTTCACGACGGCACTTGGCACAGGTGACGGATCCATTCATGACGTCAAGCATGACGTCCGTCCCCTCCTCACCGCACGAGGCACAGGTCGAAAGCTCCGGCATAAAGCCGAGAATGGCGGCAGCACGCATCTCAAAGGCACCCTTGATCTGCTCGATGGGAGCCTTGTCCTTGGCAAGGGCGTAAAGGGTGTTGAGCGAAAGGCGCAAAAGCTCCTTTTCACCGATATTTTCCGTTCCCACGTGAGAAAGCACCTCACAAACGTATCCCGCCAAGGCCACCTTTGTCACGTCCGTACGCAGATCAAAAAAGCTCTCGACCAGCTCTACCTCTTTCAAGGTATACCGTCCCTTTTGGCAGGAAAGCAGATAACGGCTATAGCAAAACAGCTCTGCCGCCACCACGGCGCGGCTCTTCAAGGAGCGACTGCCGTTGGCCATCACGGTGATGAGTCCCTTTTCCTCCGTATATACCGTCAAAATGCGATCACGCTCGCCGTAATTCACGCTTCGCACGACCAAGCCCGTTACACTGATGTGTTGCATACTGTCCTCTTACGATTCAATGTCCTTTTTATTGTATCCGAAATTGGAAAGCTGGAATTCGCTGTCGCGCCACTTTTCCTTCACCTTGACCCAAAGATCAAGGAATACCTTGACGCCGAAGAACTTTTCAAGATCTTCTCTGGCGTACGTACCAACCGTTTTCAGCATGCTTCCCTGCTTGCCGAGGATAATGCGCTTATGAGAGTCTCTTTCACAAAAGATCTCCGCACGGATCTTGATCAGCTTCGCGCTTTCCTCAAAGGCCTCGATCACCACGGCAGTACCGTGTGGGATCTCCTCATTCAGGAGGCGAAGAAGCTTTTCACGAATGATCTCGGCAACGATCTGTCGCTCGGGCTGATCCGTCACGATATCATCGGGGAAAAACCAGGGGCTCTCGCTCAGGTATCGTTTGCACTCCTCCAGCAGAACGGGAACGTTTTTACCGTTTTTCGCCGCCATAGGCACAACGGCATCAAAATCAAACGCCTCGGAATATGCCGCAATGGTCTTGGCCACGTTGGCGGGGGTCACCGCGTCGATCTTATTGATGGCAAGGATGGCACCAATGCCCATTCCCTTGATCCGCTCAATGACGGCGGCCTCGATCTCGCCCACGCTCTCGCGGGGCTCAACGACCAAGATAACCGCATCCGCCTCACCCAAAGCACTATTGGTGCTTTTCACCATATAATCCCCGAGCTTAGTACGAGGATTGTGGATGCCGGGCGTATCAAGAAAAACGTATTGATCCTCTCCAACGGTATGAATGCCTGTAATGCGATTTCGGGTGGTCTGGGGACGCTTGGAAACAATGGCGACCTTCTCACCGAGAATATGGTTTAAAAGTGTGGATTTGCCTACGTTTGGCCGTCCTACGATAGCGATAAAGCCTGTTTTAGTCATTTTTCGATCCTTTTCTTGCTGATTTTATTCTACGTCAAGGGTTTCCATGATCTCGCGCTGACGAGCGCACTGTCTCTCGTCCTCCTCGGGCGACAGCTCGTGGTCATAGCCCAAGAGATGCAAAACGGAATGAACGGTCAGGAAGGCGACCTCGCGGAGAAGACTGTGACCCAGCTCCCTCGCCTGCTCCTCCGCACGCTCTACGGACAAAACGACGTCGCCTAATGTCAGCACGTCCTCTTCCTCGGGAATACATTCCTCGATCTCCTCACGGGTGTACATCGGAAAGGACAAAACGTCGGTGGGGGCATCCTTTTCCCTGTACTGCGCGTTCAGCTTGCAAATAGATCCGTTCGTTCGGAAGCTGACGGAGAGCTCGGTATCAAAATCAAATTTCTCGTGATAAAGCGTAGCACGCACCGCTTCTCTTACCGTTTTTTTAAGCAAATAGCAATCCTTGCAGTATTTTTTGTCTGCCGAAAAATAAATCGTCAATTTTGGAATATCGGGTGTGTAATGCTTCATGCTCTTTCTCTTCCTTTCACCAAAAACCGTTTGGCTTTTTTCTTTTGGTCGTTGTTTTTGACCATTCTTTCCTTATCGTATCTTTCGTATGCCGTAATGATCCTTTGTACCAAGCGATGGCGCACCACGTCCCTTTCTGTGAAGCGATGGATGGCAATATCCTCAATACCGTCTAAAATGCGAACCGCTACGCCAAGTCCGCTTTTCACTCCGCCGGGCAGATCGGTCTGACTGGGGTCGCCCGTGATAACCGCCTTTGAGCCGTTACCGAGACGGGTCAAAAACATTTTCATCTGCTCGGCGGAGGTGTTTTGCGCCTCATCGAGAATGATAAAGGAATCATCCAGCGTTCTGCCGCGCATATAGGCCAAGGGCGCGATCTCGATCATGTTTTTCTCTAAGTAATGGGTATAATTCTCTGCCCCCAGCATTTCAAAGAGCGCGTCGTACAGTGGCCGCAGATAGGGATCGATCTTGCTTTGCAGGTCTCCCGGCAAAAAACCGAGCCTCTCTCCCGCCTCCACGGCAGGACGAGTCAGAACGATGCGACCTACCTTATGATTGCGCAAGGCCTCCACTGCCATCGCCACGGCGAGAAAGGTCTTTCCCGTTCCGGCAGGGCCGACACCGAAGACGACCGTGTTATTCTTAATGGCATTGACGTACTTCTTTTGTCCGACCGTCTTAGGCTTGATTGGCTTTCCGCGCATGGTAACGCAGACCGTGTCACTGCCAAACTGCTCGAGGGATGAAAATTCGCCATCCTCTGCCAAGCCGATGGCATAAGAGACCGTTTGATCGCTGATCGGCTCGCCGCGCGCGGCAAGGCGGCAAAGATACGAAAGCACCGCTACGGCGTTTTCGATTCCCTCCTCTTGCTCCCCCTCCACGAGGGCACCGTCCGCATCATCGGCAGTAATATTTCTGATCCGCACGCCAAAGGCTTTCGCAATGGCATCCGCGTAGCGATCGTAGCTGCCAAAAACAGCCGCGGTCATTTCGGTGCTGCCGAGCATGATTTTTCTTTGCATTCCTACTCCTTTTGCAATGGGTGTTATCGCGCGGATTCCGTCATTGGAACGGTGACGGCGATATTTTCCGTATATCGCACCCTGCATTCTAAAATCAATTTATCCTTCTCTGCCCGAACGGTCGTTTCCTTCCCAAGAAGCTCTCCTCGGCCGATCAAAGCGGATAAGCGGGCTTTCATTTCGGCTTGTGCCAAACGAAGCGCCTCGGTCTCGGATACTTTTTTCTCTTCCGCGTCATAGTACACGCACTCCGTGACGGCCAAGGAAAGCGGCAAGGAAGCACCTCCCGGCAAGTAACACGTTCTATTCTCTTCTATTGTACCATAACTTCGTCCTATTTTTCCAGTATTTGTGAAAATATTTATGTTTTTTCCGAAAAAAATAAGAGAAATTTTTGTTTTTTCTCTTCCTTTTACCATTTTTTGGGTTTGATCATATAAAATATCCACGGAAAGCTTCTGCTCTACTACGCCCCAGACCTCACCTGCCGCCGAGAGAAGGGTGTCCTCGTGCGCCCCGGATACCAATCCGCTCACAAGAACGTCGCCTTTTTTCACCGTTTGGCCGACCTTAACGGCGGGAGTGCCGTGGGCTACCTCCATTCGATATACGGTGGCGTCCCGCGATGCCACGATCACGCTCGGCACATTTTTCTCCCCGTCATATTCTCCCTTTTCCGTCTCACGTATCTTGACGTGGGCGACCGTTCCCCTCATGTATATGCTCATGTAGGACACGTGCTCATGCGCGATCCTATATTGCTCCGCCAGAGCATTCAGGTCTACACCGCGAGAGAGGCTTCCTATTCCAAAGCCAAGCTCGTTCAAATTGGCTTCTATCACCTTGTCGGGAATACTCTCGTTCCCCTCTACCTCAACGCGCCAGACTAAACGGCTGCTTAAGGTCAATATGACCGCAAACAAGACCGTCCCCAGAATGATACCGGGTCTTCGCGCGTATGCAAGAAAAAAGGACGGAAGTCCCAAGGGCTCGGAGCGAGTGAGGGGAATATTCTCTTTCTCCGCAAGGCGCACGACCGTATTGGCGCGACGCAAAGCCACCGCCCATGCGCAAGCGTCTATGGGATATGCGATGACGCGGTGGCGCAAAAGGAGGTTAAGAAGACCGACACGATGCTTTTGCTCCGTCTTGACTATAACGTAGCCGAAGAGGCGGTTATGAATGGGAATCCTCACGCGCTTCTCTCCTTTCGTTGCCGATTCGTTCTATTTCACCCGTAATTTCCACCGCACCTGAGGAAAAGGTCACGCAGGTGAGCCGTTTTCCGAAAACGTGCAGACTTCCGCCACGCAAGCGCAAGGAGACCTGCTCCTCGGTGCACGTCAGGATCCGTTTCACCCCTTCCACACGTAAGCTGTCGCTTTTGCCCAAAAACAGTGTGATCTGCTCCCCGAAGAGCGGCAAGCGAGGATGCTTCTCTGTTTTTTCTCCCGTCTTCATATTTTCTTTTCTCCTTACATATGGTATCTTGCTCCATATCTTATGAAACGGAAAAAGAAAAAATGCAAAAGCTTTTGTCGGACAAAAAGGATTCCTTGCTTGCGCTTGGGTGCTTGATAACGGTAATATTGGCCTTCGCCAAGCTGGACACCGTCACGCTTGCCATGCGTGACGCGCTCGCGCTGTGCGCTTCTTCCATCATCCCCTCCCTCTTTCCCTTTTTGGTGCTGACCTCGCTACTTTTATCCAGCACGCGCGCCGTCTCCTTACTCTCGTTGCTCGCAAGCCCCTTTTCAAGACTTTTCGGTGTCACACGCAAGGGTGCGATCGCCTATTTGTTCGGTACCCTGCTCGGCTTTCCCATCGGTGCGCAGATCGTGGCGGAGGGTGTAGCGCAAGGAGAAATTTCCTACGAGGAGGGCGAAAGACTTTTATTATTTTCTTGTAATACGGGGCCTTCCTTTTTGATTGGTGGCGTAGGTCTCGGTATGCTTGGAAGCCTGAAGGAGGGGATATTTTTATTTTTACTGCAGTTGGCCGTTAGCGCCGCGACAGGTATTTTGACCAAAAAGCAGGGGCCGCGAAGGGTTGACCAAGCGGTATCGGCACGCAGGAAAAGCTTTACGGCCATCACACGCGACGCTACCCTGCAAATGCTGGCTATATGCGGTTATATTCTCTTTTTTTCCGTCCTTTCCGCATTGGTCACATCCTCTCTTTTCTTTGCCAATGCCCCTTTTTCTGCCCTTGTTTATTCTTTTTTGGAGTTAGGCTCGGGGTGTGCCTTCTCCTCGCGTCTTGCGTTTCCCTTTTCTTTGGCATTTTGCGGATTTTCGGCCTGCTTTTCGGGTCTTTCCGTCTATTTTCAATGTAGGGATGCCATACGGGACACCACGCTCACCATGCGCTACTATTTCCCCATAAAGCTTCTGTGCGGCATCGTTGCCTTCACCGTCTGCATTCTTGTTTCGTTTTTCGGTTGACAAAAGACGAAAAAGATGGTACAATAGAAAAAAACGCAAGGAGCGACCCGTGAAAAAGCTTCATCCTGCCGTAACACCCGTTTGTCTGTACTGTGAGCATGCCCACCGAGAGTGCGAAGAAAGTAAAACGCCCTCCTTCCGCGACGTGCTCCCCGCCGAAGAAGAGCCCACCTCTCTTCTCTGCCGTCACCACGGCAAGGTTTCTCCCGGCGACACATGCCTTCGCTTTGCCTTTGATCCTATCAAATATAAGCCGACAAAGCCCCTTCCTCTCCCTACGCTTTCCGAGGAAGACGTAATAGAATAACGTAAAACCGCCCTTTGCAAGCAAAGGTCTGTTTTACTATTACATAACAATGTGTTTCGGCATGCCGTCCTCAAAAGCAGGGCGTCTTTCGCCCATGATCAAGGGCGCGAGATAACGAAGTCCCTCCTCGGTAATGCCGTTTCCGTCCTTGTTGATGTAGGCATCGGGAACGGTTTTCACCTTGTTGGCGATCTCGCTGACAGGAGAAGAGGAAACGGTGATCTTATAGGGGTCGTCCGCGCGGACGGCGACCATCATATGACCGCTTACGCCCTCCTCTGCCGCCTTTACGGCAGCTTCTCCCGTTCTGACGGATTCCTCAATATCGGTAGCGGAGGACAGGTGAGCGGCACAGCGCTGAGGCAGGTTCAGCTCAATGGAACGCACCTTACAGCCGATCTCACGCTTGACCACCTGCTCAAGATATTTTCCCGTACCCGCCAGATACTGATGACCGAAGCTATCGGTGACACCGCTTTGGGCTGCCGCGCCTACGTAAGCACCGCCGGCATCCCGCAAGCCCTCGGAAACGGCAACCACCACGTTGGGGTGCTTATCAAGCGCCTCCCTGACGGAGGCAAGAAACGCATCGGTATCAAAGGGGCGTTCGGGGAGATAGATAAGGTCAGGGCCTTCTCCCGACAGGAAGGGCAAGGCGGCGGAGGCCGTAAGCCAGCCCGCGTCTCTGCCCATGATCTCCACGATGGTGACGGCACGAACGGTATATACAGCGCAATCACGGATGATCTCTTTCATCGTAGTGGCAATATATTTCGCGGCAGAACCAAAGCCGGGCGTGTGATCCGTACCCACGAGGTCGTTGTCAATGGTCTTGGGAACGCCGATCACGCGCATCTCATAATCCACAGTCTTCAGGTAGGCCGTCAGCTTGGCCACAGCATCCATGGAGTCATTTCCGCCTATGTAGAAGAAATAGCGGATATCGTACTTCTTGAAGACCTCAAGAAGACGGTGAAAGGGCGCGGGGTCTTTCACGGGATCGGGCAAGCGATAACGACAGGAGCCGAGGGCGGCGGCAGGAGTGTTCTCCAAGAGCGTCAGCTCCTTATCATTCGGATAGCGCTTGGGGGCCTCCTCACCGACTTCATTTTGACCGGTGCAATGCCATTCTACTCCGACATCTAAATGCTCGGGATCCATGGAAAAGAGCTTGGTCAGGTTCACGAGATCCTCCCCAAGAAGCCCCTCTACACCGTGTCGCATACCGTAAATGGTATCAATAGCATGCGAAGCGATGGCACCGCGAATGACACCCGCCAGGGTGGCGTTGATGGCGGCGGTGGGGCCGCCCGACTGTCCGACAACTGCGTTTCCGTATAACATATTTTTCTCTCCTAACTATGACGATTTGATTGGATAGGGCAATCGCGCGCCCATCCTCATAAAAAGATCCAAAAACAAAGCAAAACTCAAATTCAGAGCCACGGAATAAGGCAAAACGGCAGAGGCCTCAAGCAAAACCGTGGCCAAAAGAACGATTACGGTATCGAAAAGCAAAACCAATCTCCCCACCGTCAAGTGACGGCGGCGACGGCGCAGAACCAACGCGGCGGCAAGCTCACTGCCTCCCGTGGTGTAGTCTACCGTCAAGAGAAGCCCGATGCCCGCCCCTGTCACCGCGCCGCCAAGGATCGCACCCCAAAGAATGGAAAACGATGCGGCGGAAAGGTGTTCAAACAAGGCAAGGAAAACGGAGGTGGACAAGATCCCCATCATTGCTCTGACGGTAGAACGCCACCCGCCAACGAAGCAGGACCAGACGATCAAGGGCAAATTCACGAGGAACACGCAAAGCCCTACGGGGACGTGCCAAAGAGAAAAGAAAACAGTGGCAATGCCCGTAGCACCCCCTAAAACGAGGGAATGAGGCGCAATGAGAGTCACGTAACCGAGAGCATAGAGAACAGAGCCGAGAAGCAACGTAAAAACGCTCTCGATCAGACAAAGTAAATTTCTTTTGTATGTGGCACTCATATTTCTCCTCCGCGATTTTTCTTTTAGTATGTGAAAAATCGGGAGAAAAAAACTTAAAGCAGGTCCTTTTCGCCAAAGACGTAAGTCTTATTGCAGAACTGACAGGAGACGGAAAGGGCGCGAGGCTTGCCCTCCGCCTCCTCCTCGTCGAGCATGACGCGAAGCTCCTTTTCGCCCACCTTTTTGAGGGCTGTGCGCATACGGATCTTACTGCAATTGCAAAGATAGCTTACGTCTCTTTCATCGAAGGGATCAAAGGGGATGCCCTCCAAGGCGACGGCGGCCACCTCCTCACAGGAAAGTCCTTGCTTAAACAGATCGGATACGCCCGTAAGGCGGGCGGCGTTTTTCTCAAGAATATCAATGATCCCCGTATCGGCAAAGGGCAAAAGCTGGATCAGCACGCCGCCTGCCGCCACGCACTCCACGCCGTTGGTCAGGACGCCAAGAGCGCAAAGGGTGGGGATCTGCTCGCTTTCGGCGTAGTAAGCGGCAATATCCTCCGCGATCTCACCCGAGCGAAGCTCCACCGTGCCGATGTGAGGATGCGCGGTCACACCGTCGTCACGGATGACGTAAAGCGTTCCCCGTCCCACGGCACCGCCCACGTCCAGCTTGCCGTTTTCCTTTAAGGGAAGGCTGGCGGAGGGATGCTCCAAGTAGCCGCGAACATTACCAAGATAATCGCCAACGGCAAGAAGCTTGCCGAGAGGACCGTCACCGTGAATGCCCACCGTAACGGTATTCTTTTCTTCGCCCATGGTAGCGCCGATGAGCGACGTGGCGGCCAGAAGCCGACCAAGTGCCGCCGTGGCGGTGGGAGAGGTATGATGATAGCGTATTGCATCATCCACGATGGGCTTGGCGTTCACCACAAAGATACGAGCCGAGCCGTCGTGCGTCATCGCGCGAAATATTTTTCCTTTATTCATGATTCTTCCCTTTCGGTCATTTGTTTGCCCGCGCCACAAGCACCAGTCTTTCCGTTTCGCTATGGGGCTCACGGTGGGCGTAATCGTCAAAGGTCTCAAGGAGGGTGAATCCCGTTTCCGCGAGCATCCGTTTTATACCGCTTTCGGTATAACACCGCTCCTTTTCCGTGGCGTCGGCGCGCAGATAAGCACCGTCCTCCTGTTCCTCAAAAAGTGTGATATCAAAACGGCACAGACCGCTTTTTTCGTTATAATCGTTTTGCCAAGCGCAAAACACGCCCTCGTCCTCGAGAACGTAGCTTTTGTCCCCATACACCGTCTTAAATTTATAAGACGTATTCAGGTCAAAGATAAAGATCCCGTTTGGCACGAGGTAATTATGGACGAGGCGGAGACAGGAAAGCACGTCCTCCTTTTTCGTCAGGTGATTGATCCCGTCCAAGGTGCAGACCGCCGCCTCCACCGTACCGTAAAGCTCAAAGGCACGCATATCCTGACAAAGCCAAAGCACACGGCTTTCTTCATCCCGTGCTCTGGCCTCTGCCAGCATGTCGGCAGAGGCGTCCACGCCGATCATGTCGTATCCTCGCGCAAGAAGAGGCAGTGTCACGTTTCCGCTACCGCATCCCAAATCAAGAACAGACTCCACCTTGCCGTCAAAGCAAGCATCAAGTCTTTCCTTGATAAAATCTGCCATTCCCTCGTAATCCACCTCACCGTTGAGAGCGGCGTAAAAGGGGGCAAGCAGACTATAAAAATCGTTTTTCATTTTCGTTCACTCCCTTCCCGCAATTGGCGGAGCGCATCGGGCAAAAATACACGCTTGACCTCGTCAACATCCAGTCTGTCAACGGCGTAGCCCTCGCGTAAAAGATCGGTTGGGATCATATCGTCGTATTTATCAAATACGGGAGCTTCACTCTTCCCCACCAGACTCACGGGGTCAATCTCCTCCTCTGCCATTTTTCGACAAAGAGTGGTCAAAAACGCGTTTCGTTTGTCATAGGAGAGGCGGAAGGTCATATAACAACACCCCTCACTCTCCAGATTACTGATGCCAAGCTCGGAGGCGTGAGCGGCCAAATATCGCTTCAGGGTGCGGAAGGCGCGCGTGCCCAGCCAAGGGAAAAGGCAATAGTTGCTATCGCTCAAGGAGACGAGGCAATACGTGTCAAGCCCTGTGCGCCGTGCCACGTGTCGGGCGGCGGCAAGACGAGCCCCCGCGTTTGGCATCAGGTACGGATACTCCGTATCCTCAAACAGTATCTGCTTCATACGGCGTAAGACCCTCGTGTGGATCTCGCCACTGTCGCCGGGCCAAGAGATCTCCATTTTTCCCTCCACGGCGTGAACGTAAATGAGCTTGCGGAGCAGGTCAACTTCCTCCACCTCCCAAACTCGTCCCGCCAAGGCGAAGCGCTCGCCTACGGGAACGGGGTTGGTGATGGTGCCGATCTCCTCGGACGCTTTACGGACGGTATAATCCTCGCTATCCTTGAAAACGGCGTAGAACTTAAAGCTGTTAACCAGCCTTTCTCCCTTGAGCCCCACGATCAAGCCCTTTTCCTCGGTCATTTCCAGATACTCGTTCTGCACCATGGAAAGAAGGAGAGAACGGTACGTTTCCTTGGAAAGATGCGCCATCGGCGGGAGGGAGAGCAAGCGCTCCGCCAAAGCTGACGGCCTTAACTCACCCGATGAGGCAAGAATACTGAGGGTCTGATGAAATGCGAGAGACAGGGGCATTTTGCGCACGCGCGGCGGCTCAATAAACCGCTCCTCCACGTAAAGCTGCACAAGCGCGATGCCGCGTAAAAGTCCCCAAGGTAACAACTCCGGCAAAGGGGCGTTAGGCAAGGGTGTTTCCTCGCGGAAAACCATCATCATCTCCGGCGGCGCTTCCCTGCGACCCGATCGTCCCAGCCTTTGCAAAAAGCCACTTACGGTGGTAGGCGCGTCGACCTGCGCTACCCGTTCCAGCTTTCCTATATCAATACCAAGCTCCATGGTAACGGTAGCGCAAGCCACCGCGTCGAAGCCTTCATCTTTCATTTTGGCCTCCGCATCCTCGCGGATGGCGGCAGAAAGATTGCCGTGGTGAATGAGGAAGCGATCCTTCTCTCCTCTGGCCTTGGCGATCTGTCGCATGGTGGCGGTCACAAGCTCTGTCTCCTCACGAGAGTTGGAAAAGACAAGTGCCTTTTTCCCCTTCACCGCATCGTAAAGGTATTCAAAGCCTGCGTCAGAGGTGGCCTTTTTGGCCACGGTACCCACAGCTCTTTCCTCCCCCGTATGGGTCTGGGAAAGGGCGGGATCTTGAATATAAAAATGCTCCATCCCCAATCGCCATCTGAGCTTTTCCTTTGGCGGCTTGGGTGCGACGGTGTTACGCTCGCTTCCCGCTCCCAGCCATTCGGCCGCCAGGGGAAGATCGCCAATGGTGGCGGACAAGCCTATCCTGCGAGGGTAGACACCGGTAAGGCGTGAAAGGCGTGCAAGCTGACACAGCACTTGATTACCTCGGTCTGAGCCGATCAGGGTATGGATCTCGTCGAGGACCACGTAACGAAGCGCGCCGAAGAGACGAAGCAGATCGGCAGAGCGATTCATCAGCATGCTTTCAAGGGATTCCGGCGTGATTTGTAAAACCCCTGACGGCTTTTTGAGAAATTTCGTTTTTTGAGAGCTACCCACGTCTCCATGCCAATGGAAAACGGGAATGCCGCTTTGATCAAGCAGCTCCTCCATGCGTAAAAACTGATCGTTGATCAAGCTTTTCAGGGGGGCTACGTAAAGAACGGAAACGCCATCCGTATCCGACGCGTGAGAGCACAAGTCGGCAAGAATGGGAAAAAAGGCGGCTTCCGTCTTGCCTGAGGCGGTAGAGGAAGAAAGAAGCAGGTTGTCCTCTGTTTCAAGGATCACCCGTGCCGCCTCCATTTGAACGGGGCGCAGCTCCTCCCAGCCGTGTGTGAAAATATATTCACGGATAAAAGGTGGAAAATGCGAAAATATCCGTTCGGCCTCTGTCATGGCGCGCCTCCTTTCGGTAATCTTTCGTTTCTACCGTTTAAAAATCAAAATCCGCTAAATCGGGCGTTTTAACCGTCTTTTCTCCTTTTTCCGCTTCTGCCGTATCTTTTGTTTGATTTTTCGACTTAATGATATCGGCAAAGGTGGCGTTAGGGTGCTCCTTCAAGATGGAAAGAAGGGATAGAAAATCCCTGATGATCTCACGAGGCGTCATCAATTCCTCCGCTCCCGCACGCGAGAGGGCATTCTCGAGAAACTGCTTCATCTCGTCGTCGGTGAGCAGCTCCGCCCCGCCGTATTGCTGGGCGTGGAGACGCGAGAGACGCTTGACCAAGGCGTACAGCTCGTTGTCGGAAAGACGGCGCAAGCGAATGATGGGCGAGGAGAGGGTGCTGTACCCCGCCTCCGTAAATCGGCTGTCCGCCAATCGGCTGCGAAGGGCCTCATAGCTGAAAAGTCCGCGGCGGGTATCCTCCAAAAACTGCGGCGTGCCGCCGAAAACCACGCCAAGCCCTTCCGCTCTGCCCTGTAAGGTGTCGTTAAATATCGTCAAAAGCTTTTCGTAATTGCTCTCGCGCGAAACACGGTTAACGATCTTATAGAGAATGATGCACTCGTCGATATAGACGATAAGTCCCGCATAGCCGAGATGTCGTGCGAGACGCGCCCACAGCTTGATAAAATCATACCAATTTTCGTCGTCCACCACCGTGCTGACACGGAAGCCAAGCTCCGCCTTTGCCTCGGTCTTATTGGCAAACTCGCCTCGCAACCAACGAAGGCAGGCACTTTTTCTCATTTCATTTTCGTCGGCGGAGGCAAGGAAATACTCACACACCACACGCGCGAAATCAAAGCCGCCCACACTGCTTTCGAGGGTGGAAAAGGTGGTCAGCACCTTTTTCCGCAAGGCATCGGTAAAGCCTCCGTCCTCGGGAAATATTCCCTCCTCGGCAAGAGAAGAGAGAATGGACGCGTAATGGCGGGAAAGCACGACGGCAAGCGCGCCGCCGTCAGGCATGGCCTTGGAGGCAAGGTTGCGCAAAAGCTCCCTGTAAGTGGCAAGCCCCGCACCGTTTCCACCGCAAAGACGGCGTTGATCGGTGGAAAGATCCGCGTCGGCGCAGAGGAAGTTGCGATCCATGGCATAGCCGCGAAGAAGCTGCATTAAAAAGCTTTTTCCGCTTCCGTACCGTCCAATCAAAAACCGTACGGCGGCACCGCCCTCCGCCACGTTATCAATGGAGGACAGTAGGGCGGTCA
>JAZRGD010000076.1:0-10556 GCA_045644045.1 Eubacteriales bacterium
TCACTAAATATGAAATAAGGAAAAATGAAGCAAATCTGTGATTTGCGCGCATTTCGACTATATTTCAGGAAGTATGCTCCCGCCGTGAGGCGGGTGGAGGAGTGTGCGGTAGTGGCGGCGACCGTAAACACGCGGTCAAGCGCAAAGAACGGCGAATAAGAGCTTTTCGTAAAGCCGTTGGTTCACGGTTGCTTTTGCTCTCGATCACTCCTTCCGCCGCTCGCTATGCTCGCGCCACCTCCCTCTCGGAGGGAGGCTTTGGTTCGATCCCGCTCAAGCGGGTGGATATTTATTGATTAGCTTGACATCCTGCGGCAAGGCGTGCTATAATGTGCTTGACGGATTTTAGTGAAAAAGGAGACGGTATAATGGAAGAAATGAAAACGGTGGGCATTTTTGAAAGGGTAAAGGAAAGCTTTCTTCGTAACCCGCGAGACGTGCTGACCTTTGGAGGAAGAAAGTATTTTTACGTTTACGTCGAGCGGGGCGAGCTTTACGTCGAAGGCGGACGTGAGCATAAAAACGCTTCGCGGATCAAGGGTAGGAGAAAGCTTGATAAAGCAAACGCGGAGGCGGTGTACGCAAAATATAAGGTCGGCGCGGAGCTTTCTAAAATACGTGAGCTGACCTACAATTCCGTATATTGGTTGGGAATTTTTCGCGCGCTTGATCTGTAAGAGCTTCACCGTCCAAGCCCTTTTTGTAAAAATACCCCCCTATATTTGCAAAACAGGCGGCTGTTTCCGCCCTTTTGCGGGTGTATAATGGAAGGGAGCAGAGCGGCGGCGTGCCTCGGCGCGCGCGACGGAAGGGAAGGAAACGGAAGAATGGAAGCCGTTACGGTCAAGATCGACGCGGGCAAGGTGGTGGGCAAAATGAAGCCCATGCACGGCATTGGGCAGCCGCCCATGACGGTGGTGCCGGTCAACGTGGGCGAGACCGACAGGCTCGTCAGGCTTGACGTTGGCGGCTTTCCCACCAAGGACGCGCGGGTGTGCCGCATGAGCGAGACCTATCGCTACGCCAAAACGGGCGAGGACTTCGGTACGGGCAATTTTATGATCCACGCAAACGAATGCTTTGAAATGGAGCTTTTTGACTTGGAATAAGAACAAATAGCTCCTTATGGCGTAACCGTGGGGATACGGCGCAAGAAACCCCGCAAAACGCAAACAATTATTTACAAAATCCGCCTTTTAACAGGGCGGATTTTTTGAATAAAGGCGCAAAACCGCTTGCTTTTGGTCTTTGGCTGTGCTATAATGAAGAAAAAACCGTGGAGGGACAGATGGAAAAGAATTTCGACAAGGCCTATACGGAAAAAATATGGCGGGAGAGGATACCGCACCCCATTTGCGAGGACCTGCCCGCTTATAACACCATTTACGAGAAGGCATGGGAGCTGGCCTATGCCCACGTGCGGGACATCCCGGGGATGCCCCAGACGCCCTATATGGACGAGGCCTTTTGCGATACCCAGATCTGGATCTGGGACACCTGCTTCATGACGCTCTTTTGCAAGTATGCGCCCGACGTGTTTCCGGGAGTGGAGACTTTGCGCAACTTTTACGACACGCTTCACGGTGGAAAGAGCTTGCCTGTGATCGTGACCACGGAGAGCGAGCCTAAATGGACGGGCTTTGCGCCGGGCACGCATACGCCCATCTTCGTGCATATTGCCGACAACCCGCCGCTGTTTGCCTTTGCGGAGTATGAAAACGCCTTGTTCCACGGGGACAAGGACTATATTCGCGATCTGCTTTATAACAGAGGGGTATTGCAAAAACACTACGAATGGTTTGAGAGCTTGAAGAAGCCTGTCACACCCGATGGGGTCTTTATCCCCACCTGCCTGATCAGCGAGGAGCTGGGATATAGGTGGGAGGGCGGTCGCTCGGGGATGGACAACACCCCCCGCACCAGACGTGGCGACCGTACTGACGCCATTCGTCCCAACAACCCCGACGCTCTTTGGATCGATGCCATCTGCCAGCAGGCTCTCACGGCGGAGATGATCGCCCGCCTGTTTGTCTGCGTGGGGGATGAGGAAAATGCGGCGGTGTGGAAAAAGCGGTACGAGGAGAAAAAGGCCATCGTTAATTCCCATTATTGGGATGAGGCGGACGGCTTCTATTACGATATCGACCGTAATACGCACGATTTTTATAAGGTCATGACCATTGCTTCCTATTGGGCGATGACGGCGGGCATTGCCTTTCCCGAACGAGCGGAAAGGCTGGTGGCGCAGGTCTTGAACGAGGAGACCTTGGGCGGCAGAGTGCCTCTTTTGTCTCTCGCGCGCAACGATGCGAACTTTGAGCCCCTCGGACAGTATTGGCGCGGCTCGCTTTGGTTGCCTACCGCCTACGCCGCCCTGCGCGGCTTGACCCGTTACGGCTATCACACCGTCGCGCACGAGGCGGGAAAAAAGATCATTGACCATATGCTCGCCACCTATGAGGACTACGAGCCCCATACCATTTGGGAATGCTACGCCCCCGATTTTGCCCGTCCCGCCACCGGCGCGACAAGCGATAAGGCGCGCCCCGATTTCTGCGGCTGGTCGGCGCTGGGCCCTATTTCCGTCTATATCGAGAACGTTCTCGGCTTCCATACCGTCAACGCCTTTGCCCGTACGGTGGAATGGGAAAAGCCTGCCGAGTTTAAGAAGGCTGTGGGCATCCGTAATTTGCGCTTCGGTGACGTGGTGACGGACATCGTGGCGGTGGGAGACGTTTGCACCGTCAAGACCAACGCCCCTTATACCTTGATGATCTGTGGCAAGGCTTATGAGATTCAGGCGGGTGAGCAGACCTTTACCTTGTAATTAGTAAGGAGAAGAAAATGGGAAAAATTTTGGTGGTCGTGGATATGCAAAGGGATTTCATCGACGGTGCTTTGGGTACGGCGGAGGCGGTTGCCATTCTGCCCTACGTGAGAGAGCGGGTGGCCTCCTTTGAGGGCAAGGTGCTTTTTACCCGTGACACCCACGGTGCGGATTATATGGAAACCGAGGAAGGACGGCATCTTCCCGTTCCTCACTGTATCAAGGGGACGGATGGCTGGCAGATCCATCCCGACCTTGACGCCTTGCGCGTTACCGTGCCCATCGACAAGCCCACCTTTGGCTCGGTTGCCTTGGTGGAGGTGTTGCGTGAGGAGACGGAGGTGGAGGAGATCGTCTTCCTCGGACTTTGCACCGACATCTGCGTCATTTCCAACGCCATGCTGGTGAAGGCGCATTTTCCCGAGATCCCCTTGACGGTGGACGCTCGCGGCTGTGCGGGGGTAAGCCCCGAAAGCCATGAGAGGGCCCTTCTCGCCATGGAGGTCTGCCAGATCAAGGTTGAGCGTTGACCCATTACGATAACCGACAAGGAGAGACGAAAATGGAAAAATTCATTCACGGCAAGATCACGGATTTTGTGGATTGGCACGACACGGACGGCAACGTCATCAACGCCTCGGACGGCGGCATCATCTTTGCCGAGGGCAAATACCATTGGTACGGGCAGGCACTCGGTGACGCGCCCTTTCACCCCAACGGGGCGGAGGGCGGACAGACCACTCACACGGGCGTGGTGATGTATGCGTCGAGCGACCTTTTGAACTGGGAATACGAGGGAGTCATTCTCCCCTGCGGCGAGGGCGATCTTACGCCCCCCATGCGCTTTGAGCGTCCCAAGATCATCTACAATGAGAAGACGGGGAAATACGTTCTTTGGTGTCACTATGTGGGCACGCCCGGCAACCACGGCTTCCGCGTGGGTACTGCCGACGCGGGGGTGGCGGTCTGCGATACGGTGAACGGCACCTACACCTGGTTGGGGCATTTCCGTCCCATTGACGGCGTCAGCTCGGTGAGGGACTGCACCCTGTATAAGGATATGGACGGTACTGCCTATTTCATCTACGACCATGACAAAAGCACCCGTAGCGGCGAGCAAAACCGCTCCCTTCATATCGTGAAGCTGTCGGAGGATTATCTCTCCGCCACCTCGGAATATAAGGAGATCGAGGGCGGCTTCCGCCGTGAAGCCCCTGCCGTGACCTATCACGACGGCTATTATTACATGATCACCTCGGGTCTGACCGGGTGGGACTACAACCGCGCGAAATATTTCCGCGCGCGTACCCTCCTCGGTGAGTGGGAGGACATGGGCGACCCCTCGGTGGGAGATGAGGACGGCACCACCTTCCACACCCAAAGCACCTATATCTTCCGCGTGGAGGGGACGGACACCCATATCCATATGGCGGAAAGACACAACACGGGGAATTTCCTTCATTGCTCCTACGTTTGGCTTCCCATTGATTTTGACGAGGAGCATAGGCTGTCCCTGACGTACAGGGAAAGCTGGAAGCTTTAAAATAAGAGGTGATTCCCTTTTGAAGGAGGAGAGACGTGAATACGATATATTCTACCGAGCTTTCCACCGCCTACGGCGCAAAGCGGCTGTCGGTGGTGGCACAGGACGTGACCACGCTTACGGAGCACATCGACCTTTTGACCACCTCCGCCTACGAGCATTCCTACACGCCCACCGTCCGCTCTCTTTTCGGTGCCCTGTATTATTCCTTGGGCATCAGCGCGTATCGGCTGGCAGAGCATCCCTATATCGATCTGAGACGCCCTGCGGGCGTCTGGCTGTCCTCTCCCATCGAAAAGGAGGGCTGCCCCATCGGGCGCATCGGCTGTATCGAGTTCAGATACAAGGACGGAAAGGTGGACGAGGAGAGGCTTCTCGGCTCTATGCAGGCATATTTCTATATGCTGGACGTGGCCACCGCCTCGGGCATGCGCCTTGAGACTCTTGCCCTTCCCCTCTTGGGTACGGGAAGTCAAAGGGTATCGGCAAACCTGATCTTGGCACCGCTTTTGAACGAGTGCATCTCCTTCTTGAAGCGGAACGCCGCAGTGAAGGAGGTCCTGTTTATCGAGCGCGACACGGAAAAGGCGGAGGCCTTCGTCACAGGCGTGCGCGGCTCTCTCTCCCTTCTGCGCGCCGCGAAGGCGGAGGAGACGGCCACCGCCACGGCGGAGGAGGAAAAGCCGTTGGCCTTTATCAGCTATACCACCCGCAACCGAAACGTGGCGGACAACCTTTGCTTCAAGCTGGAGTCTCGGGGCATCAGGGTCTGGTACGCTCCCCGCAACGTGGAGGGGCCCTACGCCACCGCCATTGCGGAGGCCATTGAACGGGCCACCTATTTTATCGTCATCCTGAGCCGTGACAGCATGGTCTCCGAGCATATGCTGAACGAGATAGACCTGGCCTTCCAGCGTCTGCCTCGGGGCATCAAATTCAAGCCTCTGCGCATCGATACGGCAGAGCTTGCCCCTGCCTTTAATTATTACCTGTCAAGACAGCACTGGATGGATGCGCACATTCCGCCGTTGGAGGAGCGGCTTGACGAGTTCGTTGACTCCCTGTAAAGGGCGATTTTTAAGGTGTAAACGCAAAGTTTAAGGCGAGACGCCCCGAAAAGCCTGAAAAAATTTTTAAAGTAAACTTTGAGGTTGTTGCTTTTTGTCGTAAAGTGTGGTACAGTGGTAGACGATAAAACCACCGAAGGGAGACACGGAATGAATCCGATCCGTACAGGACAGTTTATACGCATCAGACGAAAGAGGCTGGGGCTTTCCCAATCCAAGCTGGCGGAAATGCTTTGCGTAGAGCCGCAAACGGTCAGCAAATGGGAGAGAGGCCTCGGCATGCCCGACTACGACAACGTAGACAAATTGAGGAGCATCTTCGGTTGCTCCTTGACCGATATTTTAGAGCCCGACCCCGCCGAGCTGGGCGAGGCGGAGGAGACGGAAAAGGCGGAGGAAAACGAAACGCCGCCCATGCTTTTGCCCGCCCTCGTTCCCTTTATGCAGGAGAACGGGCGCGACGGAGACGGGGCGAGGGGCACGGGCAAAAGGAAAAAGGGCTTCCGTTTTTTTGACTTCCTGAACAAACGGAAGATCAAGGAGACCCTTGAAGGAATGTTCGGCTACGAGTATGCCAACACCTATAACGAGAAATTTCTTTTTCGCGGCCTCTTTGCCAAGCATAGCCGCGAGGAGTGCGAGGACACGCTGACCCAAGGCATGTTCCGTGACAGGGTGGGACATTGCGTTATCGGTATCGAGGCACCGTGGCTTTATTTCAGGTTGTTTTTGTTTCTTTTGATCTGTACGGGAATCTCCGCGCTGCTTCTCGGCCGTTCGCCTATGCCCTTCGTGATCTTTGGCGGCATGCTGGCGGTGTTTCCGCTTTTGCTTTTCTTATTTGAGTCTAATTTTCCGCGCAACCTGTCGTTGCCCGACGTGCTTCGTATGTTTGCCATAGGTGGGCTGCTTTCTGTTTTGACGGTGCTGCTCGTGCACGTGGACTTTATTGAAAACACCGTGCTTCAGACTGTCGTTGTAGCACCCATCACCGAGGAGCTTGCCAAGGCTCTTCTCGTGGTCATTTTCGTGGCAAAATATAAGCCTACCAATATGCTGACGGGTCTGCTCATCGGCTTTTCCGTGGGCGCGGGCTTTACCTTCCTCGAAAACTGGCTGTACGTCTACGATTTTACGGTTATCGGCGCATACCTTGACGGCTTTGTGCTGGCTGATATTGAGGCACTCGCGGTCATCATCACGCGTACCGTGGCAGACTTCTTTATGGGTCACCACTACTGGGCCGCTATCTTTGGCGGTGTGTACGTGCTGTTTAAGTCTCGCCCCTCCTTTGAGCTCCGAGACCTGTTTCAGGGTAAGGTCCTGCTTTCTCTGGCGTACGCCATGGGACTTCACGCTTTGTGGAACGGCACGAGCTTTATTGAGGTGCCCTTTATCCCCTTCCTTTTACGGACGGTGGTGTGCGTGCTGAGCGTGGTCTCTCTCATCGTGCTGATCAACGTGGGGGTCGCCCAGACCAGGATCAGAGGCATCTGGGAGGATTACCGCAGTGAGCATAAGGACGAGACCGCCGCTCACGCGGACGCGGTTTAATGCAATATCCCAAGGACGGGACACGGCGTGTCCCGTCCTTTTTTCGTTTTCCCCTTGCAAAACGGCAGGAAATGTATTATAATAAAAATGTATTGGAAATGATCGGAGAGGCGAACGACATATGGCAGAAGATTTTCGCTTTATATGTGATGGCGGCATTCTTGCGGGGGCAGAGGGTGTCGTTCCCGAGGTGCTGACGATCCCCGAAACCATCGACGGACACGAGGTGTCCGCCCTCGGCTTTGAGGAGGAGAAATACGAGCAGGCCGATTACGATGAGAGAAGGGGAGAGGTCTTTATCCGCACCGAGGTCAGCTTACACCTTTGAAAAATGCACCGCTCTGCGCGAGATCGTCATTCCCGACGGCGTGCGCACGGTTGGTGAAAAGGCGTTTTATGGCTGCGCTGCCCTGACGAGCGTGCGTCTGCCGAAAAGCCTAAAAAGCCTTGGCGCGAGCGCCTTTGAGGGCTGTGACGCGCTTGAGAGCGTTGTTCTTCCCAAGGGGGTCGAGTGGATCTACGAAAGCGCTCTTTTCCTTGTGCAAAGAGTGTTTTACGAGGGAAGCGAGGCGGAGTATCAGCAGATCAAGGTGTCCTTTGGAAACAGCAAAAAGGAGACCTGTTTTTACGCCGAGACGGCGCCTGATGTGGCAGGGAAGTATTGGCGTTACGTAGACGGACGGCCTGTTGTTTGGTAACGAAATTTGGTTGAAAAGTAAATCATTATTTACAAAAAGAGGGAATAAGCATGAAAAAGTTAGAGCAGGGCAAAGCCCTTTCCTATCTTGCGGAGCAAGAAAAGTATACCCTTTTTACTCTGTGTGAGGAGAGCGAGGAGTCCTTCTCTCTGTGCGGTCTCCACGTGACGCCCGTTGCCTATACCGAGGAGCAGATGGAGGCGTTCCGTCTCGCGGCGAAGGGGTACGAGATCGTTTGCGTGAAGGAGTCCGACGAGCTGAGTTATATGGATCACACCCACGACGTGGACAAAAAGGAGGAGCGGCACGCGCCCGATGAGAAGGGCTTTATCATCCGCGACGGCGCGCTTTACGGCTTTTATTTCACCGATTCCCTGCGGGGAGGGGTGGAGGTAGAGGTCGTGTTCGCGGTGGAGGAGACGAAGGACGGCCTTGCCGTCCACGGCAAGGATCACGACTATTTTTATGACACCGATTCGAGAGTAGACCCCAGCTATTTTGAGAACGAATACCGCATTCGCGCCACCTTGGTCGATAACCGTCCAAAGCCTCGGAAGAAGCCCGAGGAGAAGCCCGAGTTTTCCCTACACGTCTCGGAGGACGGGAAGAGCGTGGAGCTGATTGGCTATAACGGCGCGGGCGGAGCCGTGACGGTGCCCGACGGCGTAACGACGGTGGAGAGCTGGGTCTTTCAAGACAACGAGTCCGTCACCGAGCTGGTGTTTCCCGACAGCCTGCGGTGCATGGGCAGGGAAGCGGGAAAGGGGCTTTCGAGCCTTCGCCGCTTGGTATTGCCCACGGGAGATTTCAGATACGTGCCCAAATACGGCTTTGCCCGGTGTCGGGCATTGGCCGAGGTCGTCATTCCCCCCACCGTGACCTGCTTTGATATGTATTCCTTCTCGAATTGCAATTCTCTTGAGACGCTTTCGGTGGGGCGTTCTGACGCGCCCTTCCACTTTGAGCAGGGTGCCTTTCAGGGCTGTACCGCCCTGCGCAGTGTGACGGTGCGCGCGGACGGCAGGTGGCTGGAGCCGGGTCTGTTCATCGGCACGAGTGCCTTTGCGGATTGCACCTCCCTTGAAACGGTGACGGTGTACGGCAACGTAAACGAGGTGCGAAAGGATGCCTTCCGCCGCGCTCCCGTAAAGCACCTGGTATTCCCCGAGGGCTTGCGCCATCTTTGGTGGGAGCTGGTGGAGGCTTGCGCCGCCACCCTTGAGGATATTTCCGCGCCCGCCGCCGACTTGGAGTGCGAGGCAGCGCAGCTTGAAAAATACGCCGTGAAGCTGATCGCCCTGTAATATTTAAAAAGCAACCATTTGTTTACATAAGGAGATAAACGTGCAAAACTTTCTCATATCCTTCGAAGTAGTCTTTCCCATCTTCATTCTGATGGCACTGGGCTTCCTCGTCAAAAAGATCGGCATGATAAACGAGACCACCGTCAAGCAGATGAACAAGGCGGTATTCCGTGTCTTTCTCCCCACCATGCTCTTTAAGAACGTGTACGAAAGCACGGTGAGCGAGGTCTTTAACGGCAAGCTCATCCTCTTTTCCCTAGGCTGTGTCCTTGTGGCGGTGTTGGTTCTTTGCTTGGTCGTTCCCCTGTGCGTCAAGGACAACGCCAAGCGAGGCGTGCTGATCCAAGGCACCTTTCGCTCCAATTTCGTTATTTTCGGTCTGCCCATTGCCGAGACCCTTTGCGGCTCTGCCGCCACGGGTACGGCGGCGGTGCTGATCGCCTTCGTCATTCCCGTCTTCAACGTGGCCGCCGTGATCATTTTAGAGACCTTCGGCGGCAAGCGGGTGGGGGCGAAAAGAGTCCTTTTGGGTATCGCCAAAAATCCTCTTATCATTGCATCTGTGTTGGGTCTCGCGGTGAATGCCATCGGCATCACCTTCCCTGCGGTGGTGGAGTCTGCCATGAAGAGTGTCGCAAGTGTCACAACGCCTCTCGCGCTGTTCCTTCTCGGCGCATCCATTCGCTTTTCTACCGTGAGGGGGAACGCCCCACATCTTTTGGCGGGCATTCTTACCAAGCTCGCCGTTATTCCCGCCGTCTGCCTCTCCCTTGCCGCCTTCGTCTTTGGCTTTCGTGGGGCGGAGCTGGCTATTTTGCTTGCCCTGTTTGCCTCTCCTGCCGCCGTATCCTCTTATACCATGGCGGTGGAAATGGGGGGCGACGAGGACCTGGCAGGCCAGCTCGTAATGTTCGGCACAACGGCCAGCGTGCTGACCATGTTTTTGTGGATACTCCTGACGGTCAGCCTTGGGCTGGTTTGAGGAAAGGGGTTTTATGCAAGAGTTCAAAGCGAAGGACTATATGGAAGGGGACGACCGCATCCACGTCTTTAAAAGCAAGACCACGGGCCCTAACCTTCCCCATACCCACGACTTTATTGAGATCGTCTACGTGACGGCGGGCGAGATGGTGCATAAGATCAACGGCAAGCCCTATACCGTCCGACGTGGCGACCTGCTTTTTATGAATGTGGGCTGCGTGCACGAATTTTTTTACACCGAAAAGGGTGGGTTTATCAATATTCTCTTTTCGCCCGAGGTCATCGGACGGGATCTCATCGACCCCAAGAGCGCATTGGCGTTTCTCGCCCTTTCCTCCTTCGACGAGATGCGAAACGAGGCGGACTACGGTAAGATTTCCTTCCTCGGCGAGGAAAGAACGGCGGTGGAGGGGCTGGTCTGCACCATGCTGAAGGAGCATGACCGCAAGGCGGCCGCCTGGCAAACGGTGCTTGGCAACTGCCACGGTACTCTTTTCGTCTATATGCTTCGCAAGGTGCAGATGGGTCTTGACGAGGGGGAGATGGACGACCTATGGCAAGATCTCGCCTCCTTTATTGACG
>JAZRGD010000077.1:0-12940 GCA_045644045.1 Eubacteriales bacterium
CCACCCGCCTCACGGCGGGAGCCCCCTCTCGGAGGGGGCCTTTGGCACAAATGCCTTCCGCACTTGTTTGGGTGAAATTTCTGTTCATCGGCAAAGCCTCTTTTGAACCCCGCCACTATGGCGGGGTTTTCGTTATACAAAGAAAACCACCCCCGATGGGGTGGTTTGATATTAGATTTCCTGCTTTCGTTCGTTCTTGAAGCGAATGGTGATTTCTCCGTTTTCGTACTCCCATTTCGCCCAGCAAAAATACGCATCCCATCGGTCGGTTGAGTCCTCTTTGTACTCCTCATAGTCTTTGGCGAAGGCCTCGACATCCTTTTCCGGAACAAGCCATCCGCCGGCATCAAACAGGGAGTATTCGGGAAGCTCCAAATCGTGCATCCCCGTCTCGCATTCCAAAAAGAAAATGCATCCTTTCCTTTTCGCCGCATTCTCCACAAGCGAAAAGTAGTTTTCACTTCTCTTGTCCAAGGGAGTTCTTAAGCCTCGCATTGTTGATTCCGCCTTTCACTGTGGCTCTTAAGCCTTTAACTCATAAAGATAATCAATAAGACTTATGGGATAACGCGCGAAGTCATCGGCCTTCAGCAGGGAAAGCAGCTCCTCTTTGGCGATCCACTCAAAGGAGCATTCGTCCTCGCCGCATAGCTGTTGCAGGGCTACGTCGTAGCAATGCACAACGTAAAAGTCGCAAATCAGCTTGCCTCGCGTTGTGGTCACGGCAGGGGCAACGTCGCCAAAACAAAAATCAAACCCAAAGCTTTGCTTTACCGCGCGTTGCATTCCTTCCAGACTGCTCCACTCGTCTGCCAGCACGTAATCGCAAATGCCAAAGTCGTACGCGAGCGCGTTACCCGTGGCTTTTTTACGAACCAACACCCTACCGTCGCTGTTAAAAAACACGCCCACAAATTTGTGTTTGTTGAAGCAGGACGGATACGCTTGCTCATCGCAACTAAAGCCGTCCTGCAAGCTTTTGTGATTGTCAAAAAGGGCCACCTTGCGCGCGCCGTCCCTCTCCTCGATCCTCTCGCCTTTGATCCAACAACGAGTCAATACGTCTACCGCTTCCCTTGCGTCGTCCAGCTCCAATATATACGGAGGGGAGGGCTGTGCGTTGTTAAGGGTTTGCAGTACCTTTACAAAGGTGACGGTATCCTGCACGAAGGTTTGCAGACTTGTTTGCTTGACGATCGCGTAGTTTCGGTACTCCATTCCGTTTTTCGCCAAGTATTTGCTCGTAGCGTCCCATTGGGTCTGAATGACACCGTTGCCCTCGTAGGCTTCTACCCCGCACTCAAAGGTGCGACAGGCATCGTCAATTACAATTTTATCACCGTAATCTATAAAATAGAAATCAAAGACGAAGCTATCCAACGAATTTACATCCACGAGGCCTGCGTGCGAATCCAAGGTGAAATGCAGCACGAAAAAGTCCTTGACACTCGGGTCGTTTATGATGCTTTTGCAAACGTATTCGGGTAAAAATTTTTCTTCCTTACGCGCGTCGCTATCAATCAGATCATACCCAACAAATCTATCTCGGTGTTGCAGAAAAAACCGCTTCATTTGTTCAAAATCCGTCATAATTCATTCCTCCTCACCAGCAGTATACCACACTTTAAGCAAAATTGAAAGACCCAACGCAAAAGTTTTCGCATATTTCCCGAAAAAGCAGAGACCGCTGTTCGGCGTGATTAAGAACCTAACAAAAAAGACTGTTGAAAAATTCAAAAAAAATGCTATAATGTAAGTGAACACCCTTGAAAGGAGATTTGTATGAAAAAAACACTTGCATTGCTTTTGCTTGTTTCACTCATCCTCTGTTTGCTAACCGGGTGCGGCGCCGGAGCCTTCGGTTTTTACAACGTCACCGTTACCGGCTGGGAAGAAGAGTTGGCCGAGCCGCTTAAAAGCGCGTACCGAGCAGGAACGGTCGTCAAAATAAAAGCATATTTGGTTGACGACGTATCGCTGTACGTGTACGTTAACGGCGAGAATATCCCACAGTCAAATTACGATAAGGATTTTTGGTACTATGAATTCGTGATGCCCGAACAGGATACGACCGTACATTTAACCTCCGATCGGTTTTATGGAAAGGACGAGTACAAATTTGATGACGTACACCGGTGGCTAAGATCACAAAATGGAATCCACAAGGTTTCTATCAGAACGGAGAACTATGAGGAAGAGAAAAGCTTTATTGAAACCCGCTATTCCTCCAAGCAGACGGACATCGACAATTTTAAAGCCATAGCGGATCAGTGGCTGATAAGAGCAGACGATGACGCCACCAAAGATACGACCCATTTATACGAGTATACGTTCTATTACACCGGCGGGAGCTCCTCTTTCCTGTATTTTGACGATCAGTTCCCCCACTGGAATGATTTTTCATCCTATGCAACATTCCGGTTTAAGGATCCGAATTACGTGCTGCCCACCATCGAAGACCCCGATCTCATCACCTATTCGTTTCCTGACGGCAGACACACCGAAAACATCAAAAGATACGATACCGAGTATTTTACTGTAAAATATACCATGACCCACTTGGTGGAATTCGTTCCTTACAGCGGAGCGGATATGGACGTTGAGCCTACGTTTTACTTGGACAGCGAATACGGAGTCATCAATCTGCTGACGCCGACGGTGTTTGAGTTAAACGGAGAATACTACGAAATCGTTTCGGGCGAAAACCATTGGGCGTACAGTAATTTGAAGCCGTTTTTGCACTAATGAAGCACCGTACAAGGAGAAGCGCGTGACATTTTCTCTTTGTAACTAAAAACCGTAGGCAAGCGCATGCCTACGGTTTTCTTTTTATGATTTTGTTTATTCATCCAACCTGTAAAGGTCCTCGTAGGTTTCTCGTCTTACGCCGATGCGGTCGGTGCCGTCCTTGAGAATGACCAACGGCGGGCGAGGGATACGGTTGTAGTTGGAAGCCATGGAGAAATTATACGCACCCGTCACCAAAACGGCAAGGATGTCTCCGCGCACAGGCTTCACCATAGTCACGTCCTCTTGCAAGAGGTCGCCGCTTTCACAGCATCTGCCCGCCACGGTGGCGGTGAAATCCTTCGCGCCGTTCATTCGGTTGGCAATTTCCACCGAATACTCCGATGCGTAAAGAGCGTAGCGCGGATTATCGGGCATACCGCCGTCCACCGAAACATAGCTCTTGTATCCCGTGATGGTCTTAACGCTTCCCACGGTGTAGAGGGTCAGCCCCGCGTCGGCCACGATGCTTCTGCCGGGCTCCATCAGAACGGCGGGCATAGCGAGACCGTACTCGGCGCAAGCCGCCTTTATATGCTCGGCCACCTCGCGGATATTGTCCTCGTAGTCGATGACGGGGTGGCTTTCCACGTAGCGCACGCCAAAGCCACCGCCCAAATTCAAAACACGCGTCTCAAAGCCGTATTTTTCCTTCACGCAGGAAGCAAAGCCCAGCATAATATCGGCGGCGTCAAGAAAGGGCTCTGCCTCAAAGATCTGAGAGCCTACGTGGCAATGGAAGCCGCGCAGGTCGAGGGCGGCAAGAGAGAGGGCGTAACGCACCAGCTCCTCAGCCTGTCCCGTTTCGATGGCGGTGCCGAACTTGGAATCCACCTTTCCCGTGGAGATCTTTTCTTGGGTGTGGGGATCGATACCGGGGGTGAGGCGAAGGAGGATCTTTTGGGTGACGCCGCGCCGCGCGCAGTACGCGGACAGCGCATCCAGCTCCTCGCGGTTGTCCACCACGAAATAGCCCACGCCGTTATCCACGGCGGCGGCAATGTCGGCATCGGTCTTATTGTTGCCGTGAAAATAGGCATTTTCCATAGGAAAGCCTGCGGCGATGGCGGTGTACATCTCTCCGATGGAGACCAGGTCCGTCCGCATTCCCTCCTCGGCGGCGATACGGTAGATGCCCTTGAAGGAAAGGGCCTTGCTGGCGAGAAGAGGGCCGCTTTCCGCGCCGAAATATTTTTTCATCGCGCGAATATAAACGCGACAGTTATGTCTCACCCTATCCTCATCCAAAAGGTAGAGGGGGGTACCGTATTTCGCGGCCAAGTCCACCGTGTCCATGCCCGCAAAGGTCAAGTGACCCTTTTCGTTTACACTCAAATTCTCGTGCAGCATAGCTTGTCCTCTTTTGCTTGGTTATTTTCCCGAAACCATGTCCCGCATGGTATAAAGCCCCGCGCTCTTGCCTTGCAGGAAGGCGGCGGCAACCAGCGCGCCCTCGGCAAAGAGAGCACGGTCGTGGGCCTTGTGCGAGAGCGTGACGGTCTCGGTGTCGGTGCCGATATGCACCTCATGCTCCCCCACCACGTTGCCCATGCGGATGGCATGAATGCCGATCTCGTTTTTCTCACGCTTGGCATGTCCCGCTCTGCCTAACTGATAGGTGGCCTCGGGTCTTGCCTCCTTGATGCTGTCGGCGATCATCAGGGCGGTGCCGCTGGGGGCGTCTAATTTTCTGTTATGATGGGTCTCTACGATCTCGATATCCGCGTCGGGGTAAAGCGCGGCGGCCTTAGCCGCCAGCTCACAAAGCAGGGCGACACCGAGAGACATATTGGCGGAGAAAAACACGGGAACGGTCTTCGCCGCTTCCAAAATTGCCGCCTTTTCCTCCTCGGTGTGACCCGTGGTGGAGATGACGACGGGCGTGCCCGTTTCCACCGCGTAGGCGCAAAGAGCGGGCGCGGCGGCATGGTTTGAAAAGTCCACGATCACGTCGGCCTTTTCCGTCAGACAGGTCAGCTCCTTTACAACACCCTCGCCCTCCCCGAAGGCATCCACGGCACCCGCAAGAGAGGCACCTCGGAAATTCTCGGAAAGCAAGCGTGTTACTTCTCTGCCCATGCGCCCAAGGGCACCGTTTACGATCACCTTCATGGCCGTACCTCTTACACCTTCAAGCCCTGCTCACGCATAGCGGCAAGCAGCTCGGCACGAGGCGCGTCGGACATGGGGGTGAGGGGCAATCTCAAGTAGTCCTTGCAGAAGCCCATAGCGGCCATGGCGGCCTTGACGGGAATGGGGTTGACCTCGGAGAAGAGGGCGTCGATGAGGCGGTGATAGCGGCATTGCAGCTCCGCCGCGCCCTCGATGTCCTTGGCGAAGAAGCGGTCGCAGATCTCTACCGTTTGCTTCGGCAGAAGGTTGGACAGCACGGAGATCGCGCCCACGCCGCCGAGAGCCATCAGGGGAACGATCTGGTCGTCGTTACCCGAATAAAGGTCAAGCTTGCCTCTGACACGGGCCATGGTCTCCACGATCTTGGAGATGTTGCCGTTTGCCTCCTTGATGCCCACGATGTTGGGATGCTCGGCAAGAGCCTCGTAGGTCTTGGGCTCGATATTCACGCCTGTACGGCTGGGCACGTTATAGAGGATCACGGGCTTGGTGCTTTCCTCCGCGATCTGGGTAAACATCTGATACAGACCCTTTTGGGTGGCCTTGTTATAGTAAGGCGTTACCACCAAAACGGCATCGGCACCTGCCTCACAGGCGCAACGGGTCAGGTCAAGGGCGTAGGCGGTGTCGTTGGAGCCCGTGCCCGCGATCACGGGAACGCGGCCTGCCGTCACCTTGGCGGCGAAGGCGATGGCGTCTCTGTGCTCGTCGTCGCTGAGGGTAGAGGCCTCACCCGTGGTGCCTGCTACCACAAGGGCGTTGATGCCCTCGTCGATCTGCCAATTGATGAGCCTTTCAAATTCGGGATAATTGATGCCGTTTTCGTCCATAGGGGTGACGAGGGCTGTGGCAATGCCCTTGAATACCGTTTTCTTTTCCATTTCTTTGTCCTCCGTTTATCGTATTTCACTTGGTAAAAAGAAAAAACCGACAACGGTCGGCCTCTTTCAGGGGTGTATAATGATACGCCAAAAGACGAATCAAGATAGCTCTCCGCAAAAAGCGACAGTCGTACGGATGTTATTCCGTAAAACCAGCGAGAATGAGCGCCCCCATCCTCCTTCGGCACCTGTCCCTTTCCACCGACAACGGCCCGCGCGGCCTTGGCATCGGCTTACTATTGGCAAAATGCACCTCTACCGTGTTCGTCAATATGATAGCACACAAAACGGGGTTTGTCAAGCCTTTTTTCAAAGAATTGCCCTCTTTTGCACGCTTTTTCTTTCCTATGTATTTTATTTCGCCTTTGGAATGGATATGATGAGGCAGGTCTCTCCCTCTCTTTCCTCCTTGCGGCTTCGGACGGCGATGCCACAGCGTCTGACCAGCTCCATGGCTCTGTCCACCGAGTTGTAAAACAAGCGCAGGTCTCGCATAGCCCCCTTGACTCTTCCTTGCTTTTTCCTCTTGTCCGCAAGTGCCTTGCCCAGCATCTCCTCCACCATTTTTTCCGCCGCCGCCACGTTGTATTTTCCCGTGATCATTCTCTCCGCCGTTCCTTCCCACAGGGCGGGCGGCAGACGGAGAAGCGCGCGGGCGTGCCGCTCGGTGAGACCGCCGTCGAGTATTTTTTTACGCATTCCGCCATCAAAGCGCAAAAGGCGAAGCTTGTTGGCCACGTAGGATTGGCTGACGGAAAGCCGTTCCGCCACCTGCTCTTGGGTGAGACCGAACTCACGGCAAAGGCTGTCGATGGCGGCGGCGGTCTCGAACAGATTAAGGTCCTCCCTGAGGAGGTTTTCCATCACCGAAAGCTCAGCACTGGCCTCCCCGTCCACCGTATAAACGAGGCAAGGCACCGTGGCAAGCCCTGCCTGTACGGCGGCACGGAAGCGTCTCTCCCCCGCGATGATCTCATAGCCATCCTTCTCCTCACGCACCGATATGGGCTGAAGGATCCCATACCGCTTGATGCTGTCCGAGAGTGCGGCAAGCGCCTCCCTTTCAAACACGGTACGCGGCTGATGGGGATTGGGGCGTATCTTCTCCACCTCTATCCTTATTACGGTATTCTCCTCGCGTTTCTTTTTCAAAAGTCCCATGGCTTTCCTCCCACGAGCCGTCGCTCGCTATTTCCTTTTTATTTCCCCTTTATTGTAGCAAGTAAAAAAGAGGAAAAAAGGCGAAAAAGCGAGGCAAAGTGCCCCTTTCGTCCTTCTTTTTTCTGCTTTTATTTTTCTTTTTCCCTTTCTTTCCGCCCATATCTTTCTTTTCTTCCCTCTTTCACGGTTGACAAAAGCAGGGTTTCGTAGTACAATAAAATCAGTTTCAGATCGAAGGAGGGAGAGCCGTGCGCATTTGTCTTGTTACCAAGGACGAGCGTCTTCGTCACCGTTTTTTGCTGTTAAGCAAGGACCACGTTTTTACCGATACCGCACACGCCTCCCTTATTGTGTGGGATGCGGATTCCACCCCGAGACCGTCTACCCGCCTTCCCATTCTATGCGTGACGCGCGACCCCTCTCGAAGAGGGGAGGGCGACCTTCTTTTACTCCGTCCCTTTGCTTTGCACGAGCCACAGACGCGATTAAAGGAAATAGAGGAGGACGCCTCTCTTCCCCGCCTTTCTCCCACCGAAAGACGCCTTTTATCGGCCTTGCGAGAAGCGGGCGAGAGCGGAATTGACCGAAAAAGTCTTTCCTTGCGCGTGTTCGGCAAGGAGGATGAGGGACTTTTGAACGTTTACGTTTGTTATTTGCGAAAGAAGATCGAAGCTACGGGGAAACGCATACACGCCGTGCGCGGAAAAGGATATAAGCTGTGCTAAAAATTTTAACCGATAATTTTCACTCAAACGCCATTGCCTCCGAGGTGCTTGCGGAGGCGGGGAAAAAGAAAAAAAGCGTGCTGCTCGTGCCCGAGCAGCAAACGCTTATGACGGAGGCGGCCTACGCCTCCCTTCTCCCAAAGGATGCCCCTCTTTATTTTGAGGTGTCTAATTTTTCCCGCCTTGCCAACGCCGCCTTCCGTCAGGTCGGCGGCATTTGCCGTAAGCATCCCGACCGTGCCGCCGAGCTTCTTTTGATGTGGAAGACCCTACACGCGCTGGCACCTATGCTTTCGGCGGAATGCACCCTCTCCTTAGGCAAGGTAAAGGAGCTTCTTGCGGCAAAGGAGGAGTTAAATGCCTCCGACGTTCACGTGGACGACCTGCGCCGCGCGGTACAGAGACTTTCGGGAGAAGAAAAGCTGAAAAGCAAGCTTTCCGACCTGTCACAGATCCTGCAAATATACGAGGGGGAAAAGGCTTCCCTTTTCGGCTCTGCGGAAAGCGACCTCACCACCTTGGCCGAGCTGTTGGCCGAGCATGCGCTTTTCTCGGATACCGTATTTTTCGTGGACAGCTTCTCCAGCTTTACCGTTCCCGAATTAAGCGTGCTGAGGGAGCTGATGCGCCGCACGGACGTGACGGTTGCCCTGACGCTTCCCGCCGACGCCAACGCCCATCTTTGCTACGAGGAAACGGCAGAGACGGCGCGGGTGCTGCGTGACTTAGCCGACAAGGCGGGCTGCGCGACGGAAACGGTGCAGGCAAGAGAAGAACCGCTTCCGTCCGATCTGGCCCACGTCAGAGAGGAGCTGTTCCGCGCAGACAGGCGGGTGATGCCTCCCGAGAGGAAGGACGGCAGCCTGACGCTTTTGAGAGCCAAGACCCCCGTGACTGCGGCGGAGGAGGTGGCTGCGGTCATTGCCGAGGGCGTACGTCATGGAAAAAGATACCGCGATTACGCCGTGGTGACTGCCAACAGCCATGCCTATGAGGGAGTTCTGGACGTAGCACTCGCCAAGGCGGGCATTCCCTGCTTTTTATCCGCAGAGACCGACGTTACCCGCTTTGCGGCGGTACGCGCGCTGTCTTACGCGCTGAGCACCGTAACGAAGGGCTTCCGCCGCGAGGATCTGCTTTCCTACGCCAGATGCGGACAGAATGACCTTTCCCCGGATGCCCGCGACCGTTTTGAGCTATACTGCGAATTTTGGCATTTACGCGGCAAGAGCTTTTCCTCCGACGTCCCCTTTACGCTCCCGCCTCACGAGCTATCTCCCAGCCTGTCGGAAGCGGACGAAAGGGAGCTAAAGGAGTTAAACGAAAGCCGACGCGCGCTTTTGTCTCCTCTGTGGCGGTTAGACCGTGAAATGAAGACGGCCGCCTCCGTGGACGATCTTTGCACCGCCGTTTATCATTATCTGCGCGGTGTGGGAATGGAGGAGCGCGCTCGCTTGGATGCCGCCAAGGCAAAGGCGTTGGGTCGCACCGACGAGGCGGAGGCACTGTTACGGCTTCCCGCCACTCTTTGCGCCCTGTTAGACCTGATCCACGACGTCATGGGAGAGGACAGCCCCGCCACGGGTCTGTCGGCCGAAGGCTTCGCGGAGCAATTCGTCGAGCTGTTCCGCATGCTTCTTTCCGTTACGTCGCTGGGCTCACTTCCCTCCGTCACCGATGCGGTGACCGTGGGCAACGTAGACACCCTGCGTCTGCGCGACGTTTCCACCGTATTCCTGTTCGGCGTGAACGACGGCGAGCTTCCCACCCCACCGAACGGCGGTGGCCCCTTCAGCGATGCGGAAAAGCAAGCGCTGCTTTCCGTGGACGTCAGCATAGGGCGCGACCCCATATCGGAAGCCTCGGAGGCCTCCTTCCGCTTTTTGCGCGCGCTCTGCGCCCCCACCGAGCAAGCCCTGCTCCTTACCTTTGACATTGGTCTCGGCGGAAACGCGCAAAGGCCCTCCGCACCCTTTACCCGTCTTGAAAAGCTGTTTGGCGAGGCACGCACCGTCGGGTGCGAGCTTTACAGCAAGGCCTCCGCGTTAGACAGACTTCACCGCTTGGAGGGAACGCCCGACGGAGACGCCCTCACCGCTCTTTTGGCGGAGGATGAGGACTTTCGCCGTTACGAGGGCATGGGCCGAAAAAAGCTGTGCGAGGAGGAGTGCTTTGTCTCCCGCGAGCTGGCACAGGAGATCTTCCCGACAAAGCTGCAACTGTCCGCAAGCAAACTAGAAAAATATCAAAACTGTCCCTTTTCCTACTATTGCGACTACGTGCTGGGCTTCCCGCAAAAAAAGACTGCCGACCTTGGTGCTCTTGACGTCGGCACGATGGTACACGCATTGATCGAAGAGGTATTCAAGCGTGTCAAGGACATTCGCGCGGTAAAACGCGAGGATCTGGCAAAATACATCGAGGAGGTGGCGACGGAATACGTTCGCACGGCCTTCCCGACGGAGCTGCTTGCGTCGCCGCGTCTTCACCATCTTTTCCTGCGCCTGCGCCGTGCCGCCACCCTTCTGGTGGAGGACCTGTACGATGAGTTTGCGGACAGCGACTTCGTTCCCACCTTTTTCGAGCTTTCCATCGGAAGGAAGGACGCACCCGAAACCATTGCCTTCCGCGACGAGGAGGGAGAGGTCCGCTTTGCGGGTCAGATCGACCGTGTGGACACTTACAAGGACGAAAACGGAGACGTCTACGTCCGTGTCATTGACTACAAAACGGGGAACGTGAAGTTTTCCGAGGAAAATATCAAAAAGGGACGCAATCTTCAAATGTTCCTTTATCTGTGCTCTCTTTGGAAGAGCGAAAACAGCGAGCTTCGTGCCGCCTTGGGTCTTGCGGATGACAAGGGCGAGATCTTCCCCGCAGGCGTGCTTTATACCAAGGCGGCGATAACGGCCGCCAAGCTCGACACGTTTTTGCCCGAGGAGGAGGCACTGGCCGCTATGCGAAAGGAGCTGTCCCGTTCGGGCCTTGTTCTGGAGGATGACCGCATCTTGCGTGCCATGAGTCATTCTCTCTCCACGCATTTTCTCCCCACGGCGGGACGGTCCCACGCCTTTGTCTGCGCCACCTTAGAGCGCATGGGTGAGCTGCTTGGCGACATGGAGGCGGCCGTCCTCGGCATTGTTTCGGAGATGCGTTCGGGTCGCGCCGACGCGGACCCTGCCGACAAGAAGGAGGCGGGTGTGGAGCTTTGCAAAAGCTGCGCCTACAAGCCCTTCTGCCGTAAGGAAACAGAGTAAACAAAAAGACCTGATCATTTATCAGGTCTTTTTGCTTTTTTTATTCTAAAACTTTGACTAAAACATTTCTTCCGATTTTACTGTTCTTGAAATCATACGCATACCTTCCAAGAATGTGATACGCTCTGCCTGAGAATGTCTCTTCTATCGACACCACGATTCGATATTTTCGCTCTCGCGCTTCCTTATATGTAGGTTGTTCTATACCCACGTATTCTTCCCAGATTTCATTTTCATTAATAATGCGATTTTTCCACCCTTGTCTTACGCTGTTATCAAGTCGGATCATCCAAACCCACGTATCTCTGTCAAGAGGGTAGCGACCGCGCATAAAAGCCTTGTACCTCGTACCATAGACCTTGTTCAAAAAATCAGCATTAGAACTTGCATAAACTATTTTCTCCATAGATCCTCGTCCTTTCAAAAATCGTTCCAATACAATTATACGCTAAAAATCTTGTTTTTCTCTTTTGAAATAGTTTTTACGGAAAAACAAGCCATCAGCACAAAGCTCACACGCCTTTTGCTTGCTTTTCTTTTTTTGTTAAATGCGATAGATTTCCTTGGGGTCTACCTCGCCCGCGGAGGTACCCGCGATGAGTGCCTCGGCGTCGTTCACGTCCTCCACGCTGAAGATCATCAGAGCCTTGCCCTCGTGGCGGCTGATGCAAGCGTACATATACTTGATTTCGTGGCTTTGGTTTTTCAAGAGATGAAGCACGCGGGCGAAGCCGCCGGGGGCATCGTCCATGGCGACTGCCAGAACGTCGGTGATCTTACAGATCACACCCGATGCCTTCAGGGTGGCGGCGGCCTTTTCGGGGTCGCTGACGATCATACGAACGATACCGTAATCGGTAGAGTCCGCCAAGGAAAGGGCGCTGACGTCAATTTCCGCCTTCGCCAACTGCTCAGCTATTTCAGCAAGACGGCCTGCTTTGTTTTCCACAAAGGCGGAAAGCTGTTTTACGATCATATTCTCTTCCTCCCTCTCACATTTTGCGCTTGTCAAGCACGCGCTTTGCCTTGCCCTCACTGCGAGCAATGCTCTTGGGATTGACCAAATGCACCTTCACGCCGAGACCGAGAGCAGAACGAAGCCTTTCGGCGATCTGCTTTTCGATAGCAGCCACCGACTTCACGTCGTCGGCAAAGAGGGCTTCACTCATCTCCACGTCAAGGTCAAAGGTATCGTTATTGTCCACGCGGTCTACGGTGATAAAGTAGTTGGGCGTGATCTCGCCACCGCCGATGGAGAGAAGCACCTCCTCAATTTGAGAAGGAAAGACGTTGACGCCGCGAATGATCAGCATATCGTCGCTTCTGCCGCTGGGCTTTCTCATGCGCACGTGGGTACGGCCGCACTTACAAGGCGTATATTCAAGAGAGCAGATGTCGCGAGTACGATAACGGATGGCGGGAAACGCCTCCTTGGTGATGGTGGTCAGCACCAGCTCGCCCGTCGCGCCCTTCGGCAACACCTCACAGGTGTCGGGGTCGATGATCTCGGGGATGAAATGGTCCTCCCACACGTGCATACCTGCCTGGCAGGGGCACTCACAGCCCACACCGGGGCCGAGGATTTCGGAGAGACCGTAGATGTCGTAGGCCTTGATGCCCAGCTTCTCCTCGATCTCGCGGCGCATACTTTCGCTCCATGGCTCGGCACCGAAGATGCCCGCCTTCAGCTTGAGCTGATCCTTGAGACCCGCCTTTTCGATCTCCTCACCGATATAAAGGGCGTAAGAGGGGGTACAGCAAAGGATGGTGGCGCCGAAGTCGATCATATTTTGGATCTGCAAGGGCGTGTTGCCCGAGGACATGGGGATGACGGTGGCTCCGATGCGCGTAGCACCGTCGTGAGCACCGAGACCGCCCGTAAAGAGGCCGTAGCCGTAAGCGACCTGACAAACGTCATCCTCGGTGCCGCCTGCGGCGGTGATGGCGCGGGCGCAGCAATCTTCCCACAGGTCGATATCGTGCTGGGTGTAGAAGG
>JAZRGD010000078.1:0-24989 GCA_045644045.1 Eubacteriales bacterium
TTTTTTTCGTTCGATTGGCTGGGGAAGAGAACGGATTTTCATTAAAATCCGTTCTCCAAGTCATTTGCCATAGGGCAAATGACCCCACACCATCCGACTAATTTGCTTTGTTGCAAATTAGTCTGCTTTCAATAGAAGGTAGGAGGGATTTTCATTAAAATCCGTTCTCCAAGTCGTTTGCCATAGGGCAAATGCCCCCACACCATCCGACTAATTTGCTTTGTTGCCAATTTGTCCGCCGTAATAAGGCGCGTGAGACACACCCCGCCCGAAGCGGAGCTATCCCGAAGGAATATTTTAAAAAATCAACTCTTTAGCTTGTCTACTGATCTTGACAAGCTTTGACACTGATGGGCTTTTCGCTCGTCGGTCGGAAAAATTAATTATAAGGGTTGAAAAATAAAAGCTTTTTTGCTATACTAATGTTGACACGGAAACGCAAAAAATAGATAAAACACGTGGAGAAGAATATGAAATTTTGCCCTATGTGCGGGATGTCGCAGCTCGAAGTGGGATTGGCGGCATGCCAATTTTGCGATTACGAGGAAAAACCGATCGAGGAGCTTTCAAAACGGGAGATCTACGATCTTATGGCGTCCTATGAGTACGAACGGATCGAGGACGGGATACGGATAGTGACGGTCAAAAACAATCGCGATATTGCTTTGCGCGGTGGCGTTGCCATCCCGCATTTTGTAACCGAGATCGCGGCGGATGCGTTTTCACACTGCAAATTCCTTGCGCGGATAGATTTGCCAAAGGGGCTTGGCTCTATTGGCGACGGTGCCTTCGCGCAATGCAGAGATCTTTTCGACGTGTTTCTCCCTGTGGGTGTAAGCTATATTGGAAAAGGCACTTTTGCCGATTGCTATGATTTGAATGTCATCCGCTCTGCCGCGCCGTCGCAGCCGGACGGCTGGGATAGCGAGTGGCTCTCCGGCTGCTCCGCGAGAGTGGAGTGGTCGAGCAACGACGAGGCGTGATCCTAGGGGGCTTTGAAAAGCGAGCTTCATGAGGAAAACGCGATATTTCACAATGTGCGTTAGCGCGTAATTTTACATTCACTGTATGGCAGGATCGCGAAAGCCATTTGCCAAGGATAAAAAATCAAAAGAGCTGTCATGTTCAATTTGTGCGATATAAGGAGGACGGTATGGATCTCGAAATAATATTGCTCCTCGTGGCGGTCGTTACCTTTGCGGCAAGCTACGTACAGGGTGCCACGGGCTTCGGCTTTGGCATTCTCGCCATGATCTTTTTGCCAAGCCTATTGCTTTATACCGAGGCAAACGTGCTTTCCTCTGTTCTCAGCGCGCTGTCGGCACTGTTCGTGGCGGTGCTGACCTTTCGCAAGATCCACTGGAAAAACCTTTGGTTTCCCTCCCTCGGTTGTGTGGTCTCCACTTATCTGTCCGTCCTGTTCATCAAGGGACAGAGCTCTGAGATCCTGACCTTGCTGCTTGGTGTCGCTCTTTTGGCCCTCAGCCTATACTTTTTCTTCTTTGCCGATAAGATAAGGATCAAGCCCACCTGGTACGCGGGGCTGATCGCGGGCGTCCTTTCGGGCGTGATGGGGGGCATGTTCGCCATCGGCGGGCCGCCTGTCGTTATATATTTTATGCAGTCAGAGGAGGAGCCCGACGGCTATTTTGCGACCATTTCCGCCTATTTCGTGTTTTTAGGCGTGGTCAGTGTGGGCACCAAGGCGGCGGCGGGCTTTATCACGGAGACGGTTTGGATCGCGCTGGCGGTGGGTCTGCTTGCCATGCTGGCAGGCTCTTTCGTGGGAAAGCGGACGAGGGATAAGATCGACGGTCGCCTGATCAAAAAGGTGGTGTACGGCTTTATGGCAGTCAGTGGACTGATCAACATCGTCACGTCGCTGGTTGCACTTTGAGCCTATCCTCTTGCACGAAAAAACGGGCAACCCTGTTACGGCGGGCGACGAGCCAAAATGAAAAAGCCCCCCTCTGCGTACCTGCCATAGAGCAGGTACGCAACGAAATTTGCCCTTTTGGGCAAGTGAAATCGCTTTGCGGTGAAATATTTGCTCCGCAAATGTGAAATGTTCGCTACGCGAACGTGGGCAAATTTCATTTCACATCGAGCAAGGCGAGATATTTCACAATGTGCGGTAGCACGTTATTTCACGTTTTGCGGAAGCAAAACATTTCACTATATGCATTTGTGTCTTCAAACGCAGTGCTTGTCAAGAAAAAAGGACGAGGAATTTTTTGCAATTCTTCGTCCTTTTCCTGTTGGTAGGTATTTTGATTTTTATACTGCTCTATCGCAGATCCCCCTCTGCGTACCTGCCATAGAGCAGGTACGCAGAGGGGGGCTTTTTGCGTTTAACCGTTTTCGCTTTTTTGCATTTTCTCTTTTTTGTCGCTCCCTGCGTCGCCCAGCTCGGAAAGAATGGAGGAGGCTAACACCAAAACGCCGCCTACGACGAGAAAGGTGCTTACCGTGTCCTGCCCCGTAATAACGGATAAAACACCCGTGATGACGGCGGAGAAGGGCATCATAACGGCAACCACGGAGGGGTCCAAGTGCTTGAGCGCATTGGTGCGCATCAGCCAGCAAAGGGTGTTGGAAAGGACCGCCATGCCAATGACCCAAACGAGACAAATGGGATTCCACTCGAAATAGAAGGGGCTGATGGGGGCACCGTCAAAGTGTATGAAATGCAAGGCAAACAGACTGATAAGGCTCGTGACGGTCTGGATGATCATATGGATAAATACGTACAAGGGCGCGTAGATCCTGTCCGAGAAGGCACCGGTCGCCGCGATGTTTACGCCGTAAAGAATGCCGGCTAAGGCGCAAAGAAGCTCGCCCGCACCAAAGGCACTCCATTCACCAAGCCGTCCGCCCGAAAGAATAAAGCAGCCCACGATGCAAAGCAAGGAGGCGAGGATCTTCAAGGTACCCGGCTTCTTGCGGACGAAGAGATACATCAGAATAGGCACCACCACGCAGGACAGGTTTTCAAGAAAGGCGTACTTGGAGGGGGTGGTGTATAGCAGACCGATCTTTTGCAAGAGGTTTGCCACGCCGTTGAGAATGCCCGTGGGAATGGCCACCGCCAAAAGCCCCTTGGTCATTTTGGAAAAGTGCTTCCACACAATGGGAAGCAGAGAGAGGGAGGCCAAAAGCCCCGTCAGGGTGGTGGTAAGGGTGGGAGAAAAATATTCGTACACGAAGGGCGTGACCACGGGCGCGATGCTCCAAACCAAGATCACCAGCCATATTTCGCCGAAATAAAATGCCTTGGAATGCCCCTTCGCGGTGTGGGAGAGGGAAGCTTTCATAACGTATACCTCGCATGGGGTCTATCGCAGAGACTGCGATACGGTGAAGAAAGATAATATAACAAATATTTTGGCGGACGAAGGAAGAAGAAAGAAGCGGCAAGAAGCGGCAAGAAGCGGCAAGAAGCCTAAATGGGTATTCTTGCCGCTTGCTTTCCCGGCCTCGATCATTCCAGCTCGGCTATGATAAGAGTGTAGAAATCAAGATCGGTGGTGATGTTTAAAACGTCTCCGTCTACCGACCAGGCGAGCTTTCCGCCCGATGCGTTAGACACGCCCTTCACCCTTCTGCCGTTCAGCTTCACCGCCGCTTGAATACCGTCCACCTTGACAGGCGGATAAACGGTTTGGTGGTTGAGAAAATTCAGGCTTATCCGATTTTTCGAGGCATAGGCGGTATGATCCACGCAGACAGGGGCGCTTACCTTGACGGTATATTCGCCCGCAAGATAATCTATGATCGCCGTGAGAAGCTGGGCGCTGTCGGGATAGACGTCAAGCTCTATGTTACCTGCGGAGTATATCACACGCCCACGGCCATACGGATGCTCAAACAGGGCGGGATAATCGGTGTAGTGGATGGGGGGATTGCTGAGTGCTGATGAGAAACGAACGATGTCCGAAGCATCCGCTACGGGAAGCGTTACGGTCGCCAACACGCGTCCTTCGTCATTGGGGACAACGCGTACAATATTCTCATCCAGCATATGAGGATGCTTTCTCGTGTGCTTTCCGAAAAGCGCCGGCTCTTCCGCTGTGGGAGCAAGATATGCGGGCTTTATATCGAAAAGGCCTTGATAGTCAACGCCCAAAAGATCAGACAGCATAAAGTTTGCGTTGTCCGTTCCCTTGTCGTCAAAGAGCGAGGTGATTCCGCTGACGTAAGCGTGTCCGCCATCTCTGACATATTCTCTGATCGCTTCGCATTCCGCCTCGCTGAGACAGGAGAGGGAGGGGAAGAGCACCACGTTATAGTTCTTTAATTTAGAAAGCGCTCGGTTGCTGATCAGATCATAGTCGATGTGACTTGCGGAGAGAATTTTATCAATATTTTTATGCTCAAAATATTGGGTTTTCAGCCTCAAAGCGTCAACGTCCGCCACGGCGTCCGCGCGAGGCAATCCGGAGAGTGTGTTGTAGTAAACGGCAACGTTGCGCAGGGGCTTTTCCTCATAATCGATATAAGGACGGTATTTTTCAAGATTTTTGCCGATCACGGAGATGTCATCGTAAAATTGGGAGTTCAACTCGCCATCGGGGTCTATGGCATCGATGAACGTAAACGATCCTTTATACATCATAGCGGCGTAGGACTGGAGAATCAGCTCGTTGATATCCTTGTTCATCGTGTGCCTGGTAAGACCGATGCAACGGGTGGTCATAAATTCGAAGGGAAGATCGTTCGTTGCGTTGTAAAGCTTGCGGCAGATCACGTTTGCGCCCGCACGGTCGTCGTAGAAATCGCCCGAGAGAAAATCCGAGTGCGTAAAGCAAGGATCTGTTCCTGTTCCGAGAGGGAAGCGCGCCACCGCCGCCGTTTGAAATGCCACGGTGATGTGAGGGGCTGCTTGCTTGACCGTGCTTTTTACTTTTGCGAGGTAGTTGTCCACCAGCCCCTCTTTGAATTTTATGTAATCGTAGATCTCGCCCGATCTTTTATCAATGGTATCGGGAAGCTCTCTGCCCGTCTTTTTCTTGTATTTTTCTTTGCAGGACTTGCAATAGCAAACGGGAGAATAAATTCCCACCATATCCAGCCAATAGCCGTCGAGCTCGTAGCTTGTGACGATCTCCTTTGATTGGGCGCAAACGTAATCAACAAACTCGTCGTTGCTGATGCAACAGGTACCGCAACGCGAGGTGTCGCGCGTTACTTCGCCTGAACGGAGCACGACGTTCCATTCCGGGTGCGCCTCCGCGATGAAGGTTCCCCAGGTGTTTGTGTAACCCACCACCTTAAGGCCGCGCTTTTTGCATTCCTTTACGGTGTTGCCAAACAAGTCTCTGTCCGCTTCGCTATGACGAATGCCGACCTTGGTGGGGTATAGGCAAAGGCCGAGACAGTTGCAGGAGTATACGTATGCAGTGTCCGCGCCTGATTTTTTCACGGTTTCCGCATATTTTTCAGGAGAAAATTTTGAAAGATATCCGTCGCCTGAGGGAATGTGCATGTCGACCAGATTTCTGAATAAAGAGCTTTTATACCATTTTTCCATGTTGCGACCTCCAAGGGTTAAACTTCATGCTCATTATAAACCAACAAAATTTTTTTGTCAATACGGATTTCAAAAAAGGGATCATTAATATGCCGATTACCGAGCGCCAAGCCGCTGGTGTCGGGGAACCGTTTCGCGTGTCGGCGCGGGAAGGTAGGGTGTAGCCGTAGCGCGCGCTTCTTGACAAAAAAATCATATTTATTGATGAAAAACTCATATTTTTATAACTTTAGAAATGCTATAATCATAACAGGATGGGAAATACGGAAAGTAAATAAGGAGAATGAAAACATATGAAAAAGATTCTTTGTCTGCTTCTCGCTCTTTGCATGCTTTGCGCCTGCTTCGTTTCCTGTGACGGGGACGACGAGATCGGTCCGGGCGACCAGAATTACGACGGCACTTGGGAAAGCCTTGACTTCGGCGATGCCAAGCTGACGGTCAGCGTCTCGGCCAACGATCCGAGAGAGACTACCTTCCAGAACTCTGCCGTATACATGAAGGGTCCCGATAAAGCCGCTACCAGTGAGCCCGTGCAAAAGAAGGTGCTGGCCCGCAACAAGAAGGTGGCGGATGACTTGGACATCGCAATCGACTATCAGACCACCAACTGGAAGTATAGCGAGATCCTACCGCACCTGGAGATCCTGGTAGGAGGCGATGCGGCGGATGCTCCCGACGTCTACAACAACGATATTTACGCGCTATTCCGCGGTATGATGGCCGGCTATCTTTGGAACGTCACCGATCCCGGCATCGACGCCAAGGGCGATGAGGTCAAGAGCTATTTCGATTTGGATCATGAATGCTGGTATAAGACCTATATGGAGGGGGCAACCTTCTCCAAGGATAAACAGTATATTCTGATTGGCGACTACAACATCGATATCGTTCGCTTTGCCTGGGTATTTTTCGTCAACGTGGATCTCTGGGACAGCACCTTCGGCAACCTTACGGAGGAGGATGGCTGGGGCTACAACACCTACGAGACGGCTTGCGATTTTATTGAGGATACCCAGGATTGGTTTTACGATGACCTCATTGCCCTCGCGGGCATGGCGCACCGCGACGGCGTGGACGGAACGCTGGACAAGACCGATAAGAACGATGACCAGATCGGTCTTACGCTCAACGCTTGTGCCGCACGTCTTTTCACCTATGGAAGCGGTTATTCCATTTTCGAATGGACAAAAAACGGTAAGACTGTAGGGGAAGGCGAGGGCGTTCCCGGCATGATCACCGATACCTCCAATATGGTGGCGGTGGCGAATAAATACAAGGAACTGTATAATACCAAGGGCGTTTACCATTTCGGTGAGGAGCTTGAAAACTCAAATCTCGATACCGTCGTGCATTTTATGGACGGAAAGACCATCATGGCCATGGCTTGCCTCGGTGAGATGGAATCCTCCCAGATGCGCGACACCTCCTTCACGCGCGGTATCCTGCCCTTCCCCAGATATTCCCGCGATATTCCCAATCTGACCACCGTGGTACACGATCAGGCGGAGGTCTCCGCCATCCTCAACAACGCCAAGAGCTTTTCCATGGCCTCCGCTTTCCTGCAGTACGTCAACGAGGAAAGCACCGAGATCCTTGACTTCTATTACGAGGACGTTCTGAAGTTCAAGTACAACGAAAGCCGCGGCGCGCGCAAGATGATCGACCTGGTCAACGAGACGGTCACCACCCCCTTTGAGGCACTCATGAATCTGTATCTGTTTGATGAGGCGGGCGTAGCGGCTTTGTTCCAGACCGTTACGAATGAGGCCAAGAAGAACGTGGACTCCACCCTGCGCTCTAAATACGATGCCGCTCGCGGCAGTCTGCAAATCAAATTAGATGAGCTTTACGAAAAGTTCAGCGCGTTACAATAACCCGAAAAAGGTTTTTGACGCGCATCACTTAAAATGACGGAGAAAAAGCCAACTCTATTCGCCTACGGCGAGTGATATGCACTTCGTGCGTGATATGTCCTTTGGACGTGATATGCGCTACGCGCGTTGGAAGAAAGAGGCGAATAGAATATCACTGAAGCCGTAAGGCTTCAATATCACTTTTGCGGAGCAAAAATATCACGCCGAGCTTAACGAGGCATATCAATTAAAAATCTTTACCGCCCGACAGCACACCGCAAGGTGTAACACACCGCACCTTGCAGGCAAGGCGTGTAAAAAGGAGTACGAACAAAATTGTCCGTACTCCTTTTGCTTTGTTCGGTAGTTTAAAACCTGCTTTATGGTAGGAACCCTTCGGTTGGCTTTTTCATGTTTTAAGACTCGCGGCGAGGCTCTTATAAAGCCGCGGCGCGTTTTTTGTATGCCAGCGGGGTCATTCCTGTGACCCTCTTGAATGATTTGGTGAAATAGTCCGGAGTGGTAAAGGCAAGTGCCTCGGCAATCTCTCTGACGGACAGCTCGTTTTCTCTGAGCATCTGCTTGGCTTGGGCGATCTTCAGCTCCAAAAAATAATGCATGATGGTCTTGCCTGTCTTTGCTTTGAAGACACGGAAGAGATACGCCTTGCTGTAAGCTGTTCGCTCGCAGATCTCGTCGATGGTGAGGGAGTAGCGCACGTTCTCACGCAAAAGGGTGATCACGTCGTTGATGGGCTTGGCCGACAGCTCCTTCAATGGCAAAAAGGTGGTATTTCCCTCTGCCGTTTCGGTCTGCTCTCTCAAAAGATCGATGAGAAAGATCTCAAGGTAGTTTTTGATCAATTGCTCCCCGCCCAGCGTGGGATGGGAAAGAAGCTCCATTTTGGTCAGGTTGGGATCGGAGTAGGGGATATCAAAGGTCTTTTTTCCCACTTCCAAAATGGAATAGATGAACCTCGCTAAGGAAGGCGAGAGAGCAAGCTTTTTGTTCTCGAAAAAAAGAATAGGCTCAGATTTGCACACAAAACAAAGGATGAACACGGAGGGGGCATTTTTTCCGTCTGCCGCCAAGGCGTGAAATTCCCCCGGCTTGTGGAAGAGGATCTCTCCCTCGCGGAGACGAATGCTTTTTTCGTTCGCCTTGCATAACAAATTGCCCTTTTCCACATACACGATCTCCCAAAAATCGTGAGCCTCTCCCGGGGTGCAAAAGTTCTTTCCAAATTCAAAATAATGCAGGGTGACGATTTTATTTACACTGATCAGATTGGTGAGCTTGTGCTTGAAATAATTCTTCATACCGCGATTATAACATAATAGCCTTGAAAAAGTCAAGTGGATTTTTTTACTTTTTTTGAATGGTTACTTTTTTACTTTTTTTGGATAGTTACAAGTGTTGAATACAGAGGCGGTATGTGCTATAATTAATTAAATAGTAAGATAAACGACAGTAAAATATAATGCAGGAGGAAAGATATGAGAGTTTTGGCAATTGGTGCGCATCCTGACGACGTGGAGATCGCTTGTAGCGGTACCTTGGCGAAATGCGTCAAGAGAGGTGACACGGTTATTGTTTGCCACGTTTCCAGCGGTAGCCTCGGTCATGTGGTCATTCCCCCCGACGAGCTTCGCGTGATCCGCGCGAACGAGGCAAAGAAGGCAGGCGCTCTCGCGGGTATCGAGGTGCTTTGCGCCGGCTTCGACGATCTTGAGATCTACGACAACAACAAGGAAGCGAGAGACAAGATCGTGGACATCATCAAGTATGCTGATCCTGATTTTATTATTACGCACAATCCTGACGACTACATGCCGGACCATACGGCAGTATCAAGATTGGTGTTCGATGCCAGCTTTACCGCTACCTTACCCAACTACAAGAGCAAATATGAAAAGCCCGCCAAGCTGGTGCCCATCTATTATATGGACTCCCTCGCCGGTGTGAATTTTTTGCCCACCGAATACGTGGACATTACCGATGAGATCGACTTGAAGCTTGATATGTTGAGATGCCACGAGAGCCAGGTGGTGTGGATGAAGGAGCACGACGGCATCGATTTCCCTGACATGGTCAAGACCTGCTCCCGTTACAGAGGCTATCAGTGCGGCGCGGATTACGCCGAGGGCTTCAGGTCCTGCCAGGTCTATTTGAAGGGAACAACGAAGAGACTGCTACCTTGATGAGAGGGAAAATTCTTTTACGGTGAGTGCCGCGGCGCACGCAATTAGAGTAGCTTTACGCAAGGCTTAACGCTTTACAATAACCTGAAAATACAATTTTAAGGAGAAGAAATATGAATTTTAATTCGACAGTAAAAGGAAGTGCCCTTGAAGGCTTTTACCCTGCGGGCTGGGACTTCGACAAGATCGACGCTTGCATCGATGCCCCCGAAAAGATCACTGAGAGACAGGCGCATTGGAACAAGGACTTTGAGCCCATTTCTTGCGATAGCCTCGGTGAGTTCGAGACCTATATGGGTCACGAGATCGCCATGCAGATAAGACTGGCCAAGGAAAGAGGCGAGAAGATTGCCTTTATCCTTCCCGTAGGCCCTATGGGTATGTACAAATGGGTGGTTTATTTCCTGAAGGAATGGCGTGTCTCCTGTGAGCACGTGTACACCTTCAATATGGACGAGTGGGCGGACGCAGAGGGCAACACCCTTGCTCCCGACAACTCCGGTGCCTTCCAATACGCCATGGAGCAGGCACTCTTCAATCCCTTGGGTGAGCTTACCGTTCCCGTGGCGCAAAGAAACTTTGCCACCAAGGAAAACCTGCCCACCTATCCCGACAAGATCGCCGCGCTCAAGGCAGAGGGTGCCAAGCTGGTTTTGGTGTACGGCATCGGCAGAATGTGCCACATTGCCTTCTGGGAGCCCACCTTTGCGGCAGAGTACGATGACGTTGCGGAATGGGAAAAAGCCCCCTATCGCATCGCCGCCAAGATCCATCCCTTGACGGTGGAGCAAAATGCTCTCACCAGCTTCAAGTCCAGAACGACTCTGGTGCCCTGTCGCGCCAACACTGTCGGCCCCGGCTTGTTCTTGCAGGCGGATTACGCCATCGGCGGCGCGGACGGCACGCTGGGCAGAGGCATGCAATGGCAGGGAATGTCCCTTTGGATGACTCTGCGCTACGGCAAGACGCCTTGGATCACCTCCTCCTATATTCCCACCCTCGCGGGCAGACTCTTCTTCTTGAAGGATCTGGCAGGACCGTTGGTGGCGGAGTGTAACTAAAAGCATATCTTGAAGGGGAAATCGTTTGAAGGATTTCCCCTTCGTTTTAAAGCGATACACTCAAATTTTACCCGTTTTTGCCCAAAAAGTCTTGGAAGAGAGACAGATACTTGAAATCCTTTTGCGTATGTGCTAAACTATACACGGTAAGCCTTCGGGCCAACGGCACGCCGCGTGTCACGCGTCGGTGCGGCGAAGGATTTACTATAATACTACAAGAAAAAGTGTGAGGTAACGAATATGAAAACAGGAATCGCGATAGCGGGCTCCATCCTCGTGGACAAGATCAACGAGATCTCGGCCTACCCCAGCGCGGGAGAGCTGACCAAGATCATAAGCCTTCAAAAGGCGGTGGGCGGTTGCGTGCCCAACGTGGCCATCGATGTCAAGCGTATGTGCCCCGACCTTACCGTAAAGGCGGTGGGAAGGGTAGGCGCTGACGAGGAAGGCGAGTACGTCAAGACTGTTCTTTCCGGCTTCGGCGTAGAGACGGCGGACGTTATTGTGGCAGAGGAAAAGACCAGCTTCACCGAGGTCATGAGTGTCACAGGCGGCCAGCGTACCTTCTTTACCTATGCGGGCGCAAGTGCCGAGTTCGGTGCCGACGACGTAGACTTGGACAAGCTTAACGCAAAGCTGCTCCATTTGGGCTACTTCCTTCTCCTCGATAAGATCGACGGAGGAGACGGCCTTGCTCTGCTGAAGGCGGCAAAGGAAAAGGGCATCACGACCTCCATCGACCTGGTCAGCGAGAACTCTGACAGATATGCTCTCGTCCTCCCTTGCTTGCCTTACGTTGACAATCTCATCATCAATGAGACCGAGGCGGGCGGGCTGACGGGTATCACCCCCACCCGCGATAACTTAGAGGAGATCGCAAAGAAGCTGAGGTCCTACGGCGTGAAGGAAAGAGTCATCATCCACACCCCTGAGCTTGGCTTGTGTGTGTCGGAGAACGGCACCACCGTGGTACCCTCCTATGACATACCGAGAAGCTTTATCGTGGGGACCACGGGCGCGGGCGACGCCTTTTGCGCGGGTGCCCTCATAGGCATTTATCGGGAAAAGACCGACGCCGAGATCTTGGAGTTTGCCTCCGCCGCGGCGGTGGCGGCCCTGTCGGGTGCGGACGCCACAAGCGGCATGCGTACCGAGGCGGAGATCGTGGAGCTTTGCGCCAATTTCGGGAGAATCAAGCTCTGATTTTAAAAATAAAAAACGCTGTGACGCGTACCTGCCATAGAGCAGGTGCGCGTCACGGCGTTTTTATTCATCATCCTCTTTTTCTCGTTTTTTCTTGCGATAGACGAGAGGAGAAATGCCAAACCGCTCCTTGAAGGCCTTCCCAAAATAGCTGGAGCCGCCAAAGCCTGTTTGAAAGGCTACGTCGGTCACGGGCGCGTCGGTGCTTTGCAAAAGCACCTTGGCCTTGTCCAGCCGAAAGGCAAGGAGATAGTCGGAAAAGCAATAACCGAAGTTTTTTTTGAACAGATGGCAGAAATAGCTGTTGTTCATATAAAGTGCCTCGGCGGCGGTGGCAGAGGTGATCTTTTCTTTATAATGGGCGGTGATATAATCCAAGGCACGCTTGGCAAAGGTATTGTCGGTGTGCTTTAGCGGTGCGGGGAGAAACTGTCCTTTTTTCTTCAAATAAGAAAAAAGGAGAGACAGCCGTCCCATCGCCTCCATCTCCCAGCCCGCGCCCTGCTCCTCGCAAGCGGCGCAAGCCGCCGCGATATGCGTGCCGAGCGTTTCCTCTCTTGGGATCGCTCCGCCCAGCATATAGGCGGGAATCAGGACCTGCTCCGTCAGCCCCTTGCATAGGGCTTCGTCGCATAAAAGGGAAGCGTCGAAGCAAATACAGTTGTGGGAGGATACCTCGTTGGAACGGGTCCGCGCGTGATGAAGCGCGTAGGGAGGGATGACCAGCACGTCGCCTTTTTTTAATTCATACCGCTCCGCGTTAATGTAAAAATCGGCGCGCCCCTCGGTCATGGCGATCAGCTCGATCTCCTTGTGCTGGTGGGGAATGACCGTGTTGCCCTTGTGCTTTTGACAGGAGCGGTGGATCGCCAGCGGGATCGTCGTGTAGCGCGACTTGAACTCGTCCTTAAACATTTTGCCTCCTGAGACAATACAGTTATATTTTTCACCAAAAAAATGATATAAATTTGCGAAGAAAACCATTACAATTATAAAGGAAGGCGAAAAAAATGTCAAGAGGAAAGGAAAAAAACAGATGAAAAAGCTTGCTATCGTATACGGCAGCCTGGAGACGGCCTTGCAAAAACGAGCCTTGGAGGAGCTGACAAAGCTCTTGCTTGACTACGTTCTTGAATATCCTTGCGCCCTTGCGTACAGGGAAGACCTTGATCTTTCGGACTATACCCCCATTTATATCGGTACGGCGGAAAATAATCCTTACGTGCGTGTCACGTCGGAAGGAAAAGCGGAAGCACAGGAGAGCTATCACATCAGAGTAAAGGATGGCGTGGCGGCCATTGAGGGACACGACGACGCGGGTGTTTTGTACGGCGTTTTGGACTTCTACAACCTGTATCTCCTTTCTGCGGCTCACCCCAAGGGGGCCAGATATCCGTTAAATCCCTTTGCCAAGGACACCCTGCCCGATTTCACGCACGCGTCAGCCCCTGCCGTCCGCGAGCGCGGACTTTGGACCTGGGGACACGTGATATACGACTACAAGCGTTACCTTGATCATATGATGCGGCTCAAAATGAACAGCGTTGTCATCTGGAACGATTTCGCTCCCGTTAACGGAAGGGAAATCGTCTCTTATGCTCATTCCTGCGGCATCAAGGTGATCTGGGGCTTTTCCTGGCTTTGGAACTCCTCTCACCGCAAGGTGGATATTCAAAATCTGGAGGGAAAGAGCGAGGAGATCCTCGCACAGTATGAGGCGGAATACGCCTCGCTTGGCGGCGATGGAATCTATTTTCAAACCTTCACCGAGGTGAAGGGGGAGAATTTGGACGGCGTGTTTATCGCCGAGGCGGCCACCGCCTTCGTCAACCGTACCGCCGCTCTGTTTTATGAAAAATACCCCGACCTGGAAATCCAGTTTGGGCTTCACGCCACTTCGGTCAAGGAGAGACTTGCCTATATCAAAACAGTGGATCCCCGCATTACCATCGTGTGGGAGGATGCGGGCGCGTTTCCCTTCGCCTACGTGCCTACGGAGATCGAGGGCTTTGAGGAGACCAAGACGTTCGTGGGTAAAATTGCCCGTCTCCGTGGGGAAAACGAGCGTTTCGGCGCGGTGACCAAGGGGCTTATTTGTCTGGATTGGCGGAAATTTTCTCACTTGCGCGCCCCCCACTTTCTCGGTGTCAGTCTCCGCGAGACCCAAGCCCGCTTGGCGGAGGAGAGAAGACACATCTGGCGTTACGTGCAAGCCTATTGGCTTTCCAACGCCGACAAGGCGCAGGAAATGATTCGGGAAATGGCGCGCTTGACGGCCGGAGATCTTTGCTTGTTCGGTCTGGTGGAGGATGGCTTGTTTGAGGAAAACATACCCTATCCCGTCGCTCTCTATGGCGAGATGCTTTGGGATGCGCAGACCGATACAAGAAAATTGATGACGAGCGTGGCCCTCAGAGGCTATGTGAGCTTTACGTAAAGGAAGGGAAAAACATGAAGCTGACTTACTTTGGAACTGCCGCCGCAGAGGGCTTTCCTGCCCTGTTTTGTAACTGCGCCCATTGCCAAGAGGCAAGACGGCTGGGAGGGAAAAATATCCGTTCTCGCTCCCAAGCGTTGGTAAACGATGATCTGCTTATTGATTTTCCCGCCGATAGCTATACTCACTTTCTGCAAAACGGCGTGGAGGGGGATAAGATCCCTTACCTTTTGGTCACTCATGCCCATTCAGACCATTTTTACCGTGAGGATTTCTTTCTGCGCGGCGGTGCTTTTGCCCATGATATGCGTGCCCCCACCTTGCGTATGCTTTGTCCCAAAACTGTGGCGGAGATCCTTGACGGCACACCGAAAAATGTAGAGATCACGGTGCTTGAAGCCTATAAAACGGTAGTGCTTGACGGATATAAGATCACCCCTCTTCCCGCAAGACATATGCCGGGTGCTGAGGCGTTCTTCTATGTCATTGAGGGAGAAAAAACGCTCCTTTACGCCCACGACACGGGATATTTTTACGAAGAGGTGTTTTCCTATATCGAGAAGGCAGGGCTCGTCTTTGATATGGTCAGTCTTGACTGTACCAACGTGGACATCCCCATCACCGACGAGGGCTCTCACATGGGCTTTCCCAATCTTGAAAGAGTGCTTGCACGTCTCGCCTCTATGGGGGCTATCACCGATAAAACCGTGAAATACGTCAATCACTTCTCTCACAATGGCGCGCCCCTCCATCATCTCTTGGAGGAAAAAGCCGAAAAATACGGCTGTCTCGTTTCCTATGATGGTCGCGCCGTCACCTTTTAAGAGAACGCCTTTGTCGCAATCGACAAGGTGTTCTTGCTTGCAGGACGGCGAAAATTCTTTGATCAGACCGTTTTCTCTTGACTTTTTTCACCTTTATGCTATACTATACAGAAGAACGGATATGTTGATCGCAAAAAAAGGTTTATTGAAAAAATGAAAAAGTTTGAAGGAATACTGTTTTGTACCGACCTTGATGGCACCTTGTTCTCGGATGACAAAACGGTATCAAGGAAAAATCGTGACGCCATCGAATATTTTAAGTCGGAGGGCGGGCTGTTCACCTTTGTGACGGGTCGCGTGCCACAGACTGCAAGTGCGGTTTGTGAAATCGTTGGCCCTAACGCACCCATCGGCTGTAACAACGGCGGCGGTGTATACGACCCGGTGGCGAAAAAATATCTTTGGCGTACCTATCTGCCCGACACGGCAATGGAAATGGTGGCAGAGGTGGATAGAGAACTGCCGGACGTTGGCATTCAGTTGAATACCGAGCAAACCGTTTGGTTTTGCAAGGACAACAGCGCCTTGGTACACGTTCGTGAGATAAAGGGTCTGCCCTATGTGGCCTGCCCCTATCGTGAGGTAACGGACCCTGTCTTGAAGGTATTATTTGCCCACGAGGACGCGCGGCGTATAGAGCAGGTCGCGGAGCTTCTTGCTCACCATCCCTTAAAGGACACGGTGGACTTTATCCGCTCCGAGCTGAATCTTTACGATATCCTTCCCAAGGGAGTCAGCAAGGGGACGGCATTGGCAAGACTTGCGGAGATCCTCGCAATTCCCATCGAAAGAACGATAGCGGTGGGAGACTATAATAACGACGTGGCAATGCTGAGGACGGCGGGCGTGAGCTTCGCCGTGGCAAACGCCGTTCCCGAAGCAAAGGCGGCGGCGCGCTATGAGACGGTATCCAACAATGAGGACGCCATCGCCGCCATTGTGGATCTGCTTGACGGCGGCAAGCTTCTGCCTTTTCAAAAAGCATAAGAATAAAGAAAAAGAACTCGATTTTCATCCGAAAACCGAGTTCTTTTTTTTCAAGAGCCCTTTTTCTCGGTAAGCCTGCCTGATGCTATACGATAAAAGTGCGTGTCACCGCTCTGTGAGCAGAGCGTAGCTTTTATTTCTCTTCGCCCTTGCGATAGGCAATCGGGGAAATGCCAAAGCGTCCCTTGAACGCCTGGCCGAAGTAACTGCCGTTGCGGAAGCCTGTTTTTGAGGCGATCTCGCCGATGGGCAAATGGGTGTCGCGCACGTATATCTTTGCCTTTTCCAAGCGATAAGTCAAAAGGTAATCGCAGAAGCGGCAATCAAAGGTCTTTTTGAACAGACGGCAAAAATAACTGTTGTTCATATAAAAGGCCTCTGCGGCGGTGCGAGAGGTAATGGGAAAGGCGTAGCGATCGGCAATATACCGCACCGCCTTGGCCGCAAAGGTGGGCTCCTTGCTCACGCCTTCGGTCTCGGAAATGCTTCCTTGCTTTTTCAAGTGAGCAAATAGGAGAGATAGGTGGCCGATGGCTTCCATTTCCCAGCCTGCGCCGTTCTCCTTGCAGGCACGAAACGCCCCCAGTATATGGGAGTTCATTTCTGTTACATAGGGTTGTCCCTCTTGAAACAGCGGTGGGACTGCAAGCGTGCCATCCTCCAAGCCTGATGCCGTTTTTTTGTCCCAAAGCAAGGATAGATCGAAGCAGACGCAACAGTAGGATGCGGCGTTTTCTATTGCCACGCGGTGCAGGGCGTATGGCGGCACCAAGACCGCCTCTCCCGCCGTGGCGTGATAAGGAACGCCGTCCACGTAAAAATCCCCCGCGCCATCCAGTACGGTGATCAGCTCCATCTCCTTGTGTTGATGGGATAGTATCCCGACATAACGCCGAGTAAATTCAACCTCGAAGATAGCAAGAGGAATGGTGGTATATCTTTCCTTGAACTCATCTCGGAACATTTTGGCCTCCAAGTCAACGCAGTGCTATTTTTCATCAAAAAATCTACGAAAAAAAGAAAATAAAATCATTATAATTATAAACGGATGCTTTTTGTTTGTCAAGAAGAAAGGGGAAAAATATGAAAAACGTCACATCTTACGGAAATACGGACAGCCCGACCCACGGCGCGGATACCATGACCGTCTTCGCCTGTGACTTGAAATAATAAAAAGCCGCTGAAAAGCGGCTTTTTCCTTGCCTGTCAAGGAGCGGAGCAAAAGGAACACCTGAGCCGTGGAAAAAATAAATTTTGCTCTCGCTTTTCCAAAAGACTTGACGGGCTCTTATTAAAATGATATAATCCTTAAAAAGGCAAAACACCCACGGCACGTCACGTGAAAGGAGACGGATATGTATAATTTTTCCATTATGCGCTTGGATGAGGCGCACCTTGAGGGATACTGTCAAGACATTGCCCATCAAGTGACCCATGGCATTGCCTCTATGCCTCTTTTTATTATGACCTTGACCCCCGAGGGGATCCCCGCCATCGATAAGGCGGATATGCTTTGCCGCGTGTACGAAAAATATAAGGCGCGCCTTGATGAAATGGGCATTCCGTCCGGCGTTCTTATCCAGGCGTCCATCGGGCATGGCTGGAAGCTGAACGAACCGTCGGGCTTCGGAAAATACGTCGGTCTGCGTACGGGATGCACCCCCGAGGTCTGTTGTCCCGCTGACGAGGGCTTCCGCGCTTACATCCGCGCCGCCGCCAAGCGGATCGCCACCACTCATCCCGCTCATATCATGCTGGACGATGATTTTCGCCTGATGGGAAGCCGTCAGGATAAGGGCTGTGCCTGCCCCATTCATATGAAGCGGGTGAACGCTTTGATCGGCAAAGAATTTTCCCGCGAGGAGCTGTATGCGGCCATTGACAAGAACGACGGAGAAAGTAATAAATATAAGGACGCCTTCGTAAAAACGCAGATCGATTCCTTGTTGGAATGCGCCCGCGAGATCCGCGGCGGTATTGACGAGATCGACCCCCATCTCCCCGGCTCCTTCTGCGCTTGCGGCGACGCCGCCGAAGGGGCGTATGAGATCGCTTCTATCCTGGCGGGAGAAGGAAACCCCGTTGTCCTGCGCCTCAATCAAGCCACCTATTGTGAGAAGGATCACCGTCATTTCTCTCATATCATGCACCGCGCGGCGGTGGAAATCGCGGCGCTCAGTGGCAAGCCCGACGTGTTGCTTGCCGAGACGGATACCTGCCCGCAATCCCGCTATTCCTCTTCTGCTGCACGGCTTCACGCGCATTTTACCTTTTCGATCCTAGAGGGAGCGAAGGGGGCCAAGCACTGGATCACCAACGCCGCCTATGGCAGTGCCAGCGGAAAGGCGTACAGAAAAAAGCTGGAACAATACGCCCCCTTTTATGAGGAGCTGTCACGTATCAACGACAGTCTGACCTGGCTCGGTTGCGGTATTCCCGTTCCGCCCCGTCCTGTGTATGCCATTCGCTCTTGCGAGGCGAGCCCAAGCGCTAACGATGCCTGGGACGGAAGCGTGTTGGACCGTTTCGGTCTGCCCTTCCATTATTCTCCCAAGGGAGAGGGCGCGTGGTTTTTCGATAACCTTGCCGACAGCGGCTTTACCGATGGAGAGCTGAAGGACTTTCTTTCGGGCAAGGTGGTGCTTGACGGCGCCGCCGCTATGCGCTTTCAGGCAAGAGGGCTTGGAGAATATCTTGGCGTATCCGTCAGAGAGCGCGGTGCGGAGGAGAAACGCGTCACCGGAGAGATCATGTATCCCGATGGCGGCTGTGGCGCCTTAGTCAACATGAGAGAGCTGACACCGCTTTTTGATGGCGTGAAGCATTACTCCGACGCCTATCATCTGCGCGACGGCAAGGATAAGGATGTCCTTTTCCCTGCCGTCACGGGCTATAAAAACGCCCTCGGCGGCACCACGGTGGTCTTTGGCGGCAACGCGCGCTATCAGTACAATCTGCGCGAGGCGTTTGGGATGCTCAACGATTTCCGCAAGGCACAGCTGGTACAAATTTTGAAGGATCTTGATTGCCTGCCCGTCTACTATCCCGAGGAGGCGGAGGTCTTGCTGAAAGCGGCGCGAATGGCCGACGGCCGTATGCTTTGCGCCGTGCTTGATATGAGCCTTGATCCCGTGGAGGAGCTGCCCTTGGTGTTTAAGGATAATGTTACCGCCATTCAGCGCCTGATGCCCGACGGAAGTTATGAGCCCGTCTCCTTCACCGCCGACGGCGATCGCTACACCCTCGCCGTCACGGCGGAGGTGTTTGTGCCTCTGATCCTGGTGATAGAATAATAAAAAAGCCTTGCTTTCGCAAGGCTTTTTTATTATTCCAGGGAACGCAGATATTTAATGCAACGCTCGGACTCTTCAAGGCCTGTGGGGTTACAGCCGCCCGACTCAATGACCATACGAACGTTGTTTTTGATAGCCCATTCGCGTACTTCCTTTACGGGTGCCAAGCCTTCGCCCACCGATTTTCCTACGACGCCCTCTTGGCATCTTTCAAAGCTTTTGCATTCGGGCGCGGAGGGGAAGCCGTCACGCAGGTGAATGATCTTGATGCGGGACTTGTACTTCTCAAGGAAGGCTAACGTGTCCACGCCTGAGTTGAAGCTCCAGAAGGTATCAAGCTCAAGGTCAAGGGCGGTGCGGTTTATCACCTCGTCCTCAAAGACCATGCCGAAGGGGGTAGGGAAGAACTCACGGGAATGGTTGTGGTATGCCATGCCGATGCCGTTCTCCGCCAGCTTCTTCTGCGCGAAGTTCATGGCCTCAATAATGCGCTCTGCCTCTTCCTTGCCCTCACCGAAGGGCGCGTTGGGAATGACGAGATAATCGCAGTTTAAGATCTTGTGTATCTCAATGGTCTCGTCGATGGTCTCGGGGGTGAGGAGGGCAAGACCTGTGTGGGTAGCACAGCAGACGAGACCCAGCTCATCAAGCCAGCCTTTTACCTTTTCAGCCGGGTTTTCCGCAATGCGCGTCAGCTCCACATACTTATAGCCGAGACGAGCCGTCCCGCGCAAGGCGGCTTCCAGGTCGTCTCTGGCAATGTCGCGGAGACTGAACATTTGAAGTCCGTATTCTACCTTGCTCATGGTTTTTCTCCAGTCTTATGGTGTCGATGATATGATAACGTAAAATCAGACCTCGGGAATTTCGATCTCGATCTCGTGTCCCAGCTTGCCCGAGCGCACGATACCGTCAAGAATGGCCTGGTTGCGCACGATCTGCTTGATGGAAACGGGAGGCTCGCCGCCCGTCTGCACCGCGTCAAGGAAGGAGCGGAGCTTGGGATACCAGATGTCGTTATTCTCAAGAAGGGGGATCACCGTCTCAACCTGAGAGCCTGCTACCTCGTGATAGATGGTCATGGGAGAGTTGATGGAGCCGTTCCAGCAATCGGTGGCGGGAATGCGCAGACCGCCCTTGGTGCCGAGGAAAATGGTGTCGCAGGGGGAGTTGATGTTCATCGCCCAGGCGATACGGAAGTCGAGGATGATGCCGCCCTCAAGACGGATCAGACCCGCTGCGAAGTCGTCCACCTCAAAGATGCCCGCCATGCTCTCGTCGTGACGGATGCCACCGTACGCCATTTTGTGAGAGGCGTAATATTCAGGATTTTTGCCGAAGAAGGCGGAGGTATAGCCCGTTACGGTCAGAGGCTTGGGATAATCAAGGGCGTTCAGAACAAGGTCGAGAGAGTAGCAGCCGATGTCGCCAAGGGCACCGATACCTGCGGTCTCATCCTTGATAAAGGAGCACTCGTGACCGATGGGAATACCCTTACGACGTCCGCCACCCGTCTGGATGTAGTAGATGTCACCAAGGACACCCGACTTTACGATCTCCTTGATCTTCTTCATATTATTATTGAAGCGTGGCTGGAAGCCGATAGACAGCACCTTTCCGCTACGCTTTTCCGCTTCCATCATGGCCTTTGCCTCGTCCATGGTCACGCACAGAGGCTTTTCAACGATAACGTTAACCCCCGCGTCAAGAGCGGCAATGGTGCAAGGCGCGTGCTGACGGTTATAGGTGCAAACGCTGACGCAGTCGAGGTTTTCCTTTGCCAGCATTTCCTTATAATCGGTATAGTAAGCCGCGTTTTCCACTCCTTGCTCCTTGGCGAACGCCTCGCATCTGCCGGGGAAAATGTCGCAAAGAGCAACGATGTCCGCGTCGGGCTGGCGCAAATAAGACTTGCAGTGGTTTTTGGCGATGTTGCCGCAACCGATGATACCAACGCGCAGACGGCGACCCACCTCGGTCTTTTTCTCGGTCTGATCGTTCTCAAAGTCATTGGCGTTGTACTTTGTTTCTGCCATGATGATTCTCCTTTTTTCTCCGTTTTTGAAAGAGGAAAGCCTCTTCCTTTTCGTAAAAATTATACCATATATTACAGGAAAAGTCAATGCGAAAAGCTATAACAAAACAAACCTATTTTGCCCTTTTTATCACAAAACAAATATAAAAAATAATGAACACAACAAAAAGAGGCCGGCTTCAAGTTTTTCAACTTGAGCTAGCCCCTTTTACGTTTTTTTGAGAAAAAATGCCTAAATGGTTGAATTTTTAATGAGACGATCCGTTTTTTAACGGGATCAATCCAAAGAACGCAGATAGGAAATGCAACGACCGACCTCTTCCAAACCGGTGGGGTTGCAGCCCTCGGATTCAATGACCATGCGCACATCGTTTTGGATCGCCCATTCGCGTACGGCCTTTACGTCGTTCTTGCCCTCGCCTACGGCCATGCCCTTCACACCGTCGTGGCAATGGGCAAAGCTCTTGCAGTCGTCTGCAGAGGGGAAGCCGTCCTTCAGGTGAAGGATCTTGATGCGGTCCTTGTGGGCCTCAAGGTAAGCAATGGTGTCAATGCCTGCATTGAAGGTCCAGAAGGTGTCGATCTGAATATCCAGGGTGGTGCGATCAAGGATCTCGTCCTCAAAGATCATGCCGTCCGCGTTGGGGAAGAACTCGCGGGAGTGGTTGTGATAGGCCATGCCGATGCCGTTTTCCGCCAGCTTCTTTTGTGCGGCTATCATGGTGGCAATGGAAGCGTCCGCCTCGGCCTTGGTGCCGTGGGCACAGCCGGGAACGATCAGATAGTTACAGCCGATGGCCTTGTGGTAGGCGATCGTGGCATCCAGCACGTCGGGGGCAATGGCGGGCATACCTGTGTGGGTGGAGCAGCAAACGAGACCGTACTCGTCAAGCCAAGCCTTGACCTCCTCGGCGGGATTTTCGAAAAAGCCCGCAAATTCCACGTACTTGTAGCCAAGCTCAGCCGCACCCTTAAGCGCGCCGCGCAGGTCGTCCTTGGTCATGTCGCGCAGACTGTACATTTGTAATCCGTATTCTACCTTGCTCATCGTAATATCTCCTTGTGAACTGAAAAATTATAATTAAATTCGTGTATAAAGAGGCACGGCACCGTGGGCGCCGTGCCTTGGTAAAGATCTTAGATCTCGTCGAAGGAAGGAACGTTCAGCTCGATCTCCTTGCCGGCAGCGTTAGACTTGGCGATGCCGTCCAGAATAGCCTGGTTGTACAGGATCTGGGAGGAAGGAACGGGAGCGGGAGTTCCGTTCTTGGAGGCGTCCAGGAAGGAACGGATCTTGCCCTGCCACAGGTCGTCGTTGGGCAGCATGGGGATCACGGTCTCAACCTGAGAGCCGGCAACCTCGTGATAGATGGTCATAGGACCGCCGATGGTGCCGTTCCAGCAGTCGGTAGAGGGGATACGGAGACCGCCCTTGGTACCGAGGGGGATGGTGTCGCCGGGAGTGTTGATGTTCATAGCCCAGCCGATACGGAAGTCGAGGATGATACCCCCCACCAAACGAACGAAGGCAGCGGCCCAGTCGACAACACCGAACTTGGCGGCATACTCGCTGTGACCGTGGTAGCAAACGCAGTTGGGATCCTTGCCGAAAATAGCGGCCTTGATACCGGAAACGGTGAGGGGCTTGGGATAGCCGATGGCGTTCAGCACCATGTCGAGAGAGTAGCATCCGATATCGCCGAGAGCACCGAGACCTGCGGTCTCGTCCTCGATGAAGGTGGTGCCGAAGGGGGTAGGAATACCGCGGCGACGTCCGCCACCGGTCTGGATGTAGTAGATGTCACCCAGCTCGCCGGACTGCACAATCTGCTTGATCTTCTGCATGTTCTGGTTGGAGCGGGGCTGGAAGCCGAGGGGGAGGACCTTGCCGCTCTTCTTCTCGGCCTTGATGATGTCGATGGCTTCCTCGATGGTTACGCACATGGGCTTCTCAAGCAGAACGTTTACGCCTGCCTCAAGAGCGTGGATGGCGCAAGGAGCGTGCTGACGGTTGTAGGTACAAACGCTGACGCAATCCAGATTCAGGGACTTGTCTGCGAGCATCTCAACGTCATCCTTGTAATCGGTCTTAACGCCCTCAACCTCGTGCTTCTTGAAGAAAGCCTCGGCCTTGCCGGGAACAAGGTCACAGCCTGCAACGATCTCTACGTCGGGCTGCTTCTTGTAAGCGGCTACGTGTGCGTCTGCGATCCAACCGCAACCGATGATACCGACACGCATCTTGCGGGTGGTGTCAACGACTGCGACGTCCTGGTTCTTTTCGAACGCATTAATGTCGACTTTAACTGCCATAATGTTTTTCCTCCAATATGGTAAAAAATTAATAAGCTTAATTTGGTACGGAACTCCGTACGAGACCATTATAACAAACAAAAAACGATTTGTCCATAGGTAAAACGAAAAAAATAGTGAAAAAATAAAGTTTTTTCGCTTTTTTTTCTCACTTAAAGCACGAAAATATCGGTTTGAGACGCGAGGAACGAAAAAGTGACTCTTTTGCCGCCCGTAGGATCTTTTTGGGAAAGATCGCTTTTTTTGCGAGAAGGCTTTACATTTTTATTTCCTTGTGGTAAAATATATAGATGACATTGACTAACTAAAAGAAGGAAAAGAGAAGAGAGGGGGAACGAGATGGACCGTTTTGTTTTACACGCCGACTATGCGCCAACGGGCGATCAGCCCGCCGCCATTCGCTCTCTCGTGGAGGGCATTGAGGCGGGAGAAAGAATGCAGACCCTGATGGGCGTTACGGGCTCGGGTAAGACCTTTACCATGGCAAACGTCATCGCCAAGGTCAACCGCCCCACCCTTGTTCTCGCTCACAATAAGATCCTCGCCGCCCAGCTTTGCACCGAGTTCAGGGAGTTCTTCCCCGAAAACGCGGTGGAGTATTTCGTTTCCTATTACGACTATTATCAGCCCGAGGCCTACGTGCCGGGCAAGGATATGTATATTGAAAAGGATGCCCTCGTTAACGACGAGATCGACAAGCTGCGGCACAGTGCTACCTCCGCCCTCTTTGAGCGAAGGGACGTGATCGTGGTGGCCAGCGTGTCCTGCATCTATTCTCTCGGTGATCCCCTTGAATATCAAAGCCTTTTGGTCTCGGTGCGACCCGGGCAGAGAATGACCAGAGACGAGCTGGTCACCCGTCTCGTTGCCATCAGCTACGAAAGAAACGATCTGAATTTCGTCCGTGGCAAGTTTCGCGTCCGAGGCGACGTGGTGGAGATCTATCCCGCCTCCTCCACCGATACCGCCGTGCGCGTGGAGTTTTTCGGAGACGAGATCGACCGCGTCTCCAAGATACAGGTGCTGACGGGACAGGTGCTGGAGGTCCTCTCCTACGCCGCTGTGTTCCCGGCCACTCACTATGCCGTTTCCGACGCGAGAAGAGAGGCGGCCTTGGAGGAGATCCGCCGCGAGATGGTGGAGAGAGCCGCCTACTTCCGTGCCGAAAACAAGCTGATCGAGGCACAGCGCATCGAGGAGCGCACCAAATACGACCTGGAAATGCTCCGCGAGGTGGGCTTTTGCTCGG
>JAZRGD010000079.1:0-6172 GCA_045644045.1 Eubacteriales bacterium
TGCACCGCTCTGCTTCTGCCCTTGTCTTCTCTCCTCGAAAAGATCGCCTGCAAGCTCGTTCCCGATGGGAAGCAGGAGGAAAAAAGTGCCGAGCTTGACGAGCGTCTGCTCTCCACCCCCTCCATCGCTCTGGCCCAGTGCGACAGACTCGCCGCAAAAATGGCCGCCGAGGTGGTAGACGGCTTCTCCCTCGCTCTCACCACCATCTCCTCCTACGATGCCGCCAAGGCGGAGGAGATCCGCCGTATCGAGGGCAACGCGGACCATTACGAGGACGTGCTGGGCACCTACCTGACAAGGCTCAGCCGCCATCAGGTTTCGGACGCCGACAGCGCGGAGATCTCCAAGCTCCTAAAGGTGATCGGTGACTTCGAGCGCATCTCGGATCACAGCGTGAACATCCTCGAATCCGTAGAGGAGCTGAAGGAAAAGGGCATTGAGCTGACGGAAGCCGCCAAGCGAGAGCTGACAGTGCTGTGCGATGCCGTTTCCGAGATCCTTTTGCTTTCGAGAAACGCCTTCACCGAAAACGACGTTACGGCCGCCGAGAACGTAGAGCCCCTCGAGGAAGTGATCGACGACCTGCGCCGCGCCCTGCGTGACAGTCACATCGTTCGCCTCAAGGACGGTGCTTGCACCGTGGAGGCAGGCTTTGTTTGGTCTGATCTTCTGACCAATTTAGAGCGCACCTCCGACCACTGCTCCAACGTAGCCGTTTGCGTGATGGACGCGAGCAAGAACAATATGGACGTGCACGCTTCCTTGGAGCGCATGAAGATCGAGCGCAGTACCGCCTACGCCGAAAAGCTGACGGCATACAGAGAAAAATACCGCCTCGCCGCCGCGAAAGAATAAAAACCGAGCTATGGCGGCGTGCTCTGAAGGACGGCTTTAAGTCCGACAGAAAATAGCATCTACCAAAAGGAAAAGGACAGAGAATGTTTTTCTCTGTCCTTTTTCCTTATACAGTAGGAACGATGAGACCGTAGCCTCCATCCTTGCGCTTATACACCACGCAGGTGTCACCCGTTTCCGCATCCGAGAAGACGAAAAATGCGTGTCCGAGCAGGTTCATCTGCAAAATGGCTTCCTCGGCGGACATCGGCTTTACCGAAAAGGTTTTGGTACGAATATGGAACTCGGGCTCCTCCTCCACGTCGGCAAAATCAGTGTCGGCGATCTTAATGCCCTCGGCACGGATCTGCTTTTCAAGGCGGGTCTTGTTTTTGCGGATCTGCCTTTCCAGTGCCTCTACCGCGCTGTCAATGGCGTTGGCAAAGCTTTCGCTTCCCTCCTCGGCGCGAAACAGAAGTCCTGCGGTACGAATGGTGATCTCCACCATTTCCTTGTCGTGTCTGCGACTGAAGGCAACGGTCATCTCTGCGTTATCATCGAAAAATTTATCAAATTTGGCCAGCTTCTTCTGCGCCATCTCTTTCGTGCTGTCGTACACGTTCATCTGTCTGCCGGTCATAATTACCTTCATACTCTTTACCTCACTTACTGAATTTGCAAGTTTTCTTCCTTGCAATTCCATTATAGCACACTTTTTGTGTATTGTAAATAGTAAATAGATAATTTTTTCGTGATTTTTGTGTGTTTTAACGATAAATGCGTGAAAAACTTTTTTACAAAAGTGATTTATACCAGAATAGTGCCGTTTCTGCGTCGTATGGCGTGCCGAGGCGGGAGTAAAGTGCCGTGTTTGCGCCGCATAGGGCAAAGCCGTGCTTTTTGAGAAAACGCGAGGCAAGGATGTTGTTGTCCTGGCACTCCAAGGAGAAGGCTTCAAGCCCCTTCTCTCTTGCCCAAGCCGTGGCCTTTTCCAAAAGCGCAGTACCAACACCCTGTCCGCGATGATCGGCCGCCACACACACGTCCTCGATATGGGCATACCCGTTCCAAGCTTGGGCCAGCAGGATCTGTCCCACGCAAGCCCCTTCGCGGTACGCAAGGTAAGCGACACGGTCATCACCGCGAAGGTAATCCTCCGCCGTAGCCCCGTTGTAGTTGGGATATTGCTTTTCCGTAGCCGTCTCGCACAGCTCCTCCGCCGTTTGCCAGCCGCCCTCCGCAAAGGTCACGCGGAGCTTGCCAATCACCGCAAAAGGCTGGTTCGCCACGTGAAGATCCTTTTTGTTTTCTTCCGTCAAGGGGTAGACGGTGAGCGCGCGCAAAGCCCGTGCGGGTGCTTCCTCCTCATCACTTTTCAGGTTGCCAAGCCGCACGTTTCGCTCAACCAGCTCACGTATGAAGTGCCAAATATCCTCCGAGCCAAGGCGCGAACGCTCCTGCCGCCTTAACACCTGGGCGGCACGGATACCGTGGCGTTTCCAATCTCTGCCGCTATTGCAATCGTTGAGGAGCAGGGGCTGCAGATTGTCCATCGTCCGCGCGAAGCGAGCCTCCGGTGTCTCGCACGCCTCAAATTCCTCAAAGAGCGCGCGAAGCTCCTCTCTTTGGTCATCGGGCAAAAGACCGAAAATGCGATCCGCGGCCTGTGCTTCCCTTTCCGCTTGGCTCGCCATAGCTGCCATGTCGTAGGCGTAGGTGTCCCCCGCGTCGATCTCCACGACGTCGTGGATCAAAGCCATCACCATGGCGCGCTCCGTGTCGAACGGCTCGTTGGCATACTCCCTCAAAAGGTAGATCATCATCGCCATATGCCAAGCGTGTTCGGCGTCGTTTTCCTGCCGCGCGTAACCGCTGATGTGGTTCTGACGCAAAATATTCTTTTCTTTATCCGCCTCTAAAATAAAGGCGCGTTGCTGTTCAAAGCGCTCCTTGTTCATACTCTTTCCTTCTTACAATGTTGTATCAAAATAAAACTTCATCGTTTCTCCTCTTCGCTCGAAAGCACGCCTTGCATTCCCATCAATACAATAAGATCGCCAAGACTTTTATCATATTGGGCTTTGGTTATGGCACCTCTCTCAAGAAACACGTCCAGAGTTTCTTTTTGTCTTAAAAAAGCTGCTTCTTTTTCTCTTCGGGAGATAAAGCTTCCGTATTCCATTTTGCGTCCTGCAAGATAACTCCCTCCTCAAAGCAAATTCGCTTGTTTCCTGATCGTATTATAGCATATCCTCATAAAAATGTAAATCCTTTTTAAAAAAAGATCGGCTTTGCACTCTCGTTCTTTTGAAGGTGCAAAAGTTGCGTGGGTGAGATATTACTTAACGTACCGTCTGATACAAGAGGAGTGCGAAGGCCGCTTCCCTTCCAACTACTTTGCCCCCTATCTTGACAAATCCCTTAAAAAGCCTTGATTTATTTGCGCTTTTATGGTATAATAAGTAAACCTAATTGGCAAATATACGGGAGGAAAGCCTATGACAATCGGATATGCAATTTCCTTGGCGTTTGCCATAGGCTTGACTGTTGCCTATTTTGCCATCGTCAAGAAAAGAGAGTTTTGGCTGTCTCTGCTTTATATTTGCGTCACGGTAGTCAACCTTGGATATCTTTTGCTATCAGTATCAAAAACCGTAGAGTTCGCAATCTTTGCCAACGACGTAGCATATCTCGGCAGCGTATTCCTCTCAATGTGTATGCTGCTCACCATCGTTAGACTCTGCGGATTTGAAATCACAAAAGCGCACGTCATCACCTGCGTTGCACTCGGCGCGGTTATGTTCGCCATTATCGCAACCGCCGGTTTCCTTCCGTGGTACTACAAGGAAGTATCGCTTGAATTTATCGACGGCTCTGCAAAACTCGTCAAGGAATACGGCCCCTTGCATAATTCCTACCTTGTATATCTGCTCGGTTACTTTGCCGCAATGATCGCCACCATTATTCATTCGATCAAAAGAAAAAAGTGCGGCTCTTATAAGTTCGCAGGACTTATCGCCGCCGTTGTCTGCGGAAACATCCTCGTTTGGATGATTGAGAAATTCATCAATTGGGAATTCGAATTTCTCTCCGTCACCTACATAATCTCCGAATTGATGTTTCTCTTCCTCTATTGGATGATGCAGGACTACGTTCACGTAAACGACATCCCTAAATATACTACACAAGAACAAGAACAGCTCGGCGTGGATATCGCCACGATGCCGATGGAAACGAAGATCGGCAAGGTGCTTCTCTTTGTTAAGAGCGGCGAGCAGCTTGTGTCAAGAGAGCGCGAGATACTTGAACTGATTCTTGATAACATAAAACGAAAAGAAATTGCCGAGAAATTGCACCTCTCCGAGAACACGGTCAAGACCTATACGAGAACGCTTTACTCCAAGCTTGACGTGACCTGCCGAGAAGAGCTTTACGCGCTCCTTTTGCAGAAATAAGACTCAAAAAGCAAACTAAAATTTACAAAGGACGACGGAAAAACTACGCCGTCCTTTTTTTGATGCCAAAACAGCTCTTGTGTCTCAAATCCACCCTAAAAAACGTCTTTCACCCTTTTTTCACCCCTGAATTACAAATTTTCACCCCCAAAGGGTGATGACAAATCCTTCGGATCTATAGTAAAATATAGTCAAGATAGAGTTAAGAACTATCCGAAAAACCAAATTGGAGGTGGTGAAATGTGATCGAAAAGCGAATCCTATTCGACGGCTTTGAGTTCCCCGTCGTAAAGGGACTCGAATATCTCATCAATGAAAACGTTCCCGAAACTGACTTTCTTTTGATCAACGAGCCAAGTGCTGATTTTTCGCTAATGTTTGAAAAGAACTTTCCGATCTTCAACGTGCCTGAAAAATCGGAAAGAGATTATTGTCTTTTCGAGCTGAAGAGAGGTGACAGAGTGATCAAATTCTTCTGTCCCAAAAAGCATAAAAATCTCGACTCCGCAGTTTGGTACTTCTACATGGAACTGTTCGATGAAAGCGGTGCGGCCCACGTTCTTCCCGGACAAGTGCGAGTTATGTTCGACGGAGATCGTCTTCGTCAAGCAAAGGGCAAGCCGCAATTTATCGAGCTTCTTGAACAAGTCAAGCTAAATGTAAAAACAGGCATTGCCTGACAAAAAAACAAAAGGAGAAAAATGAAGATGAAAAACAAAAAGAAATCAATGCCTCTAATGCTTTCCTTAATATTGGTACTGTCGACGTTGCTCAATATGCTACCAATGACGGCGTTTGCATATGATGCGGAAGATTGTCCGCACACAAATGCATACTTCACCGAGGATACGGGTGAGCCATCCTGTTTCGAGCCGGCAATGGGCGCTTACCGGTACTGCGAGGATTGCTACATGTATCTCAGCGCAGATAAACAGACTATGTATTGGGATGAAAACGAGATGTTCAGTGCACTTAAAAAGCCTGCTATCGGTCACGCATTTAACACCGATACGGGCAAATGCGACCATTGCAATTTGGCAAATCCCGTGTATTCCAAGGTGACCTCTCTTACCGATATCAACGAAGAAGATATGTATATCATCGTTGCAAACGTTGGGGACAGATTTTTCATCCTCGGCGGTCTTGATGAAAACGATCCCGATGAACAAGGCAACGCTTGGTGTGGAGCGAGCGGAAATGCCATTGAAATTGTTACTAATGAAGATGGAAGCATTTCGCTGTTAAATCAAAACTACGTGGGCAATGCAAAGCCCTCGGAATTTATGTTTGATATTGATCCCGAACAGTTCAATTCCGACTTGGATGATAACTACGGACTCCTGCCCGTTATGCTCAAGCTCGCTAACTATTGCATTTATCCGTTCCAAAGTTGTAGCCTTGATAACACCGGTTATATGGGTGTTCCTCGTTACGGAAACGGTGTGTACGGTATGTGGGATACAAGTGAATGGATACTCGACTTTTACACCACCGAGGTGGATGAAAACACGTATAGAGATGATATGGACGGACTTAGTCACGCAGAACAGGTAGCAAGAGGTAATATTGGGGAAAACATTTCGGAAGGCGACCTCTTGCTGTACAAGGCATCATTCTACTCCGTTGGTGGAGCTATGTTTACCCTTCGTTTCCGTGAATATCCTAATCCCGAAACCGGCACCACCGAATATTACTTTATTTGCGGTGAGGATTGGGCGCTTGAAGGCAGTCCCGGATGGGATCATGTTACGGATACAACCGCTACCAATGATACGCAGTATGCAATCAGCCTCTACCGTTACGATGTGCAGAGCGCACCTGCTCACACCTGCGACTATGGTGATTGGGTTGATGATGAAGTGACCGAAACACATACACGCACC
>JAZRGD010000080.1:0-10204 GCA_045644045.1 Eubacteriales bacterium
TCCAAACCGGGGGGGCCCCCCAAAAAAACAAGGCACCCTTTTGGGGTTGCTTTTTTTCGTTCTTTGGAGGCGCCACCCGGATTTGAAATGAAGCGCACCTGCGGTGCATGAAAAATGAAATCGCAACTTCGTTGCTATGAAGCGTGGCTTTGCCACACGGAAAGGTTAGTGTGCGCTTCGCTTCATGGCAACGAAGTTGCCGCTTCATAGAAGCCGCAAGGCTTCTGCTTCATATTCGCGGAGCGAATGCTTCATTCCCTCTTGCATCTTCCCCCCTCTTTACAAAAGGCAAAAATTATGTTATACTAAACGCGGGAATGGCCGCAAGGCCACGACGCCTGCAGGGCACGCCCACGGAGGTGTTTTATGTATAAAATAAGTGATTACCCACAGATACAAGGAAATTTTTTCCTTTCGGGAAGAAACGCGGGGGCCAGCAAAAAGCTTTTGGGGAACGTCGATCTGCTGACCGTGCTGTTAAAGCGTTCCCGTGACGATTGGTCGGCGCAGACCCAAAACGGGTATTATGCCGCCGTAAAGGAGGCGGCCGAGCTGATCATGAAGGAGGCGGCGCGCTACGGCGCTTCCCTTCGGATCCGCTCCTTTCATCTTGAGACCACGGTGTCTCCCACCGCAAGCCCCAAGGACGGCTGCGCTCTTGTAAAGGATTACTTTCACAAGGACACGGTGGCGGAGCTGCAAGAGCATTACAAAAAAACCATGAAGGCCGACGCGATCCCCGTCATCCTGGCCTTTAACGAGGCGGGGCGAAGCTTCGCCTTCAAGAAAAACACGGCGGAGAGCTTCGACACGCAGGAGATCTCGGTGCTGTTTTTTAAGGACGGCGGAGACCCGACGGACACGCGCCACACCATCGCCCACGAGCTGCTTCACCAATTCGGTGCCATCGATTACTATTTCCCCGAGGAGGTCAAGCGGACGGCTCAAAAATACATCGGCGACAGCATTATGGGCATCGGCAAGCCCGTCGTTGACGATCTCACCGCCTATCTTATCGGGTGGAAGGACACCGTTTCCGCCAATTCCTATTGGTTTTTGAAGGAAACCATGTGGGTGAACGCGGAAAAATTTAACGAGGCAAAGACCAAGCAGTGGACGCCCTGAGGGCGAAGCTCACGTTTACACAAAAAGCAACCAAACATTTACAAAAGAAAGGAATCTCATCATGAAAAAAGCACTCTCTCTGCTTCTCTGCCTGACGCTTCTGCTTGCCGCCTGTCTTTTGCTGTCCTCCTGTGACGGAGACGGAGACGGAGACGGCACCGTCCGCTCCGCCCACCTGATCGACTTTGACGAGCAATACAATTACTACGACCATTCCTACTACGTTTTCCATTCGGACGGCACGGGCGAATTCGTGACCGACCGCTTTTACTCCAGCGAGTACGTGGATGACTACACCCTGTCGGGCACGGTCAGCTTTCTCTGGCGGGAGGCCGCCGACGGCGCGATCTACCTGTTCAGGACCGAGACCCATTATAACGAAAACCATACCGAAGGGTACACCATAGGACTTGAGGAGAGGGGTCCCATCTACTTTGGTAAGGATTTCTTCGTCGGGGTCGAAGACTCCACCCGCATCTACGTGCAAAAGGGCTCGGAGCTTGACACGCTGACCGAGGCTTACGAATGAGATCAAAATGATAGCGGCAGCCCACCCGACCGGGTTGGACGTCACCCACGTTTGCCGCGCCCGCTTTTTGGATCAAACCACGGAGGAAAGACAATGTATTCCCTTTTAAACCAGCTTTTGTCCGACAAAAAGGGCGGCACAACCTTCACCTGCTTCGGCGCTTGGCACCTATGCTATATTCTCTTTTTCGTCCTTTTTGGTGCGGCGGTCTTTTATTTCCTCCGCAAAAAGGACAGGGAGACCCGCCTCCGCGTCACACGCCTGTTTATCCATATCCCCTTCGGCATGTACGTAGCGGGCTTTTTCCTCATGCCCTTTGCCTACGGCGAGATCGACATTGAAAAACTCCCCTTCCATATCTGCACCGCCATGTGCGTGATGTGCTTTTTGAGCCACCACGTGGGCTTTCTCCGCCCCCTGCGCCTGTCCTTTTCCCTGTTCGCCTTTCTTTCCAACCTCACCTATCTCATCTATCCCGCCGGTGTCATGTGGCACGGGGTGCATCCCCTTTCCTACCGTGTTTTAGAGACGCTGGTGTTCCACGGTCTGATGACGGTCTACGGCCTTTTGGTCCTGGCCTTTGACAGCGAAGATCTTCGCTTTCGCACCTGCTACAAGGATCTGGCCGTCATCGGCGGCATGGCCGTGTGGGCACTGATCGGCAATTTTCTGTACAACGGCGAGGCGGGGGAGTATTCCCATTTCTTCAACTGGTTTTTCGTGGTGCGCGACCCCTTCTATCTGCTCCCCGAGAGCCTCGCACCCCTCATCATGCCCCTTTTGAACGTGGCAATCTTTTTCGCCGCGGATATGCTGGTTTATTTGATCTGCTTTGCCGCCCGCCGTCTGTGGGCGAGGGCACGGCAAGCAAGCCGATGATGTTTTTTTTGTAAAATATAGTGAGCAAAACGCTCGCTTTTGAAAGGAACCGCAATGGAAGAAGAAAAAAGAGTGGCGATCTTGATCGACGCCGACAACATTTCGTATAAACATTTGGACACCATTTTCAGAGATGCCGTCAAGGAGGGCGTTGTCACCTACAAGCGTTATTACGGCAATATCAACTCCGCCTACTTAAACGGTTATAAAGAGAAAATGATGGAGTATGCCCTCACGGGCGTGCATTGTCCCGCGTACGTCACGGGAAAGAACTCCACGGACTCCCGCCTGATCATCGAGGCAATGGACTTTTTGCACGAGGGACTGGTAGACGTTTTCTGCATTGTTTCCTCCGACTGTGATTTTACAGGCCTTGCCAACAGACTGCGCGAGGCGGGCAAAAGGGTCGTAGGCATGGGAGAGGAAAAGACCCCCGGCTCCTTCGTCAACGCCTGCGCCAGATTCAAGTTTTTAGACGAGCTCTCGGGCGCAAGCGAGGAAATCCCCAAGGGAGAGGAAAGCGACGCCGCAAGAAAATCCACCGAGGAACGGGAGGCCGCCCCCGCCGTGCCTCCCATCGAGAACGTCAAGTCCGCCATTACCTCTATTTTGTCCGATGAGGACGAGGATGATGAACGCAACGTGGACGCGGAGGGGTGGATGCTCTTGACACGCGTCACAAGCTATCTGCAAAGGCTTTTTCCGGGCTTTAGCCCAAAGCACTACGGCCACAAGCGGATGATCAAACTGGTAGAAGTGTTGGGCTTCGAGATAAAAAATGCCACGAAGACCATCGTGTACATTCGCATAGGGGAGGCCTCGCAAGCCGCGCCCAAGACCGCGAAGAACAAGAAAAGCGGAGGGACGGCAAAGAAAAGCAAAAAAACTGATAAGTGATAAGAAAAAAGGAGAACGAAAGCCGTGAAAAAGCTCTATTTCAAGATTCCCGCCATGATCGCCGTGACCCTCACGCTTGTAAGCCTTGCTCTCGTCCTCATCGCCGTTCTTATGTCACGAAACGAGCCGTCGGGGGGATGCGCGCCGGGCACCGCCTTTGGCTTTCTGCTAGTCGGCCTCATCGGCGGCGGCGTCGCGCTTTGCTTTTACGCCCTTGACGCGCTTCTTTCGGTGATCAAGGCCTGCATGCGCATCCATCCTCTCGAAAACGGGGTCACGACGGGTCTCTTTCTCCTCGTCGTCATCCTTCTCTTCAAGTGGCAAAGCCACACCGACCTCCTCCTTGTCGTGAGCATCGCGCTCCTTCTCCTGCCACAGGTCTTTTTCCTCGTTCAATTCCTGAAAAGCAGAAAAAAGAAAAAGCCCCTCACGGAAGCAGACGGCGTCCCCGCCGCAGAGGAATAAACAAAGGGCAAAAATTATAAAAATATAAAAAGAGAGAACGGATAAGACCCCCTTATAGCAGACACTCGAAAAAGCAAAAAGCTTTGAGACTGCGTTAAGGGGGCCACGTCATAAAGACGGTCCGTTCTTTTTCTCTCTTTTCAGGCTCGCTTCGCTCCCGCTCGATCAGAAGGAGGGGTACATCTCGTGCTGCTCGTAGCGCAGGCTTCTGCCGTTTTCGGGCGCGCCGTCCTCGCCCTTGCGGACCAAGGAGAGGCTGTTTACGTAGGTATAGTTCTCGCTGTGAGAGGCACTGTAGCCCATGCTGATGGACTCCTGCACCCTGCCGTCAAAGGTGAAGCGGTGGAGGGAAACGCCGTTTCCGCGACTTGCCTTGATGCGGAACACCACCCCCACGATCGCGCCGCCCGCCCAAAGCATGGCCTCGCTGTCCTCAAAAGGAGTGATCTCCCCGTAAACGGTGTAATCGTAGCGGCTCTCACTGTCGGTGACGCGGTCGTCGTCACTGTTGTCGTAGCTGGAATAATGGGTGCATTCCACCTTAATGAGGCAGTCCTTCAGCTTTTCTGCCGCCGCCGTCAGCTCCTCCTCGCTCACGCGCGCGGTGCCGCCGACGGTCTTGGTCACAACGTAGGTCTTTGCCATTTTCCTTTTCCCCTTTGCTATGTTTTGTTTGCATTATAGATGATATAGAGTACCAAATACAGTATAGCACAGCCTGCGGCCTCTTGTCAAGCCCTCTTCCGCGCGTCTTTCTGCGCGAGGCGCGGCGAAGCCTCGCCCATTCTGTCGAAAGGGGGGTGACTTTTTCTATTGACTTTTCCCCGTCGCCGTGGTACAATAAAGCTACAAAAATAATTTATTGGGAGGTATCGCCATGCAATTTTACGCACAGTGCTTCGCGGACAAAATGGACGCGGAGGACGTTAAGTACACCGAGATCAACGACCATACCATCAAGATCTCCTTTAACGGAAACAACATCAAAGCCGTCTCCATCTACGCTATTTTTGAGGAGGACGGTCAGCCTCTCGTTCAGCTCAGAAGCTGGGAGATCGAGAGCTTTGCCTCCAACGAGGCGGCGGGGCTTGCCGTCTGCAACGAGCTGAACTGCCATTACCGTTGGGTCAAGTTCTACCTTGACAAGGACAAGGACGTGGTCGCCACCATCGACGCCACCCTGGACGACGACTCCTGCGGTGAGGAGTGCCTCGAACTGTTGTTCCGCTTCGTGGACATCGTGGACAACGCTTATCCTCAGATTGAAAAGGCTCGCTGGGCATAACAAAGACCAAAAAGCAAACTAAAGTTTGCAAAAAAGGGAGAAACACTATGAGAATGATCTTCAAGGACGGCAAGCGCAAGGCGCTTACCCTCAGCTACGACGACGGCGTGGTGCAGGACGCCCGCCTCATAGAGATCTTAAACAAACACGGCATCAAGGCTACCTTCAATATCAATTCGGGCTGTTATCTTGCCGAGGATGCGGTGAGAGAGCGTTTCTACGGCCGCATGAAGCTGTCGGAGGCAAAGGCACTCTATATCGGCTCGGGGCACGAGGTGGCGGTGCATGCCTACACCCATCCCTTCCTTGAAAGGCTTGACGCCACCGAAATGATCCGCGAGATCACCGAGGACAGGCGGAGCATCGAGAGGGATTACGGCGCGATCACACGCGGCATGGCTTACCCCTTCGGCACATACAGCGACCAGGTGGTGGATATTCTCGCCCGTTGCGGCATCGCCTACGCCCGCACCACCCGCTCCACCCACACCTTCGGTCTGCCCGAAAATTGGCTGACCCTGCACCCCACCTGCCATCACAAGGATGCGCAGTTAGAGGAGCTGGCAAAGCGGTTTATCGAGGGAGACAACCGTTATCATCACCCCGAGCTGTTCTACCTGTGGGGACACAGCTATGAGTTTGACAACGACGACAACTGGGACGTCATCGAACGCTTCGCCGCTTACGCGGGCGGTCACGACCACGTTTGGTACGCCACCAACATTGAGATCTACGACTACGTGCAGGCGTATAATCGCTTGGAAACGGGATATGACAAGACCCTCATCCACAACCCCTCCGCCATCGACGTTTGGGTAGAGCAAAAGGGCAAGGTCTACCGCATTCCCGCAGGGGAGACGGTCTCCCTCTGACGGCGGCTCTTGCGGAGAGGAAGGCTACGCTCTGATGGGCCGATTCATTGACATCGTGGGCAGTGCCTACCCCACGATCGAAAAGGCGCGCCGGGCGTAAGACCTTTCCGCATCAAAGGAAACGCGTTTTGGGTCACGTCTCTCGGACTCCGCCCGAAGCCCTTTAATTCTACCGTCGGTTAGCAAAACACAGTTTTTGAAAAGGAGGCTGCCATGGCACAAACCAAAAATCTGATCACCCGTGAGATGTGCAAGGCCGAAATGCTCAAGAAGGAAAAGCACGCCTTTATCCTTTCCTTGCTCCTCCTCATCGCCGCGATCCCCGCCTTTATCCTGCTGGGCGTCGCCACCTCTTGGCTCGCAAACGCCTACAGTTGGTTTTTCATCATTTATATAGTCCTGAGCAGCCTTCTGATGATCCTCGCGCTTGTCTCGACGGTCATGCAGGGCGTATGCGTGGCAAAGATCAAAAGAGGGGCATTCTCTCTCGTGACCGATCGGGTATCGGTAAAAACGGAGGAGCTTGTATCCAACGGGCGGAGCCGCCGTCTTGAGCAAGTGCTGTATTTCGTTCACTACGGCCGCTATCTGCCATCCGAGACCGTTTATCAACTGACCGACGTTGGCGACACCTTCTATCTGGCGGTCATCGATTCGCGAAAGCCCGAGATCACCCTGGCCTACCACGCGGACATGTATACCGACAAGGCGAACGGATTCGAAAGCTATTAAATCATTCAAAGGAGAAAAAAGCACCGTGCCAAGCGAAACCAAAACCGTTTTGACCCGTGAGTTTTGCAAAAAACAGCTTTTGGCGCAAGGGGATTCCTCCGGCGTCGGTTTTTTGACGGTTTTGTTTCTCCCCGCCTTTCTCCTTCCGCTATTCCTCGGCCTCGCCGCGCTTCAAGTGAGCAAGGCTCTCGGGATATTTCTTCTGGCGATAGCCGCCGTTATGCTTTACCTTGGAATCTATACCGTATCCTCCATTCTACGCGCAAAGAAAAGACGGCGGAGGCTGGTGGAGGAGGGAAGGTTTTCCATCGTCACCGACGAGGTGGCTTACACGGTAAAGAACGAATTGACCCCTCCCCGTTACAGAGTCGGTCAAAACGTGATCTATTTCAAAAATTACGGCCGCTACGTGCCGACGAAAATGATCTTTGATTTTACCGCCGCAGGCGACACCTTCTATCTGGTCATCGTGGAGGGAGCGCGTCCCGAGATCGCGTTAGCCTACCATGCGAAAATTTATACGGACAAAGAAAGATCATATTGATCAAAAAATGCGACGTAGAGACAGGCGTCAAGGGCGGCCCGCTTAAGTCAAAATGCAAACCATTGATTTACAAAGAAAGGATAAAACCATGAAAAGAACCACCGTGCGCTTGCTTTTCGCCCTGCTTCTCGCGTTTTTGATGCTGGGCTTCTCCGCCTGTGACGACCTGCCCGACGGTGTGGGAGACGGGATTCCCGACGGCAGTCAAACGGACGACGGGACGCCTGACGGCGGTGCGGGCGATGACACCGCGTCGGACGACGAGACCGACGACGGGAAATCGGAGGGCGAGACCGACGACGGTGGTGAGGACACGCACACCCACGTGTTTGACCGTAGGGTGGTCACACCCCAGACCATGAAAAGTGAAGCAAGCTGCGAGTCCGCCGCCGTGTTCTACTATTCCTGCGCCTGCGGCGCGAAGGGAGACGCCTCCTTTGCGAGCGGCGCGCCCGCCCACACCTTTACGGTGAAGAAGCAAACGGCGGCCTACAAAAAGTCGGACGCCTCCTGCTCCGCCCCCGCCTCCTACTATTTCTCCTGCGCCTGCGGCGCGAAGGGAACCGCGATATTCACGGTGGGAGAAAAAGTACCTCACAGCCACAAGGCCGTTGAGACCGTCTCCGCCACCTGCAAGACCAAGGGCTACACCCTTTATCGGTGTGCTTGCGGCGACAGCTATCGGGGCGACCCCACGCCCGTGAGCTACGACCACAAGTTTGAGTGGGGCATCGGTACCCAGGACGGTTATACCTTTGGTTGCTACGTCTGCCAAAGCTGCGGTCTGTACGCCGCCGCCTACGGCAACACCAACGGCACCTGGTATAAGGAGACCGACTCCAAGTATTACGTAACGGGAAACCTGTTGGATAATACAGACTACGAGATCGTCGTCTACGGCAAGGGCCCCATGCTGGCGCCAATAGAGGGGAGCGATCCCATGTGGAGCGGTTATCTGCTCAGTGCCAAGCGCATCGTGGTGGCCGAAGGCATCACGAGCGTGTTTGAGGGTGCCTTTTACTTAGAGGACGGCGGCCCTGCTGTGGAATACGACATTGCGGAATCGGTAAAGGTGTTGGAATACCGAGCCTTGGGCCTGCCGACCTCCTCGCTGACGCTGCGCGCCGTTGAGGAGATCTATTACCTCCCCAAGACCACCAGTCAGAATTCTCCCATTTTCCTTCCCAAAACGCTGAAATACATCTATAGCAGCTTCCCTAACAGATGCGCTTACTATTACGAGGGAACGGAGGAGGAGCTTTACGCCAACGTGAAGACACGAATAATATACCGTGATCCCGTTTCCATTCAGTCACAGCTTTCCAACAATGCCGGCTGGTATTCCTTCTGCGTAGAGGCTGACTACGCGGGCGACCCGAACGTGATCTGGATAGACCCATAACAGCAAAGGAGCCCTCTATGTCAAGATTTTCAACAACGCGCCAAGCCCCCGAGGGCAAGCTTCGCGCCCAATTTGCCACGGCGCGATACGACCTGCTCGCGGTGGTCATTCTCACCGCCCTGAACGTCTTTTTGCTTCTCGGCAACACAGGCAGTTATTTTCTGTTTTCCGCCTCCGTCCCCTACGCCATCGTAGACCTTGGCATGCTGCTTTGCGGCCTCTATCCCCCTGAGCTGTACGAGGGCGAAATGGCAGACATCGTGCTGTTTGACGGCGGCGTCATTGCCGTGTTCGTGGCACTTGCGCTCGTCATCATCGCCGTTTACCTGCTTTTGTTCTTCTTGTCCAAGCAGCACCCCGTCGCCCTGACGGTGGCTGTGGTGCTGTTTGCCCTTGACACCCTCTTCCTGCTTGCTTTGTTCGGGCTCGATCTGTCCATGCTCTTAGACCTGCTTTTCCACGGCTGGCTGCTCTTTACCGCCATCCGCGGCATCCTTGCCGCCCGCAAGCTGAAGGTGCTCCCCTCGGAGGAGGAGGGTTCTCTCTTCCCCACCGGAATGCCCGAGCGGGACGAAAACGCTCCTTACACCGAGGAGGCGGACACCGCTCCCCTGCGCGCCGCCGACATGGCGGTCAAGCATCGCGTGCTGTTAGAGGAAAGAGTACGTGGGCATCACGTTCTCTACCGCCGCGTGAAAAGGACCAACGAGCTGGTCATCGACGGTCGTGCATACGCCGAATACACGGCACTTTTTGAAAAGGCACACCTCCTGCGCGCCGTCCTCGACGGCCACGTATACGCCGCGGGGTTTGATGGCACGGGCATCAGCTTTATTCTGCTGGACGACGAGCCCATCGCCGAAAAGAGACGGTGGTATTGAGCCCCGTCAAAGCCAAATTACGAAAGAGAGCCGATCGGGTCGCCGAAACGCTCTCTTTTCGCGTTTTTGGGGATATGAAAGCACACCGGGGGCTTTTCAAAACTGCAAAAAGCGGTTTTAAGGTGTGCCATTCGCTATTTTAATGCCTTTCATAAAGGCAACGAGTTTCCTTCTTACTTTCAAAAGCTTTTGTTTTTTCTTTTTTGGGGTTGACTTTTCTTGTTTTTGTGATACAATATTCGTGTAGATGGTTTCGCTGCCGTATTTATATACGGAGAGCCCGACTTTACGTTGGTAGTGCGACAGGGTAAGATCTTACCACCCATCTACTTTTTATTTTTTCCGACCTTCAACAAAGCCAAGTTATCCTTGTCGTCTATATGAATACAATAATTTGTTTTTGAATTTTGAAACGAACTTATCCTACGCGGCCCGCGATAATGAAAGGCGGATCAATAAATATCCACCCGCATAGCGGGTGGTATTTCATTTTCGGGCATAGCCCTAAACACTACTGGCGGCGCACAAGTGCGCTTTAGATTGGCCTGCCAGCCATGCAATCGTTACGCACACCCGCTTGAGCGGGATCGAAC
>JAZRGD010000081.1:0-5656 GCA_045644045.1 Eubacteriales bacterium
GCCCCCATCACCGCCCAGATGTTCAAGATCCATCAGTTCGCCATCATGTGCGCCCCCACCGCCTCTCAGCTCGCCGCCATCGAGGCACTCCGCGAGGGCGATGAGGACATTGAGGATATGAAGGCGGAATACAACCGCCGCCGTATGTGCCTGGTGGAGCGGCTTCGTGAAATGGGTATCTCCTGCTTCACCCCCGAGGGTGCCTTCTATGTATTCCCCAACGTTTCGGGCTTTGGCATGACCAGCGAGGCGTTTTGCGAAAAGCTCCTGAAGGAATACGGTGTGGCCATCGTCCCCGGCACCGCCTTTGGTGCTTGCGGCGAGGGCTACGCCCGCATCTCCTACGCCTACTCCATGAAGCATATCAACCAGGCTCTTGACCGTATGGAGAAAATGATCGCGGACTTGAAGAAGTAAGAGCGAAGAAAAAAAGAAGAACGCGGGGGCTTTTAAGGAAAGCCCCCGCACCCCAAACCTTTTTGAAAAAGGATATCCGTAGAGACCGCAGCGAGGGCGGTCCGTTTTCGATCCGCCGCAAGGCGGCGTACGGTCAGAAAAAGGAACCTCATCCACCGCTAAAGCGGTCCCCCTTCCCCATAGGGGAAGGCTAAAAATCGCTTCGCGATTTTTTTGTGGGCACAAAGAACGTCGGGGGGCTTTTAAGGAAAGTCCCCCGCGCCCCCAAACCTTTTTGGGAAGGAAGATTGCCGAAGCGTCGTATGAAAAGCCTCCCTCCGAGAGGGAGGTGGCATTTCCGTCAGGAAATGACGGAAGGAGTGAGCGAGAGCGAAAGCAACCGTGAATTAACGGCGTTGCAAAAAGCAAAGCTTAGCTTTTTTGCGGTCATCCGTATGTATGCGATTACCGTCTCTGCCGCCCACTCCTCCACCCGACTTTGTCGGGAGCCCCCTCTCGGAGGGAGCCTAAACAAAAACGCTAACCGTTGGTTAGCGTTTTTGTTTGTTTTTTCGGTCGTTTCGTTTATTTCGCTTTTTCCCTTTTGCTTCCTGAAATGATGCGATAAAGGACAAACGCCCCCAAGGGGAACAGCGCGCCGAGGAGCATGCCGACCTTCATACCCAAGGCATCGGGAGTGAGGGCAAGCCGCCGGGCAAGGGCGATCATGCCGCCGTTGGCGGCAACCGCGTCGGTGACCGCGCCGATCATCTGAGGGCCAACGGCGGCACCGAAGTCACCGCCCGCCGCCATGGCGGCATAGATGAACACACCGCCCGTGGGGAATTTCTTCCCCACCACGATAAGGCATCCGGGCCAGAGCATGGCGGTACAAAAGCCCGTCAGGGCACAGGCGAGCAGCCCGACCACGGGCGAAGGAACGAGCGCGGCGACGAGATAACAGACCATGGCACCCAAAGCGCCCAGCATCAGCACCCGCTCGGTGTTTTTGCCGTATTTGGCGTAGAGACTGCGCCCAAGCCCCAGCATCACAGAGAAGGCCGCCATGCCGAAGACGTCTCCCCACAGCTTGGGAATGCCCAGAGCCCCCTCGATATACCCCGAGCACCACTGCGCCATGGTGCATTCGGAGGCACCGCCGCAGAACATGGCTACGAAGCAGAGCCACACCAGCCCGTTTTTCAACAGATGTCTGCCGCCCTCCCCCTTTTCTTCGTTATCCATGGGAGGCACCGCCGCCTTCAGGCTGAGGAAGGTAGAGACCAGGGGACAGACCGAGAGGATCAACGCCAAAACGTACCAGTATTCGCCACCAAACAAGGCGAGAAAGGCGGTGGCAACAAGGATCATTCCCACCACGCCCCAGGCGTACATGGAGTGCAGGTTGCTCATTTCCCTATCGGGGTCGTCGGAGGGGATGGCCGCCACGGTGGGACTGCTCAGCACCTCGGTCAGCCCTCCCGCCGCAGAAAAGATCACAGTACCAGCAAGCAGCCCCAAAAAGGCGTAGGAGGGGAACAAAACGGGAAGAAGCGCGTAGAGCAAAAGCCCCACGAAGGAGATCACGGGGATCAGCCTTAAGCACAGGGGAATGTTGAATTTATGAGAAAAGGCGGAAAACAGCAGATCCACCCCAAGCTGGGTGCAAAAATTGATCAGCACCAAAAACCCAAGGAGGGAGTAGGAAATACCGTAGACCTCCTTAAAGGTGAGCATCAGAATGGGGGTGATATTGGTCATGATGGACATGGAAAAGCTATTAAAATAGCAGGATAGCTTGATACGGCGGTACGACGGTGCCATTTTTCTCTCCTTTTGCTAATAATTGCTTACAAATCAACAAGACGAAACGCGTTTTCAAGAATGCCCCAAAGGGCATCCTTCCCTTCGCGTCACACAAGGGGTATCATACCACAAAACGCTCCAAATGTCAAGGGCTACGGGGGATTTTAAAGAAAGTCCCGAAGGAACTTCGGGGGCTTTTAAGGAAAGCCCCCAAAAACTTTTTTGGGGTAATGGAAAATACCACAATGTTGCCGTTCGTGTCAAGTATGGCAATAATATTTCCTTGCGCGTCCTTGCGGCAAAAAACTCGCCCACCGCTTCCATGGTGGGCGAGTTCCATCAGCAATCATTTTGCGCCACGGCATTAATCGTCATCATCGTATCTAATAGGCCGCGACTCATATGTTTTTTTCGCCTTTTCGGAAAGTTCAGACATAACGATCCCATGCGCAAAAACAACAACCGCACTAACAACTAAAAGCACAACTGCCAGCGTTACCCAAAGAAACAACGACACGACAAAGATTGTAAAAACAACCAATACTATTGAATAAGCGATTATTTCAAGAAGCAATGTCTTTTTTGAAATAACTCGTTTATTCTTGGAATAGTTGATCACGAAAATGAGCTTCCGCTTGAATGTTAAGAGTGTCTGCTTTTCGCCCAAAAACTCATATTTGTCTATAGAGTGAATGTTTACAAAAGCTACGAACAAAACATAAAACAAAAACAGATAGCTACCAATAAGTGTACCCAACATATCAGATTCCAATAAAATTTCCGTTTGGGTTAATGCGTGCGTTATTACCTCCATAAATTCCTCCTAACATTCCACCCAAAGTAAGTGCAGGAATAATCATTCTCATAATTGAATTCATGCCAGCCGTTGCGACTACATGACTTATGGCATTTTTGCCACCCAAAGCAATGAAAGTAGACGTAGCACCCGACATCATCCATCCACTCTGCCCGATCCTTCCAGAAACGGCACCAATTGCACCGTTGACAACAAGCCCGCCAAGTGTGATTTTCTCGCCATTTATGGCCTGTGAAATCGTGTAAGTACCTGCGCCAAGAAGTGCATTAGCGACAATCTGTCCGCCAACACCCAACGGACCGGCAGCAATTGCGCCGCTTATCGCTCCGCTTGCTGTGCCGGACAAAAACGAATTTGCAAAATCATGCACATCTCCACCTGACACGAGAGTAGAAACACTGGCGCTCGCCGCACCCGCCAGCGCGCCGATTGCCGCTCCGGCCAAAACCACAGACAAAGTGCCGCCGGTCAAAACAGAGCCAACAACCAAGCCGGCAATGATTCCTACCCCTGCCGTTATCTTCAAAGCAGTAGATAACCACTGCGGCATATGCCCCTCAGGGTCGGAGAACATGATGGGATTGTTATTGCAATAGGCATAGAGATTGAGCCCGCCGATGGTTTCGGGATCGAGATACTCTACGCTGTCAGGGCTAAAGAATCTGCCCGTAACAGGGTCATAGTAGCGGCTCTTTAAGTAGTAAAGTCCCGAAACCGTTTCGTAAAAATACCCGCGATAGCGGAAGGAGTTGCGCTTGCCGATATGAGCGGCATCGGTGAGCTCATTGCCCTCCGCATCCAAAACGAGGTGGTGCCCTCCACCGTCGCATCGTACCTATATTGTACCACAGCGGTGCCCGTGCTGTCAAGTAGAGCGACCCACGCCGCCTTTATATAAAAAATTCCCGACGGCGTTTGCCGTCGGGAATTAAACTGTTACGGTGCGCCGTGATACACTCCACCCGTGATGTCTATAGAAAAACGTTCGAAATAATACAGATCCGAAGGAACAGTGGCCAAGTAACTATCGGGAACATCTAAGGAAAGAAAAATCACAGTGTTTGCCTGATCACAAAACAGTATTTTTTGAATGATGGCATAATCAACGTAGGAGGAACGCTCGTCCGGATTTCCTCTCATGGTAACGGTTGCGCGATCCTCTGTCAAAATCACCTCTGAGAAAGAAGGGTCATAATAAAAGATGTTTGTATCTCTCTCTGCCACAATCTCGCTCACATACGCCTGATACAATGCTTCATCCTCAATTACAACCTCCAAGTAAACCTCTTGAAAAGCAGGATCATGACACATACGATAGCTGTATTTTTGCACCGTGAAGAATTCTTCTATTTCGGACGGCATGATCTCGTCTATGTTTTCTGTCATATAACCGTCGTCTTTAACTGGAATATACTTTCCATATTCGGTTACGTCGGTTATCTCATACGCTTCATAAATATCGAAGAAATCCAATACAAACAATACAGCACCCGTCAAAACGAGCAATCCTAAAATCAATGCCACCACAAGCAAAACAGCGGTGAGTATAATGACAGTTGTAGCACTCCTCTGTTTCATTTTTTCTCCTTTGCGTATTAGCCGAATTTCCAGACGAGAAAATCAATCAAAGTGGCAATAGGTCTTGTAAGGATGTTAAAGGCAACCATGCCCTTTGCAATCCGGTTGTCTCCATTGTCAAAAACGGTTCCACCTATGTTTGCAGGATTTGCGAAGCCCTTCATTTTCTCTAATTCGCTTGTATTTCCACCAACCAAATTTACAGCCAACGTCATCGCAGACATAGCATAATAAGCTAGGTTGTGTGCCAAAAGTTCACCTTGTGCCCCGCTGGTCGTTCCCTTGATGATATCCTTTGTAGTTGAATCAATGTGATTAAGATAGAACACATATGCCGTCTGCACAATGGAAGTAACAAGATTCTTGGAATTTTTGATTTCTACATCACCCTTTTCTGAAATTTGAGCAAAAACTCGGCCACTCGCAAGTTGATAAATATCATTTGCCGTTGCCGCCACGCCTACGCCAATGGCCAAAGCAAGCGCTATCACCCCGAGGGAAATTACAAAATGCCCATCAGGATCCACGTTCATCACCGGATTGTTATTGCAATACGCATACAGATTCAGCCCGCCGATGGTTTCGGGATCAAGGTACTCTACGCTGTCAGGGCTAAAGAATCTACCCGTAACAGAGTCGTAATAACGGCTCTTTAAGTAGTAAAGTCCCGAAACTGTTTCGTAAAAATACCCGCGATAGCGGAAGGAGTTGCGGTGGCCGATATGAGCGGCATCGGTGAGCTCATTGCCCACCGCATCCAAAACGAGGTGGTGCCCTCCACCGTCGCATCGTACCTATATTGTACCACAGCATTGCCGCTCATGTCAAGTGGTGCGATGATGCCGTTTCGGCTACTCTTTTTTATACCTTTTTAAAGCAGCTCTAAAATTTTCCATTTTTTGAGGGCTTTTGACAAAAGAATAAATATCCACCCGCATAGCGGGTGGTATTTCATTTTCGGGCATAGCCCTAAACACTACTGGCGGCGCACAAGTGCGCTTTATACTTTCCTGCCAGCCATGCAATCGTTACGCACACCCGCTTGAGCGGGATCGAACC
>JAZRGD010000082.1:0-28065 GCA_045644045.1 Eubacteriales bacterium
CACCTTAAGTCTAGTTTAATTGTAGCATATGCCTTTTCTCCTGTCAAGGTGATAATTGTAAACTTTGGAATCGGAGGTTAATTTTTCCTTTTTAAGAATCAGTAAGACCTACGCCGACCTTATGACCGAAACAAAAAACAAGCGCTTTCCCGATTTTTCGGGAAAGCGCTTATTTTATTTCAGCTCGTCCTTACCGATCTTCACGGTTTTATAGGAGTGGAAGAAATTTTCGGTATGATTGGAATGGTAGTAGCTGACAAGGATATAGTCGCCGCCGTCAAACACGGCGGGATAGCAATAGATGCTAAAGGGGTCGTCCTCAAGGAGATAGGTGCGTGGGTAGGTCACGCCGCCATCGTCGCTGACGGAGATGGCAAGAGGGGTGCGGTCAAAGAACAGGGGCACGCCCTTGTCGATGTAAATTTTGGGCTTGCGGTTGACCAGGTGGAAGGGCTCGGGGTTGTAGACCGCCACCGTAAGCGCGCCCACGTGTTTCATCAGCATAGGAGACAAGGGGGATTTGAAGAACTCCATGGGAGTGGGATCCGTCCACGTGAGACCGTCATCGGAGGAAAAGCATTCGTACTGACAGCCGAGGTTTGTTCTTGTCCACATACGAAGGCGACCGTCGGGCATGGTGATGATACCCGGCTCTTGCAGACCGTACCGCGAGGAAAACGGCAACCATATCTCCTTTTCACTGCTATGCCAGGTATAACCGCCATCATCGGAATAATGGACGATGAGACCCGTACAATCGTTTTTACCAATAGAGGCGGCGGGCAGCAAAGAGGAGGCTGTCAAAAGTCTGCCCGTGGGCAGCTGGATCAAGCGGTCATTTTCAAGACAGTGGCGGGCGGCGTGGAGCATATCGTCGGGCAAAACGGGAATGGCGTCGCACCAGGTCTTTCCATCATCGGCGGAACGGCGGAAGAAAAGCTGAAAGGCGCGGTTGCCCGTCAGATATGCGCCATAGAGGACGGCGGCGTCTCCGTCCGCAAGGCGCAGAAGAGAGACGCACATGAGCCCCGAATAGCCCTCGGGAAGATCAAACATAACGAAGGAATCGCTCCACGTTTCCCCTTCATCGTGAGAAAGGAATCCACTGATACGAGAGGCGGCCATATCAGCCCAATCCTCACCGTCGTAAAAATCGGAGTAGGCGCAAAGAATGTCGCCGTTTTTAAGGCGAAGGTGCGCCGCCTCTCCACTGCGAGGGTTGCCTTTTCTGCCCTTGACGAAATGCACCTCTCTGCCAATTTTGGCAGCGGGGGCTACCGCTTCAAAAAGAAGTTCTTCGTTATAGTGCGCCATAGGAACGCTCCTTTCATTTCGTGTCTCCACGTTCTATTATAACAAATTTTTTTCAAATGTAAATACTAAAAAACGACAACTTTCAAAAAACACGTCGTGATCCGTCATTTTGCGGGCTTAACGAAGAGAAGACGCTCTCGTCTTGTTTTTTCTTTCCCTCGGCAGACAAAGCGCAATAGAGATCCCATTCTGTTTTTTCGTCCTTTTCGCTAAAAATATATCTGCCGCACCGAAGTGCGGCAGATACCGTTTTACGCAGTTTTTCTTTTGAATTTATCATACGGAAGAGATACAATGACACCAAGAAGCATCAAGGCGCACCAAACAAGGATCAGGCTACCCCAGCCGATGGAATCAATGGCGCCCGCAAAGGCCACGTTGGCGATGGCGGCACCCGCATAGCTCATGAAATCAAGGAAGCCCGTGGCAGAGGAGACGAGACCCGTGTCGTAGAGGCTGGGACAATAGCGGCTCCAAAGCATAGTCGCCGCGCCGCCCGAGGACATGATGGCAAGAATCATACAAACGATATTGGGCACGGCAGGCTTCAAGAGGTAGGTCAAGAGGAAAAAGACCACGGCGAGAGCGAACATGAGCAGTACCGTTTTGTCCATATCTCTGCCCAGCTTTTCGTAAATAAATACCACGATAAAGGTGGTCATAGAGATAAAGAAGGTGGCGACGGTGAAGATGCCTGCCGCCGTTTCGGGGGCGAAGCTCAGATACTGGGCGATATAGGTAGGAAGCCAAAAGACCACCGAGGTCCTGACGATGCCTGTGAGAACGGAGATGAGGGAAAACTTAACGATCTGTCTTTTAAACAGGACGCCAACGTTTTTGAGGCCCTTCTCCTTGGGCTTATACTGTCCGTAGCACACCACGCCACGTTTTTCAAAAGCGGTGAACAAGGCGAGGCACAAAAAGCCCATAAGGAACAAAGCGACACTGCTGATGTGAAACACCGTCTGCCAGCTAAAAAACACAGCCAAAAGCCCCGCCGCAGGGGAGCCGATAAAGGAGGCGAAGGTGTAGCCGAGGGTGCAACGGGTAGCGTACACGGGGGTGGTGTTTTCCGACACCACCTTGGTCATAGGGCCGTAGATCATAGACAGAAAGAAGCCCGTCATGGAGTAGATCAGCATAGCCCCTACCCTGCTATCGATCAGAATGGGAAAAAGCAGGTTACTCACACCCGCGAGGAGCAGACCGAAGGAGATCATGTATTTTGATCTGATCTTGTCCCCGACGATGCCGTTGATCAGCTGACCGAAGGCATAAAACACCAAATAGAGAGAGGAGACGCTTCCGATATACTGCTCGGTGTAGCCAAGCTCCACCATGGCGGGAGTCACGGCACTCAAAATATTACGGGCAATGTATACCGCAAAATAGGCGATGGAACAAAGCACGCCGATATAAAGGGCGTTGCGAAGCTTTTCGTTTTTGATCATTTTCTTAATCCTTTACGCTGTGAGAGTTGAGTATTTCCGTCATACCGGAATAGGACCGCTTGCCCTCCGCATCCAACCTGTCACGCAAATAGGAGCAGATGGCGTCCGTCAGGACAAGCTGAGAGAGACGCACCTCCGTGCTGTCCACGGTGTCGTTCCTGCCACTGTGAGCGGACACCAGCACGTCATCAGAGAGGCGCGCCAAGGGAGAATCCCTGTGGCCGGTGATGCCAACTATGGGGACGCCGTTTGCTTTGGCCAGGCTTACAGCATCCAGCACATCCTTGGTCTGGCCTGAGGAAGAGATGGCAACGACAAGGCTACCCCGTCTTAAAAGCGAGGCGGAGGCGGCGCAGGTCAGAACGTCGCTGACGAAGGTGGCAGGCACGTTCAGCTGAAGTAGCTGATAATAAAAATCCGTCGCCACTACCGCCGAGCGGAATATGCCGTAGATCTCTACCTTTTTTGCCTTGCGAATGCGCTCCGCTACGCGCCGTAGCGTGTTCTCGTCATTCAGAGAGAGGGTGTTGGAAAACGCCTCCTCCGCCCCCTTCACCGTGTTGCGGAGTGCTTCTCCCACGGACTTCTCTGCCGCAGGCACCCCCTCCGCCACGTAGGCGGCGGTTATGGCAAGCTTTAAAGCGGGAAAGCCGCCGTGAGCATATTTATTTGCAAAATTTACAAGGCTTCCCTGGGAGGCATCCGCCATCCTTGCCGCCGCGCTCAGGGAGAGGTTGCAAAAGGACGTAGGATCCGCCAGTATCAACTTGGCGATCCTCGCCTCTACGGAATGCATAAACGCACCTTCCGCGCGAAGTCTCTTCAAAATGCTTTCAGCCATAAGCACTCCTTTTTGAAAAAAACTCATTTTTTAAAAAGACAAAATGATTATATCACAATCAAATTCAAAAGTCAATAGCCCGTGAGGTGAAAGCCGCGCTTTTCAGTTTTTTCATTTTTTGTCGGATCCGAGCGGCAAAAAGGCATATTTTCAAAAAAAACCGGGATAAAAAGTAATTTTTGTTCAATTTGCCTATGTCTTTTTTGAAAGAAATGTGGTAAAATATAGATGTTGGGAATTGTTTTTCGATCACAAGAAAGAGGTTCATGACATGTTTAAGGTCAACGACTACATATTTTACAGCTCGGGCGGCATCTGCCGTGTGGAAGACATTTGTGAGGAGCCCTTTGAGGGTGCGCCCAAGGGGGTGTGCTACTACGTTCTTCACACGACCTCCGACCCCAAGCAGGTTATTTGGAATCCCGTGAATAACGACAAGGTGCTGATGCGTCCTGTTTTGACACGGGAGGAAGCGCGTGCCCTGCTTGCCCGCCTTACCGACCTCACCCCCTTTGAGGGTGACGGCGCGAAGGCACTCAGAGAGCAATATATCACCTCTATCAAAAGCGGCATGCCCGAAAGCTGGGGGCGTGTTCTCGTAACCGTTTGTCTGCGCGAGCGGGCGGCGGCGGCAAAGCTTACCCGTGTTACGGACGCGGAGCATGGCTTTTTTGACAATGCCAAGAGGCTGATCGCCAACGAGCTTGCTTTGGCGGAGGGCTGCACCGTTCCCGAGGCTGAAAAGATCATCTCGGCGCATTTGCCGAAATAATAAGAAGTAATAAAAGGACAAGGATCGCGTTTTTTCACGCGATCCTTATTTTTTTTCAACTTTTTTCGCAAAAGGGGTATACAAGAGGAAAATTTTGTGATACAATATATCCGTTAAAAATTCTATCAAAAAAGGAGCAAACAAATGAAAAAGCTTTATACGGGCAAAACGAAGGACGTTTATTCTATGGACAATGGCAACGTTCTCTTGAAGTTCAAGGACGATTGCACCGGCAAGGACGGCGTGTTCGATCCCGGTGAGAACACCGTGGGTCTGACCATCGAGGGCATTGGCCGCGCCAACCTGCAGACCTCCGTCTACTACTTTGAGCTGCTTAAGAAGGCAGGCATCAAGACTCACTACGTGAACGCCAACGTCAGCGAGGCCACCATGGAGGTGCTTCCCGGCAAGGTATTCGGTCACGGTCTTGAGGTTATCTGCCGTCTGGTGGCAACGGGTAGCTTTATCCGTCGCTATGGCGAGTACATCGCCGATGGCACGCCTCTGGAGGGCGGCTACGTGGAGTGCACCTTCAAGAACGACGAGAAGGGCGATCCCCTGGTAACGGCAGAGGGTCTTGCGGCTCTCGGCGTTATGTCCATGGAGATGTTCGCCAGCATGAAGGAGCAGACCCTGAAGATCACGAAGATCGTAGCAGACGACCTGAAGACCATCGGTCTTGACCTGTGGGACATCAAGTTTGAGTTCGGCTACAACGGCGACGAGGTCATCCTCATCGACGAGATCGCCTCGGGCAATATGCGCGTTTACAAGGACGGTCAGATCGTTGATCCTGTTGAGCTGACCAAGCTGATCCTCAACAGATAATTCAGCAAAAAGTTTGAATCAAAGCAACGAAAAAATCCGATTTCGTACGAAATCGGATTTTTTGTTTTTCTTAAAGGTCAAGCGCGCTTTTTGCTGCGGCGACGGCGGCGGCATACTGCTCCTCGTTCACGGGCGCGTCGAAGGCATCAAAGCGAACGGCGGACAGGTCCGCGTCCGTCAGCCTGCCAAGCCAAGTGAGGGCAAGGGCGAAGCGTCCCATGCCGCGAGAGGCGTGGAAGCCGTCGCGGTGCACCACGAAGTCGCTTTCGGACAGAATGCGCACGGTCTCGCCACAGGGGATGAGAAGATCGGCATCCGAGTCCTTCACCGCGCGGTCGTAGGAATCGCGGATGCGGTCAAACATGGCCACGTGGGTGCCGTGACCCGTCAAGGAAAGCTTTTCGCTCTCCTCGGCGTAGGCCCAGGTCTGATGCAGGGCGAGTCTTGCGCCCTTGGCTTTGTCTCGCACGTAGGCGGCAAGATCGTTTAAGTAGGGCTGAAAGGTGCCGTAATCGGCGGAGGAGGAGCTTTGCTGTTGGAGGGTGACCACGTCCCACGTGTCGCTTTCCAGAGCTTCGAGAATAGAGATCTTTTTCCCCATTCCCACGCCGTTTTTTTCAAGCTCGTAGGCACGGGCACCGCTCATCATATGCTCGTGGTGGAGGGAGAGACGGCAACCGCCGATATAGAGGTTGGTGGTCTCAATATTCTCCCCCACGCTTTCCGCTATCGCGTGGAGATACCTGTGGGCGTCTTGGGAAAAGCTGTTACCGATAGACAAAATTTTCATATTAAATGTCCTCTCCTTCGCTTTTATTTTTCTTTTTTCTTCTTTTCATATTAAATGTCCTCTCCTTCGCTTTTATTTTTCTTTTTTCTTCTCCCGAAGATCTGCGCGCGGAAGAGGATCACGTTCAGCACGAGGAAGAAAGCGGCAAGGATGACCGTCGTCAAAATAGGCTTCACAGGTGCCAAGGTAGCGAGGAACATAAGGGGGAAGCCGAATACGATGGCGGGAAAATTCTGATAGACCAGGTTATCGGCGGCGGGGGTCTTAAATTCGCCGTCCAGCTCACGGAGCAGGATGACGCCGGTAGAGGCGGTGCCCGTCAGCATACCGTACATAGCAAGGAACTGCTCCTCGGTGTAATCGGGGAAAAGCTTTTTCGCCACGATACGGTTGTAGATGTAGGTGATGACGAGACCCACCACGCCAAGAAACAGAAGAATGGCCCAATATTTTTGCAAGACCTCAAGGCGAATGGCGGCAATACCTGCCACCACCATGATGTCAAAGAAAAAGTTGCTGACGCGCGTCATGAGAAAATCGTTGATGTACTGACGGCCGATGACCTTTTTGTTATGAAGGGTGTTGATGATGGCCTTCACTGCCGTGGCAAGCAACACACCGATGAGGAAGTTAAAGCCGTAGACCAAGGCGCGCATACCCTCAAGGAGGGAGCCGAGGAGAAACAGAACCAGATAAGTAAGGAGATAGGTGACAATGACAAGAGAGACCTGCACGGTCAGCTTATCCCAGCTTCCCTGCATGGGAATCTCACCCTTGCCCTCTACTTCTTCTCCTACCATGCCGCTCTGCTCTGCCGCTCCCACCTTTCTGCCTCTTCTTTTGAGAATAGACAGGTGGATCACGCCGCCAAGGCTGGCACTGAGGAAGCCGAGAGCGGCGATGGCGAGGCCGAAGCTCTTTCCGCCCTCAAAGCCAAAATCGATCTCGAAGATGTTACCGTAGTTCATGGCCTGGCCGCTTCCCTGTCCGTATCCGAAGGGCAAGAGAATACCTGCGCCCGCGAAGAAATCCTTCGCGATGAGGGCGGCAAAGGCGATGGTGATCACAAGACCGACAACGCCCTGCAAAAGATAGGTAGCCACGGTGGTCACACCCGTGTTGAATATTTCAGCCGTCCTTTTTTTCGACAGCTTGCCCTTGGAGGCCTTGAGCGTGGAGGCGATAAAGCCGAGGGCCAAGGTGTGATAGGTAATGATCTCCAGCATCATGGTGCCGTTTGAACCGAAAAACGCGGTGTCCATCATGACCTCGCCTGTGATAGCGCGGAAGATGCCCGAGGCGGCCATAATGAGAAGACCGCCGAGAACGGAGATGGGAATGGTGGAATTACGCAAGGGCTTTACCAAGCGTTTGAGCATATTGGCCACCAGAAGGCTGAGCAAAAGAATCGCAAAGACGTGCAGGCCTCCCCACACCTTAAAGTCCCAAAAATTTTCCATTTTCTTCTCCTCCGATGATATTACGGTATCTGTGGTACATATTTACGTATTTGAGTGCGCAAAAGCGCTTATCTCCCTTTAGCTGGTACACCACGCCGTCGTGATAGATATTGAGCTTGTTTTTTCCGAGAACGGTGACGCCCTCCAAGGCATCAAAGGAGAAGACCTTCTTCTCTTCCCCCTCGCCAAGCTCGATACGGCCGCCGTAAAGACGGACGGAGGTCTTTTTCTTCAAGCGTTTCTTGCCCTTATAGAGAATGACGCGGGAGAGTGCCGCCTCGTCCTCATACAGCAGGGTGTCCTTTTCCCTCACGGCATCGTAGCCGTTGACGAAATCCTCTTGATACGCATACCATTCCGTAAGGAAGCGGAAGGGAAAGTCCTTTCCCACCCCCTCGATCTCCTTGGTGGGGAGATATTTCGCGGTGAGGCCGCATTTTTTGCAGGTGAAGGTATCCTTATGGCTTTCGAAGACAGAAAGGCCACAGGTAGGGCAAACGTACATGGCGCGCTCAAGATACTCGGCACTTCGCTTGCTCTTGTAAGAGGCATCCGACACGCCCTCATCCACCGCAAGCTCACGGACCAGGATCTCATAGATCTCGTCGTCGGTCAGCTTATCGTATTCCTCCTTCTCGAGGACACGGCTGACACCCGCATCCAGGTGTCCGCCCCGCACCTTGTCGCTCCATCTGGGATGGACACCGAAGCCGCCCTCAATGCGGAAGAAGGCCACGGGAAGCTTCAAGAAACGGATAAGGCTGACGATCGAGGGCTTGATGTACCCCGTTTTTCCGCAATAGGTACGGTTTCCCTCGGGCGCAATGCCAATGGCGCCGCCCTCCTTGGCCACACGGCCGCAGGTCATAACGGCGTACACGTCGGTCATTTGCTTTTTGATGGGAATGGGGTTTACCGCCCAGACGAGAAGCTTCGACAAGAAGCCAAGGGAAAAGAGATCCTCGCTGGCCACGTAGTACACACTGCGAGGCACCGCCATGCCGAGGAAGAACTGGTCGTAGGCCGTTTGGTGATTCATAAGCACCAGATAAGGACGGTCCTTGCCCTCCTTGAATTTGCGGATGCGCGGATGATACTTAAAGTGAATGATGGGGAAAAGAAAGAAGAGTGCTAAGTTGCGCACGATCCAATGGCGTCTTTTCGTCCACTTTTTCCTTTTCTTGGTCTGCTTTTTCATAAGTCCTCACTACTTAAGCTTTGATTTAAAAATGGCCGCCCTCAATGGCTTGAGCATTGCCGCCGTGCAAAACTACGGTTTTATCCTCGGGAACGTATTCATCGGGGAAATGGATCATTACGTTTTCCTTTTCCAGCTTGCTTTGCAGCTTTCCAATGCTGACATCCGCAACGGCGCGCTTCTCTGTCAAGGAGAGGCAAGCGGCCTCGGCCGCCGCCTGTCCCGTCAGAATGGCGGGAGGAATGACGCGAAGCAGGTCCCAACCGTAGCCCTGTCCCGAGGCACTTCGCCCTGCGGTGACCAAATTGGGATAGTCCTTGCGGCAAAGAGAGCGCAGAGGCACCTCAAAGAGGTAGTCCTTATGCTCAAAGTCGTTGATGGCACAAACCGAGTCGTCAAAGTGACGGTAGGCATCCTTTACGGTAAACACGTAGTCGCCCTGCAAGCAAGCGGTGGTGCGGAATTGAGGCATAAGAGGAAGCATTGCCACCTCGCGTGACTTGCGATCGGTCTTTTTTAAATTTTCAAGCATCAAAAGCTGATTGCGCACGAGATAGTCGGTGACCTCCTCCACGGTGAGTCCCGTCCACATGGGAACGTCCTTGGGCTGCTTGTCGCCCCAAAGGTTGATGCCGCCGCCCGAAATGCCGCCGAAGGCGTGGAAAATATCGTTCTTCTCCACCGCCCTACGGCAGGTGTCAAGGCTGATGAGCTTGCCGACATAGGTAAAGAAATTGCCTCGGGCGAAGGTGGGGACGCCGCCGCGACGAAGGACGTCGCAATCGCCCGTCACGTCGATGAGAGTGCGACAGCCGTACAGCTCTGTTCCCGATTTGCTTTCGGTGACGACACCGCGGCAGAGGTTACCCTCCATCACGGGGTCACAGGCGATGCAATCAAAGAGGATATCGGCACCCGCCTTTTTGAGTTCATCTAACAGTTGAATGGCGAAAATGTAGGGAGAGTATCTTTGCGTGTAGCGCACCTCGGTGGGCTCCTTGGGCTCGCCGTTTTTCCATTCATCGGGAATGGTGTCGTAGCCGTAGAGGGCACTGTCGCGCAACCATTTCTCGGCAAGACCAAAGATGATCTGCTTGCCTCTGCCGTTGCACATGGGAACGAACAGGTTGATCAGACCCAGCGTAGCAAGTCCACCGAGGATATTGGATTTTTCAAGAAGCAGGGTGGAGCATCCGTTTTTCGCCGCGCTGACCGCCGCCGCTACGCCCGCCACGCCGCCACCGCAAACGATCACGTCGTAGGTCTTTTTCACCGTCAAGCGCTTCGCAAATTCGTAGGTCCCCATATTCAGATCCTTTCATACCGTGCTATAACACAATAATATATATAAGTTTACCATAAAAGGTCGTTTTTGTCAATGTTTTTGTCCCACAATCGGGTAAATCGGATGGAAAACGGGTCAAACTTTGAATAGAAAGTTCTTCGCAAAAAGAAAAATTATGAAAAACAAAAAACATCGCTCCCACTACGCAATCCGTAGCAAGAGCAATGTTGCTTATGTGAGACCTTTTTACACCAACGAACGTATTCTTTTTCTATATATTCTTTCATTTTTTCTCCGTGCAAAGGGCGATCGGATCTTCAAGACGGGCGGTGGCCGGACACTCTACCGTATCGGCGGCGCCGTAATAGATCTTCACCTCACCCTCATCCTCAAGGATCATACCGCCGGGAAAAATGACGTTCTGACGGAGTCCACGGTCGGTCTCATAGGGCATATCGGGAGCGATCAGAGGCTATTTGGACATACCGATGATCTTCGAGGGGTCTTCAAGATCCGGCAGCATAATGCCGGCGGTGTAACGCTTTTTCCAATCCAAGTCCCATTCATCCTGACCTCTGCCCTCGGTCTCCTTGTCTACCGCGTGGAAGGTGGTCAGCCAGCCATAGGGGGTCTTGATGGGAGGCGCGGCGGGGCCGATCTTGTTGGCATAGGGGACGTGCTCCACGCCTAAGAGATGCTGTTCCTCGCCCCAGAGCTTTCGCCGAGAGCGGCTATGGCACCCTGTCACACTTCAATCGGGAGTTCAAGACATTTTTCGGCTGTTCCCCAATGGCATTAAAAAAGCAATACGAAGAAAAGACCCGTGTCAAGCCGTAAGGCGAGACACGGGTTTTATGCGTTTTTTTATCTTCTGCCACGAAGCATTTCTTGCTTCAGGTTCCAAAGGTTGTCGGACAGGTCCACATAGTAGCGGTGGGGGTTGTCGAAGCGCTTGACCTCGTCCCAAAGAAGCTCAAGCTGCTCCTTGCAATAGGAGCGGATCTCATGAACGTCCGGGGAGGTATACACGCACTCGCCACCGATGAAGATGGGAACGTGCAGGCATTCGATGCGATAGTTCGTCACCGTCTTGTGCTTCCAGGTGGAGACGGGATCGAAGAGGAGGAGAGGCTCCTTCTCGTCGATGACCTCGTCGGCAAGGGCGATATAGTCGGCAATCGCCTGTCCTGTCTCACCGTCGTAAACGCGGTAAGGCTTTTTATAGCCGGGGTTGGTGATCTTCTCCACGTTCTCGGAGATCTTGATCTTGGGGGTGAGGTCTCCGTCCTCGTTCTCTACCGCAACAAGCTTGTAAACACCGCCAAAAACGGGGTTTGACTTGGAGCAGATGAGGCGTTCGCCCACGCCGAAGGCGTCGATCTTCGCGCCTTGGGAAAGAAGGGTGCGGATGATGTTTTCATCAAGAGAATTGGTGGCAACGATGCGACAATCGGGAAGCCCTGCCTCGTCAAGCATCACGCGGATGCGCTTGGTGAGATATGCCAGGTCTCCCGAATCAAGACGAACGGCGTAGTTCTTCTTGCCCATGGGGAGAAGGACCTCCTTGATGGCGCGGATGGCGTTGGGAACGCCGCTATGTAAAACGTCGTAGGTATCGATAAGGAGGGTCACGCTATCGGGATACAGCTCACAATAGGTGCGGAAGGCGGTATACTCGTCGTCGAACATCTGCACCCAGGCGTGGGCCATGGTGCCCGTAGCGGGAATGCCGAACTCGCGCTCTGCAATGGTGCAGGCGGTAGAGGCACAGCCACCGATATACGCGGCGCGCGCGCCGAGGATCGCGCCTGCCGTACCCTGGGCGCGACGGGAGCCGAACTCGGAGACGGGTCTGCCGTCTGCGGCACGCACCACACGGGTCGCCTTGGTAGCGATCAGGGATTGATGATTCAGGGTAAGAAGCACGAAGGTCTCGATGAGCTGTGCCTCAATGGCGGGGGCGCGTACGGTAAGGATGGGCTCACCCGGGAAAATGGGCGTGCCCTCTCGCATGGCGTAGATGTCACCCGTAAAACGGAAGTTTTTGAGAAAGGACAAAAACTCCTCGTCAAAGATGCCCTTTTCACGCAAAAGCGCAATATCAGCCTCGGTGAATTTCAAGTTTTTGATATACGCGATGAGCTGCTCAAGTCCCGCAAAAATGGCATAGCCTCCCTCGTCGGGAATGTTGCGAAAGAAGACGTCAAAATAGGTGATCTGCTGTCCTCTGCCAAGGCGAAAATAGCCGTTTCCCATAGTCAGCTCGTAAAAATCGCAGAGGAGGGTATAGTTTTCACTGGTCAAAATGTTTTGCATTGCTCCTCCTTACATAAACAGAAAATAAACGGCGTAATACGCCACACTCACCAGCATCAGCGCGGCCAAGGCAAGGCACGCGATACGAAGCACCAGCTTTTTTACATCCTGCTTTTTCTTTTTATTCATGTTATCATCGACCTTTCATCGGGCACAAGGCCACGTTTAATCCAAATAAGAGTTTGTTTTGACCGCAACCATCGATACGTTGACGCCGTACAGACGGCTCGGAAGCGTGGGCAAGATCCGAGCAAGCCCCAACGCCACGGCATCGGACGGCTTTTCCACCACGGTGGTACGGAAGCCTGTGACGCCCTCTATCATCTCGCGCAGACCCTTGAGCAACGCTCCTCCGCCCGAAAGATAGATCCCCTCACCGAGCAAACCGTTCACGGCGTTCAACGGCACCATGGTGGCGGCGTTATAAATGACCTCCAGCACCTTGGCGCATGGCTCCTCTAAGGCGGTAAACATATCGTCGGTCGTCAAGCATATATCCTGCACCGCTCGGCCGGCGGCACGCGCCACCACGTTCATTTGCGCGCTTTCACCATCTATCCAAACCGTACCGATCCGCTTTTTGACCTCCTCGGCGTTGGCTAAGATCAGACGCATACCGTGTTTACGGTACACATACCCCATAATGGCTTGGCTGAATGAGACCCCCCCAACGGGCACAGAGGCGCGGTAGACGATCTCGCCGTCTGCCAGCACCACGACGTCGGTAGAGCGAACGCCTATATTGACCGACAGGAAGGTTTTTTCCAAGGAATGACCGTCGCCAATGAGGGCGGCAACGGGAGAATAGACGAGAAAGGCCTCCTTGTAGCCTGCCGTGTGCGCCAGCTCGCAGATCGCTGCCTCCTCCTCCTCGCTCAAGGAGCAGGGAATCGAAAGAAGGAGTCTGACGTTCTCATCCAAGTCATACACTTCTTTGAGTGCGTTGTGCATCACGCTTGTGGCCAAGCGGGTATCAGAAAGGAGCCAATCTCCCTTGAAAGGCAGATACGCGCGATAGAGATCGGGAGATTCCGTAGCGATCTTTTGCGCCGCCTTGCCAAATCTCACAACGGCCTTTGACATTCTGTCCTCGGCTACAATGCAAGGCTGGCGGTAAACGATGCCACCGGAAGGGATCGCGCCGCGCACCTGCTCCGCGCCAAAATCAAGGCCCATTTCTTTTCTCATTCACGCATCCTCCTTTCTTTCATGATGCCCGTATCGGGGAATTTTAAAATATGGTAACTTTTATTATACAGCAAAAAAGAGAAAATTTCAATAGTTTTTTGTCTTTTTGCGTAAAAGTCCCGTAAAAGAGTTATTTTTTCTGCGACAATCGCGAAGGAAGAGCGGTATAGCGCATCACGTGACGGTTGTTCGCCACCATTCGCATGGCCACGTCGCGCCGCCCCACCAATATCACCATACGACAGGCACGGGTGACGGCGGTATAAAGAAGGTTGCGCGTGATCAGCATCGGGGGACAGTCGTACAAGGGAATGATCACAACGGGATATTCGCTTCCCTGGCTCTTGTGGATGGTGATGGCATAAGCGTGCTCCAGCTCGTCAAAGGCATCCTTGTCATAGACGGCCTCTCTCTCATCAAAAGAGACCTGTCCGCCCTCCTCGCCGTTCAAGGAAAGCAGAACGCCGGTCTCTCCGTTGAACACACCGCTTCCTTCCACTTGATCCTTGCGCCATTTCATATCGTAGTTATTGCGCACCTGCATCACCCTGTCGCCCTCGCGAAAAACAGTGCCGTGACGCTTGGTCTCCTTTTTGCCGTGGGCGGCGGGATTTTCCGCCTCTCTGAGAACCTCGTTGAGACGGTCCGTTCCGGCACTTCCCTTTTTGGAGGGGGTGATCACTTGGATCTCGGATACGATCCCCTTGCCATAAGCCTTGGGCAAGCGTCTGGTGATCAGGTCGGCGATAAAGGCAGGAATACGCTCCTCGCTGACGGGCAGAAAAAAGAAGTCTCGGTCCTTCACATCCAGCATGGGTGCTTCGCCACGGTTGATGCGATGGGCGTTGGTAACGATAAGGCTTTCCTCCGATTGACGGAAGATCTCCGTAAGAGCCACGGTGGTAAACCGTCCCGACTCGATCAGGTCGCACAGAACCCGTCCCGCTCCCACCGAGGGAAGCTGATCCGCGTCTCCGATGAGGACCAGACGGCTACCGCGCTTCATGGCGCGCAAAAGAGCGGCCATTAGTCTGACGTCGATCATAGACGCCTCGTCTACGATGATCACGTCCTCCTCCAAGGGCTCGCCTTCATTACGGCGGTAAACAGGGAAAAGATCGTCTGCCTTTTCCATTTCCAAGGCGCGGTGGATGGTCTTTGCCTCGTGAGAGGCGGCCGTCGCCATGCGGTTGGCGGCCCGTCCCGTGGGAGCAAGCATCAGGGTCGAAAGCCCCGCGAAATCAAAGATGCGCAGAAGAGCGCGCACAACGGTGGTCTTACCGGTGCCCGGCCCGCCTGTCAGGATCATGACTCCGCCCGACAAGGCGGCCGCAATGGCGCGCCTTTGCGCCGTGGCGTACACGATCCCCTGCTCCTCCTCAATGCGTTTAATGAAGAGCGCGCGGTCTCGTTCGCTGAAAAGCGCGCAGGAGCGATCAAGCACGGAAAGCCTGTCCGCTATCAGCTTTTCGTCACTCGCGTAAACGGGAAGCGCGACGAAGGCGGCGTCATCCACCGTGACGGCTGTCAGCGCGCCCACCGCCATGGCCGCGTCAAGTGCCGCCCTTGCCTCCTCCTCCGACACGGAAAGATGAGAAACGGCAGCCGAAAGCAGCTTGTCCTCGGGCAGGCAGGTATGACCGTGATTTTGGGCGTTATATTCCAAAATATAGTGCAAGCCGCCCTCTATCCTCTGAGGCGCGTTATGGGAAAAGCCCAGCGCGGCGGCAAGCCGATCCGCAGACTCAAAGGAAACGCCGTACACGGAGGTGCAAAGAGCATAGGGGTTTTCCTTGATCTTTTCAATGGCCGCGCCACCCCATTTTTGATATATACGGCCAATAACAGGGGTTGCGAAAAAATCGCGGCACATCATCATCAAGGCGCGCACGCCCGTTTGCTCCACGAAGGAGCGATGGATCTCCGCCGCTTTTTTGGGAGAAATGCCCGATACCTCGGTAAGCCATTCGGGATGGTTCTCAATGACGTCGAAGGTGTCCTCTCCGTATTTTGCCACCAGGCGAGAGGCAGTCACGGGACCGATGCCCTTGATCACGCGGGAAGAAAGATAACGGAGGATCGCCTTTTTTCCCGTGGGAAGCTCTCTCTCGTAATTTTCAAAGGCAAACTGCTTACCGTATTCCGCATGGGTGACCCAGCCTCCGTAGAGGGTGACGTCCTCACCCTCTGCTACAAGAGCGATCTTGCCGACGGCGGTGACCAGCTTGCCCTGCTTATCAATGATCTCCATGACGGTATAATCGTTGTCATCGTTATGATACACGATCTCCTCTACCGTTCCCCACAGGGTGTCCAGCTCATTCGCCAACAAGATCCCTCCCTTCGTTACCTTCTGCGTTTATAGACAAGGAAGCCCTCCGAAAGGAGGGCGTTTTCAAGCGCGGCATCCTCCTCGTCTAAAAGGACCACCGCTTCCTTAGAGAAGCTCTTGTCTCTCTCCAAGCGCAAAAGAGACAAGGACAGGCGCGCCGCGATCTCCTCCCTGGTCCTTCCGTCCCCCTTCACGGCCAGATGGCACTCCTCTTTTCTGAGAAGCATCACCGCCACGCGGGCAAAAAAGGCATAAACACCAAAGGTAGCGAACACGCAAAACAAGATCTCAACAAATAAATTCATCCCTTCCCCTCCCTTTGCATTATACGCAAAAGGGGGGAAACGGGTTCAAGCCTTCAAATTCAAGGCGGTCTTCAAGTCCTCCGCCACGTCGGTCTTCTCCCAAGGCGCATCCAGATCCTCACGACCCATATGTCCGTAGGCGGCAAAATCCTTGTAGATGGGGCGGCGCAGGTCAAGGCGCTTGATGATGGCGGCGGGGCGGAAGTCGATGACGCGCGCGAGTGCCTCGCTGATGACGTCGTCAGCCACCTTACCCGTACCGAAGGTGTCTACCATGACGGAAACGGGACGAGCCACGCCGATGGCGTAAGCAAGCTCAACCTCACATTTATCGGCAATGCCTGCGGCCACCACGTTCTTGGCGGCGTAGCGTGCGGCATAGCAAGCGGAGCGGTCCACCTTGGTGGGGTCCTTACCCGAGAAGGCACCGCCACCGTGGCGGGCGTAGCCGCCGTAGGTGTCTACGATGATCTTACGGCCCGTCAGACCCGTATCGCCTTGAGGTCCGCCTACCACGAAGCGACCCGTAGGATTGACGTAGACCTTGGTGGTCTCGTCAAAGAGATGGGCGGGGACCACGGGACGAATGACCTCACGGATGATGTCGGCACGGATGGTCTCCATCGCCACCTCCTCCGCGTGCTGGGAGGAAACGACCACGGTATCCACACGGACGGGCTTGCCGTCCTCATATTCCACCGTCACCTGGGTCTTGCCGTCGGGACGGAGATAGTCAAGCACGCCCTCCTTGCGCACGGCGGTGAGGCGCATGGCAAGCTTGTGGGCAAGAGAGATGGGCAGGGGCATCAGCTCGGGGGTCTCGTTGCAGGCGTAGCCGAACATCATACCCTGGTCGCCCGCGCCGGTGTCAAGATCGTCGGCCATTTCGCCCGCCTTCGCCTCGGCGCATTTATCGACACCCATGGCGATGTCGGGGGATTGCTCATGGATAGAGGTGAGAACGGCGCAGGTGTGGCAATCAAAGCCATACTTAGCGCGGTCATATCCAATCTCCTCCACCGTTTTGCGCACCACGGCCTGAATATCCACGTAGGCCTCTGTGGTGATCTCACCCATGACGGTGATGACGCCCGTGGTGGCGAAGGTCTCGCAAGCCACGCGGGACATGGGGTCTTGTCTCAGCATTTCGTCGAGAATGGCATCCGAGATCTTGTCACAAATTTTATCGGGATGTCCCTCGGTGACAGACTCGGAGGTAAACAGCATTTTGCTCATGATGATTCCTTTCTGTGCGGATAAAAAAACTCGGGACAGACAAAATCCCGAGCATATCATCTCATCTACGGGATTTGGCACCTTGTAAAAACAGGTTGCCGGGCTTCACAGGGCCTGTCCCTCAGCCGCTCTTGATAAGATTACAAAAATATTGTAGCACATTCAAAGAAAAATTGCAATAGCTTTTTGCGATTTTATTCGACAAAAAAGAATTTCGTGTCTTTTGCGAAAAAGGATTGTTTTTCGGTAAAAACTATGATAAAATGGAAAAAAAGAAAAAGGAGGAGTGGCTTATGCCTTCCGTCAACATTTCCCTTTCCGCCGCCGCACGTGCCGTTATCGAGAGATTGAACGCGGCGGGATACGAGGCCTTTGCCGTGGGCGGTGCCGTGCGTGATGCCCTGATGGGGACTGACGCAAAGGACTACGACGTCACGACCTCCGCCACACCTGAGGAGGTACACGCCGCCTGTCTAGGCTTCCGCATGATCGACACGGGCATTGCCCACGGCACCGTAACGGTGCTTTCGGAGGGTGAGCCTATCGAGGTCACCACCTATCGGGTGGACGGCGACTATTCCGATTCCCGTCATCCCGACGCGGTGCAATTCACTCGCTCCTTGAAGGAGGACACGGCGCGCAGAGACTTTACCGTCAACGCCATGGCCTATCACCCCACCTTGGGGCTGCGGGACTTTTTCGGCGGACAGGAGGACTTAAAAAACAAGATCATCCGCACGGTGGGCGAGGCGGAGCGTCGCTTTACGGAGGACGCGCTTCGCATTTTGCGTGGGATGCGCTTCGCCTCTGTTTTGGGCTTTTCCGTGGAGGAGGAGACCTCTCGTGCCATGCACAAGCTGAAGGACAGACTTCGCTTTGTGGCACCCGAGCGGATACGGGTAGAATTTACCAAGCTTCTCTGCGGCAAGCGAGCGGCGGAGGTCTTACGGGAATACGCCGACGTGGTGGCTGTCTTTATCCCCGAAATCTTGCCCCTCATCGGCTTTGAGCAAAAAAATCCCCATCACGAATACGACGTATGGGAGCATACCCTTCACGCCCTGTCTGCCGCGCCCGCCACACCCGCCTTGCGGTACACGCTGCTCTTCCACGATATGGGCAAGCCCACTTGCTTTTCTGTGGACGGCGATGGAGTGGGTCATTTTTACGGTCATGCCGAAAGGAGCGAGGCGATCGCGGATGAGGTCATGCGCCGCCTACGGTTTGACAACGCGTTGAGGGAGGACGTCCTCCTGCTCGTCCGTCAGCACGACACGGTGCCCGACCCCGAGAGCCGACAGTTCAGACGCTTTCGCAGTCGGTACGGCGACGCGTTTCTCACCGATTATCTTGCCGTGGTGCGCGCCGACCGCACGGGGCAGGTCACCCGTCTCAGCCCTGAAGCCGAGGCGATCCTTGCAAGAAATGAGGCGGCGGCCGCCGCCCTGTTAAAGGAGGAGGAGCGCATTGACGCACGCGCCTTGGCCATTGGGGGAGAAACCCTGCTTTCTCTCGGCATGAAGCCGGGCAAGGAGATGGGCGTTCTGCTTCACGATGCCTTGGAGGAGGTGCTGTCGGGGCGTTTGCCCAATGACAAGACCGCGCTGACCGAATGGGCCAAAAAAAGGCTCGCTCCCATCGAGTGCGAGCGAAAGCTGTTGGTCTCCTTATTCGACCTTTCCCTGTGGGAGGGGCGCGAGGGGTACGGAAAAAGCAGGATCACCCAAACCTATCTGCTTGCCCCCACAGGAGTAACGGCTCGTGTCCGCGCGAGAGAATACGCCGACAGAACGGTATACACCCACACCGAAAAGCGGCGTGTCACAGCCATGTCCGCCGTCGAAAACGAGAAGGAGATCACACGCGAGGAATACGAACGTCTGCTGAAGGACACCGACCCCACCCGCCGTCCCATCGTCAAAACACGGCACGTGCTTCCCTACGAGGGGCATCTCCTCGAGCTGGACGTGTATCCCTTTTGGAAGAAGCAAGCAGTGCTTGAGGTGGAGCTTGCAAGCGAGGACGAGCCGTTTTCTCTGCCTCCCGAGATCCGCGTTTTACGTGAGGTCACGGCGGACAAGGCGTACAAAAACGCCTTTTTGGCACGGCAGATCCCGCCCGAAGAGGAATAGGCACATTGCCAATATTGCTTTCTTCAATCTTTTCTTTGCCGATGTTGCTGTTTTGGTGGGCAAAGATTGACTTTTTTTCCTATTTCGGGTAAAATAGAAACGGTAAATTATTATAGAAAGAGGAATACTTACATGAATATGAAAATGTCCTTTCGTTGGTATGGCGAGGGCGATCCCGTAACCCTGTCCGCCATCCGCCAGATCCCCGGTATGCGCTCGGTGGTGAGTGCCATCTACGACGTTAAGCCCGGCGAGGTATGGCCCGAGGAAAGCCTGCAAAAGATGAAGGAAACGGTGGAAGCAAACGGTCTGCTCTTCGACATCGTGGAGTCCGTTCCCGTTCCCGAGGATATCAAGCTGGGACGCGGCAAGGTGAAGGAGTACACCGAGGTGTATTGCGAAAACATCCGCCGTTGTGCCAAGGTGGGCGTCAAGTGCATCACCTACAACTTTATGCCTGTTTTTGACTGGACCCGCACACAGCTTGACAAGATGGCGGAGGATGGCTCTACCTCCCTCGTTATGTACATGGATCAGTTGAAGGGTCTCAACCCCCTCACCGATGACATTCATCTGCCCGGTTGGGATGCCAGCTACACCCAGAGCGAGGTGCGCGAGCTGATCACCGCCTACGGTGCGCTGGGCGAGGAGGGGCTTTGGAAAAACCTTGAGGCCTTCCTCAAGGCCATCATTCCCGTAGCTGAGGAGTGCGGCGTGAGGATGGCCATCCATCCCGACGATCCGCCCTACCCCATCTTCGGCATTCCCCGTATCATCACCTGCGAAGAGAACCTTGACAGAATGCTGGCCATCGTGGACAGCCCTGCCAACAGCCTCTGCCTTTGCACCGGCTCTCTCGGCTGTGCCGCCACCAACGACGTGGTGCGTCTGGTGAAGAAGTACGCGAAGGCTGATCGCATTGCCTTTATGCATATGCGCAACGTGCTCCTTCTGCCCGACGGCAGCTTTGAGGAGACGGGTCACCTGTCCTCGCGCGGCAGTCTCGATATGTACGAGATCGCCAAGGCACTTGCCGAGGAGGGCTTTGACGGCTACGTTCGTCCCGACCACGGCCGTATGATCTGGGGTGAGACGGGCAAGCCCGGCTACGGTCTGTACGACAGAGCCTTGGGTGCCACCTACCTTAACGGTCTGTTTGAGGCCTGCGAGAAGCGCGTGGGCGAGGAAAAGTAATTTTTTCCCACTTTTCTTCGACACGACACCGTTCCGTTACAAAATATAAAAGCTCTATTCACAAAAGTATTCTATACTAAAGAGCAGTGAATTTATGATAGGAGTGTAAATTATGTTCAATTCCCTTTTCTTCCTTTTGGAAGGCGAAACGACCACTACGCCCACCGGCGGTGGCTCTTGGGTCACCATCGTAATGCTGATCGCTGTTGTCGTGTTCTTCTATTTCTTCCTGATCCGTCCCCAGAAGAAGCAGGAAAAAGAAGCCAACAACATGCGCAATTCTCTTGAGATCGGTGACGAGGTGGTTACCATTGGCGGCATTATCGGCCAGATCGTCAGCATCAAGGGCGACACCGTGACCATTGCCACCAGCAAGGACAGAAACAAGATCCGTTTCCTGAAATCCGCCATCCGTGAGGTAACCGTAAAGGCCAACGAGCCTGTAGAGGAGTCCGCTCCCACGGTTGCCGATGACGATGCCCCCGTTTTGAAGGACGAGAGCGACAAGTAATAGCCGAAGAGAACCGAGCTCTGTTGGTATCGGCGGATAAAGATCCGCCCCCGCTTCGGCAAAATTCCTTGGAGAATAAAAAGATACCGTGTCTTTGTTATGACACGGTATCTTTTTTTCATAAGCAGGGCTGAAGGCGCATATGGTGTAGTACCAAGACTCCGCTTGAAAATTCGGAGACAGAAAAGGAGAAGAACATGGACAACGCCCAAAGAACCGCCACCCTTTCCCGCGGCAGAGGAAAGGGGCTCATCGGCAGTATCCTTCCCGCTTTTTTTCTTTCGCTCGCAATAGGAGCGATCCTTTTGGGGCTATGCGCTTTGCTTTTATCACACTTGGCGGACCCCGGCAGATGGAGCCGCGCCATAGGAGTGGCACTCCCTGCGGTCTGCGCCTTTTTCGGCGGCTTTATCGCAGGCAAGCGAGAAAAAAACGCGGGCGCGCCCGTGGGGCTTCTGAGCGGAATTCTTTTTGTCGGTTTTCTTTTGATCCTCACTGCCGTCACGGGAGGTGCAAGCACCTCCTTGGGCATCCGCGCTATTCGTTATACCCTGCTTTTGCTTCTTTCCACGCTGGGTGGCGTAGCGGGCAGCATAAGGGTCGGCAAAAAAAGAAGCCGCCGCAAGCGATAACTACCCTTCTTCGATGAGCGCGCCGAGGGCGCGCAGCTTTTTCACCACGTCGGCGTAGCCTCTTTTGATCACGTCCGTGTTTCCGATCACGCTTTCGCCCTCGCTACCCAAGGCGGCCACCAAAAGAGCGGCACCGCCGCGAAGGTCAGTGGCACACACGTCGCCACCGCGCAGTTTTCCGCCTCGCGTTTCAATGCGATTTCCCGTCCGTGTGATACGCGCTCCCATTTTTACAAGCTCCTCGACGTATCGAAAGCGGTCTCGCCAAACGGTATCCGTCACGCTTCCCTCTCCTCGCGCGGCGCACAGCAGAGCCGCAAAGGGGGGATGAAGGTCGGTGGGAAAGGCGGGATAGGGCGCGGCGGTCACGTCTATCGCCTTATAATGGAAAGCACCGTTTGAAAGAATACGGATGCTTCCCTCTTTTTCCATTGTCTCGATCCCCATTTGACCGAGAGCAAGCCGCAAGGCAGACAGCTCTCCCTTCAAGAGCGAGGAGACCGTGACGTCGCCTCCCGCCGTCGCGGCGGCAAGAAGATAAGTCCCTCCCTCCATGGCATCGGAGATCACGCTGTAAGAGCCGCCGTGAAGCGGTCCGCCGCGAATCCGCAAGCAATCCCCCTCCGCACGAATATCCGCCCCCATCCGACGCAAAAAGCCAACGAGATCCATCACGTGTGGCTCAGTGGCGTAGCCGTACAGTCGGCTTTCTCCCTCTGCCCCCAAGGCGGCGAGAAGGAAATTTACCGTCGCACCTACCGAGGGAAAGGGCAAGCGAAAGTCGGTGGCGCTCAAGCGTGTGCCGCATACGGCGACGAAGCCCTCTCCCTTTTCGATCACGCCTCCCAATGCGGCGAGTGCCCGCTCGTGAAGATCTAACGGTCTTTCTCCTAAGTCGCATCCCCCCGGCAAGGAGATCGCGCCCTCACCAAAGGCGGCGAGAGAGGCACCAAGCAAATAAGAGGAGGCCCGTATGCGCCCCGTGTCGCGCATGGAGGCGTTGGGCGGTCTCGCCCTGCGTGAGTCGATCAAAAGCCCGTCTTTGACGGGTGTTACCGCCACACCCAGCGTCTCCAAAAGCGAACGTGCAACCCGCGTGTCCCCAATGTCGGGGACACGGTACAAAATTACAGGCTCTTTGCACAGAAGCGTGGCAAAAAGAATAGGAAGAGCGGCATTTTTTGCCCCCTGCAAGGATACGCTCCCATAAAGCGGCATACCCCCCTTCACCAAAAAAGACATTTCCCTTCCTCCCTATTCCGTAGTTACTTACAGAATATGAAGAAAGGGAAACGGCGGTGACTGGATCGGGGGTCATTTTATTTTTTGCCCGTGATAGGCCACAGCCAGCTCTACCACAAGGGAGTAGCTGACGGTGCCCTCCGTGCCCATGCCGGACAAGAACAAGTCGTTGAGCGTTCCTGAGACCTCTCCCACGACGCTACCGTCATACCTGTCATAAATTTCGTTGTAGGCACGAAAGTCTCCGATGACGGTCTCGCCATACTCCTGCCAAAGACTGCCATACCTTTGGGGATCGGTGCGATAGGCGGCATTTCCTACGTATTGCAAAAGCCCCACGTAGCCACTGTAACGGATAAAGGGATCGTCGCTTTCCGCACAAGCCAAAAAGGCAACGAAATTGGCTTCGTCCTCCCTGGAGACACCGCGCGAATGGGCCATTTCATGAGCGGCGGTGTATGCCGTGGAATAATCGGGATAGACCGTATTCACGTTGGATTCTCCCGTAAAAAAGGTATAAACGCCCGTGATACCTGTATAAGCCATCGGGTGACTGAGGAGGATGGGCTTCGTTCCCACGAAAAGCGTGGGAATGAAGTCATATTTCTCCGACAGGGAGCGGTAGGCATCCACCAGCTTTTCGTTCATTTCAAGGTAGCCGTAGGGCATTTTCACGCTACCGTCCTCCGCGCGATCGGGCAAGAGCGCGGCCACGGCGTTGGCCTCCGCCGCCAGCCAAGAGGCGGTGTCGTAAAGCGCGTCGGCACTCGGTGAGTCACGGTCAAGTCCCATGCGATCCTCTATGGGATCGGTCAGATATCCAAGGGCGTGTGTCCCCACGAAGAGCGAATAGATCAAAACGGGGATAGACAAAAGGAGGGTCAAGAGCCGAAGTGCCCCCTCTTTGCTTTTGGCCATACGTCGCACGAGGCGAACGATAAGAAATATCCAAAGCGGCAAAAGAAGAATGGCCGTCTCCACAAGAGAAAGCGGATAAATACAGGTGAGATAACCCAAAGCACCGCGCACGATGGGAGTGAGATGGGCATGGAGAAAATTAGCCGCTCCATCACTCGACAAAGCGATCAGATGTACGCAAAGGGCAAAAAAGCCCAAGGCAAAAAACACAAGAGAAACGGGGGTGAAAAAACGCTTTATCTTCGTCACCCCGATAGATGCATCACTGTTTTTCACGGTTTCTCCTTCCATACGATACGACCAAGAAAAGGACGGCAATCAAGCATCCTGCCACAAGACCGCCCAGATCCACAAAAACGTCCTTCCGATCGGGCACACGTCCCGGCACGAGGCTTTGCAAGCCCTCATCAAGCATGGCGAGAGCGGCAAAGACCGCGAAGGAAGCTTCTCCCTTTCTCCACAGCATGCGGTAAAACGGCACCTGAAGCCCAAGAAGCGCATATTCACAAAAGTGCGCCAGCTGTCTGAAAAAAGCGTGACTGTAAAAAGGAAGTCCCTCAAGCCATGGCATAAAAAATTCATATACCCGTCTTCCGGTCTCCTCCGACACGGCGGCAGGCATCAGCGAATGCGCAAATATAAACGTCACCGTGGTGACGGTCGAGAAAAGCAAAAGAAATTTCCGATACGGCAAGGGTGCGACAGGCTTCATTAGTATCTCCTCCTCTTCTCTTTTTATGCCGCGCCACGGCGGCCCGTGAAAAAATCGGGGTGGCTTTTGGTCACCCAAAGCCACCCCCGATGCGTTAGTTTCTTCTGTCAATGGTATAAGTAGGGACCAGATCGTGTACCAGATCCTTCATTTCCTCCGTCTCGGCATAGGCGGCTTTTTTCAGCTCGTCCAGCTTTCGGAAAAGATTCTCCTCGTCCAGCTCCAAGGGCTTGCCAATGCTGATGGATTCGTTGGCGGTCTTTTGCATCCCCTCCTCGTCCATAAGTCGCTCCTCAAAGAGCTTTTCACCCGGGCGAAGTCCCGTGCACACGATGGGAATATCCACCTCGGGCTCGTAGCCCGAAAGACGGATCAGGTTGCGCGCCAGATCATAGATCTTGACAGGCTCTCCCATATCCAGCACGTAGATCTCACCGCCCTTGGCATAGGCACCCGCCTGAAGCACCAGGCTGACGGCCTCGGGGATCGTCATGAAGTAGCGGACGATGTCCTTATGAGTAAGGGTCACGGGGCCGCCCTCCTCGATCTGCTTTTTAAAGAGGGGGATCACACTGCCGTTAGAGCCAAGCACGTTGCCAAAGCGAACCGCCACAAACTCGGTAGACGAATGCCGTCCGACGGTCTGCACGATCATTTCGCAAATGCGCTTGGTAGCACCCATGATATTGGTGGGATTGACCGCCTTGTCGGTGGAGATCTGCACAAAGCGCAGGGCACCGTAGGCGTCGGCACATTTCGCTACGTTGAGCGTACCAAAGACGTTATTCTTGACTGCCTCGTTGGGGCTGGTCTCCATCAAGGGAACGTGCTTATGGGCCGCGGCGTTGAATACGATCTCGGGACGGTATTTTTCGAACAGGTCCTTCAGCTTTCCTTCGTCGCGCACGCTACCGATCAAAGCCAAAAGGTTGAGATCGGGATAATGACGGCGAAGCTCCTGCTCGATCTCATAGGCGTTGTTTTCGTAAATGTCAAAGATGATGAGCAGCTTAGGCTCGCTGGCGGCGATCTGACGGCAAAGCTCACTTCCGATAGAGCCGCCGCCGCCCGTTACCAGCACCGTTCTTCCCTTCAGGTAAGAAACGATCTCCTCCAAATCGACCCGCACCTGCTCGCGGCCGAGAAGGTCCTGCACGTCCACGTTACGAACCTTTGCCATAGAAACGGTTCCCGATGCCAGCTGATAAATACCAGGCAGGGTCTGCACCACCACCTTGGGCACCTGACAACGGAACAAGACCTCCTTTAAGACCTTGGCCGGCACGGACGGCATTGCCACCAAAATGCGAGTGGCACCGTAGGTCTTTACGGCCTCCGCCACGTCATAGGTCGTTCCCACCACGGGAACGCCGCAAATGGTCATGCCGTACTTGGAGGGATCGTCATCCAAGGCGGCCACAGGATCCATGTCCGTTTTGTCGGTGGCCTGCAATTCTCTGATGATGGTAGTTCCCGCTTCGCCCGCGCCGACGATGATGACCTTCTCGCCGTGCTGCCTGTGCCAGGATCTGTTCCCCATGATGGAGCGTATCCGAATCACAGAACGCACGCCGAGCATGATGGCGGCCAGCAAGAGAACGTAGAAGAGGGCGGCGGAAACGTGAATACTGTCCGCGATCACCGCCACCATACATTCAAGCACCAGCACGATTCCAAGAGAGCAAGCAATGCGCGCCGCATCAAGGAAGCTGAAGGCGCGGTAAGAGATCAAATAAATGCGAGCGGCGGTAAAGGAAACGAACGCGATGACCAGATGGCAAAGGAACCATCCATAAAACGCGAAGGAAAAGATCGGGGGCGCTAAGTTGGGCAAGAAGGAGACCGCCAACAGAAAGGAGGCGGTTATGGCCAAAAGGTCAAGAAAAACCTTTTCTACAATACTGATCGTTCTCGCCTTTACGCACTTTTTCTTTGTTCTTTCAGGATTGTTCATCATTCTCTCCTAGTACGGAGACTTGTCTCCGATATAAGGTATTTCCATCCGCTAACGAACGCGGAAGCAGGCAGATCAGAAACGATCCACAGGGAACAAAATGCTGAGCTGATTGATCTTGCTTCTATAAGTTTTTTCTTGCTTTTCGGCAGTTACGCGAGAGCGAAGCTCCTCCTTGATCTGTGCAAAGGGAATCTGCTCCGCCTCCTTTTTGCCGTTCAAGCGAATGAGATGGTAGCCAAACTGCGTTTTTACAGGGCCTCTTGTTTCACCGATCTCCATGCTAAAGCAAGCCTGGTCAAATTCGGGGACCATTTGGCCTCTGGTGAAGTCACCGAGAGAACCGCCCTCCTGTCCCGAGGGGCAGGTGCTGTGCGCCTTTGCGGCGTCCTCAAAGGTGATCTCGCCCGCCTCAATCTTGGCAAGCAGCTCTTTGGCCAATTCCTCCTCGGCTACGAGGATATGAGAGGCATTTACCGTCTCACCGCCCATAAGCTCGGCGGCATGCTCGTCGTAATACGCCTTGAGCTCCTCGTCCTTTACGGTGATCTTACCAAGTGCCTTTTCCATGGCGTAGTTCACCAGCAGACGGTCCTTGACCTTGGCAAGCTCAGCCTTAAAGCCCTCCTCGTATTCCCAAAGATTTTTCTTTGCTTCGGCGAGGAACAGCTTTTGCGCGATCAGCTCCTCGGTAACCAGCTTGATGCCTTCTTCGTTGTGATAGGCCTGTCCTCTCTGTCCAAGAGACGCGATAAACGCAAGGACATCCGCCTCGGTGATGGGGCTTCCGCCTACAGAAGCCAATATTTTTTCGTTTGCCATGTTTCTATACTCCTGTTTTTTTACTGACAGTACAAAATCAATGAAAAATACTATCACTAATAATATACTTTTTATATTATATCACACTTAAACAAAAAAAGCAACCCCCTTTTGGCAGTTGCGGTATATCGTGTTTTGGCAGTTGCGGTATATCTTTTTGGCGGTTGCGGTATATCGTGTCAAAACGGTAAAACTCTAATGAGAATCACGGCATTTCTGCCCTGCGCAAAACAAATAAATATCCACCCGCATAGCGGGTGGTATTTCATTTTCGGGCATAGCCCTAAACACTACTGGCGGCGCACAAGTGCGCTTTATACTTTCCTGCCAGCCATGCAATCGTTACGCACACCCGCTCGAGCGGGATCGAACCAAAGCCTCCCTCCGCGGGGGAGGTGGGGCGAGCATAGCGAGCGACGGAAGGAGTAATCGAGAGCAAAAGCACCCACGAACCAACGGCTTTACGAAAAACTCTTATTCGCCATTCTTTTGCTTGACCGCGTGTTTACGGTCGCCGCCACTACCGCACACTCCTCCACCCGCCTCACGGCGGGAGCATACTTCCTGAAATATAGTCGAAATGCGCGCAAATCACAGATTTGCTTCATTTTTCCTTATTTCATATTTAGTGA
>JAZRGD010000083.1:0-17786 GCA_045644045.1 Eubacteriales bacterium
TTACTTTTTTTTCTTTTCCTTGGCAAGGGAAAAGCCCCCCAACGGGGGGGCCCTTTGGGGGCGTTTTGTAAAAAAAGCAAATTCGTCTTATTTCTTGAACAAGGGGCCGTAGGCGGCACAGGCGCGATAGTCCTGTCCCTCCTTGTCCATACCGAAGGCGTTCCAAGACGCGGGACGGAACACGTCCTTCTCGGGCACGTTGTGCATGCAAACGGGAATGCGGAGCATGGAGCAAAGGGTGATCAGGTCGGCACCGATGTGACCGTAGGAGATGGCACCGTGGTTAGCACCCCAGTTGATCATCACATCGTAGGCCGTCTTGAAGGGACCCTCACCCGTGCATCTGGGCGCAAACCAAGTGCAGGGCCAGGTGTAGTCGGTTCTCTTCCACAGAGCGTCGCTGACATCCTCGGGAAGGGATACCGTCCAACCCTCGGCAATTTGAAGCACGGGGCCCAGACCCTTTACGAGGTTGAGTCGGATCATGGTGGCGGGCATCTCTGCCTTTGTCTCAAAGCGAGAGGAGTAGCCGCCGCCACGGAAGTAGCCTACGTCGGCATAGTTCCAGGTGGTGTTCTCCATGATGGCCTTCTGATCGGCCTCGGTGACCTCAAACCACTTCTTCATCACGGCATTGCCGTTTTCGTCCTTGGCGGCACCGTTGGCGTCCAGACAGCAAGCACCCGAGTTGATCAGGTGAATAAAGCCGTCGGCCTCCTTGGCCTTCCCCTCAATGTCGTAGCCCGTCACACGCTTGACGGATTCGCCGCTCCAATAGGTACGCACGTCGGCAAACATCTGGGCGCGGTTGGTCAGCAGCTTCATAAAGAGCATACCAAGGCCGTTCAGCACGTCGTTTTCGGTAGCGAGGACGTAGGGCTCACGGGCACCGTTCCAGTCAAAGGAGGTGTTGAGCATAGCCTCGGGGAAATCGCAGTTGGGATAGAAGTCGGTCCACTGTCTCTGCCCCTGGAAGACAGCGGCGATGGCGTTATGTCCCACCATCTCCTCCTCACAGCCCGTGGGAAGATTCGGGTTGCCGTTCATCAGATCCTTGATGATGACCATCATCTTGACCACAAACTCCCAGTCGGCATCCTTCTCCGCTCTGGTCTTTTGCAGATTCTCGGGATTCTTATCGAAGCCCTCGATGGCATATTTTTTCGTCCAAGCCAATGCCTTTTCATATTCGGCCTTGTCGTAGATGCCCTCGGTCATGCGGCGGATGACCTCCACCTCGTCCACAGACTCCACGCGCATACCGAGGTAATCCTCGATAAAATCGGTGTCAATGATAGAGCCGCCGATGCCCATACAGATCGAGCCGATCTGCAGGTAGGATTTGCCTCTCATGGTGGCAACAGCCACAGCAGCACGGGCAAAGCGGAGAAGCTTTTCCTTTACGTCCTCGGGGATCTCGGTGTCGGTAGAATCCTTGACGTCGTGGCCGTAGATGCCGAAGGCGGGCAGACCCTTTTGGGCATGGGTGGCCAGAACGGAGGCAAGATACACAGCACCGGGACGCTCGGTGCCGTTAAAGCCCCAAACCGCCTTGATGGTGTCCTTATCCATGTCCATGGTCTCGGCACCGTAGCACCAGCAGGGAGTGACGGTGATGGTAATGTCAACGCCCGCCTTGCGGAACTTATCCGCGCAAGCGGCGGCCTCGGCCACGCGGCCAATGGTGGTATCGGCAATGATGACCTTGACCTTTTCGCCGTTGGAATAGCAAAGGTTATCCTCAAGAAGCTTTGCGGCACTCCTCGCCATATTCATGGTCTGCTCCTCAAGAGATTCACGAACGCCCAGCACGCCGCGGCGGCCGTCGATGGTGGGGCGAATACCGATTACGGGGTAATCGCCGATCAGTCTGGATTTTGCCATAGAACATTCCTCCTGTATTTTTCATTTACTACTTGTATTTTACTATCTTTTGTGTTAAAATACTTGTGTAAAATTGTCTTGTTTTTGTCTTATTTTATCTTTTCGGGAGAAAAATATGAAATTCAGCGAATTTAACGAAAATAAGAAGCACGGAAGGGATGATTTTCCCATTCAGCTCTATACCGTAGACGAGGCGCATCCCGATTACGTGATGCAGCTGCACCGCCACAAGGAGTTTGAGATCGTGCGTGTGAAAAAGGGAGTATTGCATCTTTATATCCACAGCGTTCGCTACGAGCTGCGATCGGGTGACACCGCCTTTATCAACTGTCACGACCTGCACCGCGCCGACCCCGTGGCCTGCGCCTATGAATGTGCGGTGTGCGATCTTTCGTTTTTGACGAGGAAGGGGAACGACCGTTGCTCCTCCTTGATCCATCCCATCGTCGCGGGCGAGCTGACGGTGGAGACACGCCCCCTTCTTTCGCGCGCGGCGGAAGAGAGCCTCGACACCCTCCTCACCGCCCTGAGAGAGGAAAAGCCCTACCACGAGCTGGTAGCGTCGGGGGCACTTTTGTCTCTCTTTGCCGCCTTGTACGAGGAAGGAAGAGTCACCGATGTCATAGCAAGCAAGGGCATCCAAGCGGGAGAGCGCACGGTGACGGCTCTTCTCGGCTGGCTCGACCGTCATTACGCCGAGCGGTTTACCCTTGACACCCTGTCCGACGCGGCGGGCGTGACGCCAAATTACCTTTGCCGCATTTTCAAGGAATACACCGGCAAGACCCCCACCGAATACGCCAACGCCGTCAGAGTCGAGCACGTTTGCCACGAATTAAGATGGGGGGAAAAGAACGTGACAGAGGCCGCCCTCTCCTGCGGCTTTAACGACATCAGTTATTTTTGCAAGGTCTTCAAAAAGCAAAAGGGAGTGTCGGCAAAGGCTTACTTGAAGGAAAACGGAACAAAATAGGAAAAAGGCGGCAAAAGCCGCCTTTCCCGTATAACCTTTATTCCCACCCATTATAGCACGCATCTTTCTAAATAGCAATGACATTATTCATACAAAAATTGCTTTTTCGATGCTTTTCCATCTGCCGATAACAAAACCCCCAAGACCGTCCCAAACGGTCTTGGGGGTTGTTCTTTTTTGTGTTTAAGATCTGGGGATCTGCACCAGGTAGTCACGGCTACCTTGCACGATGGTGTTTCCGTTCTCATCCTTCATCACGCCGTTCACGCCGTTCCCCTTCAGCTCGTAGACCTCCCAACGGGCGGCGTCGTTGCTGCTACCCAAGGCGAAGGTAACGTAGCCGCTCAATTGCGTCTGCGTATTACCGCAGGGAACGAAGGGGGGATATACCTGACTGTTCGACGCGCTGTAAAGGAAGGTCGCGCCCGTCGCAGGATCGTCATAAAAGCCGCTGTTTCTATCCTGCAAGCGATCGGGCGTAACCATCAGGTCATGCACCGAAGCACTGAAGCGAACAAAGGAGCCCACCTTCAGCTTTTCACCGTCGGTAAAGCGGTAATAATCGGGATCTACCATATCGGCAAGCATGGAATCGCCGCTCGTAAGCTGAGGAGCGGAGAGCAAGCGGCCGTTTGCGTCCACGTGGTAATTGGCTACGTCGGGCACGCCCTCGGTTTTGGCGGGAATGGCAAACTCCACGCGGTAGGAATAATGCTTCGTATCATTCAGCGTTTGAGCGTATTGCACGCCCACGTTATCCGTCGTCAGCAGAAGATTTTTGTCACCCACCAGACAATCGCTCGTGTCGTAGGCGCGCTTGACGCTGCCATCGTAATAACCCAGTGCCGAGCGAGCCGCGCCCGTGATCTCACCATAGTGGGTGGGGCGCATGGCAATGGAAGTGGGAGAATTGGAGAAAAGTCTTTGTCCCAGCGCATCCATTCCCACCTTCTTTCGGTTGACGGTGGTACTCAGATCCTGCTCAAAATCAAAATACAGCTCGATGCAATCGTTGAGCCAGGCGTTTGCCATGGTCTGAACGTACCTGGGATTGCGATAGGTCAAGGTCTTATCGGAGACCTCGATCAGCACGTAAACGTAGTCTCCGTCCCAAAGAAGCCAAGCGTCCGCCGTAATCCAAGAGGAGCGCTCTCCCGTACCGGGGATCACATCGTTCCTCGTAGCGGGGCGAGCGGCTTGCGCGTTTGCGCTGTTAAAGGAGCCTTCCGCTCTGTCGGCGTGTCTTTCCTCGTTGATGGGGAGATAAGTACCCGAAAGATAAGCGATATCCTTTTTGCCATCCACCGTTATGGTGTTCTTCTCCACCATGGGGATCACGCTGTTGATCTTGCCCACCCTCGCCACGAAGGAGGCATCGTCCAGCATACAGGAAAGAGAGGACTCTTGCGCGGGGTCAGCCTTTTCCCAGCCTCTGAAGATCTGACCCACGATGGGATAGTAGACCACCTGACTCATATCCACAGCGCAGCCCTCCTTGACCTCCACCTGACAGGTGGTTCGAGGATCGCTGTAGAAGGTGGCGGTGAAGGTCTGTTTCTCGCGGAACAGCGCGTTGATCGTCATGTTTGAGGTAATATTCTTGTAGCCGTTATCAGGCTGTCCGTCTCCGTCGCTGTCCCAACCATAAGCTACGTAATCATCGTATTTCGTTACGCGGTTCAGGTAGCCTTGAGGAAGGCTGACCTCCTCGCCGTATGCCACACCCGTGCGGACAATGGGCTGATCCAACACCTCGCCATCGGGCGTAATAAAGGTAAACAGCACGTTATAGCGTTGCGACCCGTCATCGAATACGGGCAAGAAGGTCACGTTGCCGACGATAGAGGTCAGAGTGGAAAGGCTATCACTTTGCAGCTTTTTCCAGGTGACGAAAGGGGCATTTCCCGTGGGTGGCGTGATGAGCGACAGGTCGATCGCCGCGCCGTGGGGCACTGTCAGCGTCTGTAAGACTCCGCCGTTTCCATCCATGAAAATGACCGTATGGGTGACGATCTCCTCATCGGGAAGCACATCGTCAGGTGTCTCGTCTTCATTCGGCTCATCGCCCTCGTCGGTACCGTTATCCACGTCAGGGCCGTCACCCTCGTCAGGGGTGAGACCGTCATCTACTATGCCGTCGTCGGGCAAAACCCCATCGGGCAAAAGCCCGTCAGGCAAGTCAGGCAAAGCGTCGTCGCAGGCTACCAAAAGGGCCATCAGCAAAACGAAGCAGGCGAAAAATAACATAAATTTTGTTTTTTTCATGACGTACTCCTTATACAGTTTGGTTTGTTTTTCATCTGTTTTTTCAAAAAATGCAAAGAACTCATTACAAAATCAAAGAAAAAGATGAAAAATTTGGATAATGATATCCTATATAGATTATCCCCCCCCCCCCCCACAAATTGACAAGTACTTTTCGTGAAAATTTACAATTATTTTTTGAAGAAAAGCGTACTGCTGCGGGAAAGCAATAGCCGAAGAGAGCCGAACTCTGTCGCCTCTCGGCGATTCCTTTTTGCGCCTTCCGTCGTGTCGCGCCTTGTAAGGCTTGTAGCTCGGCTCTCTTTGGCTATACGCTTAAGAAAACGGTTTTTACCGCAGGAGAGCATCCGCCTCCCTCTCGAGGAGGGCGATCTCCCCGTCGGTGGGGGTCTTTTCGGGGAGGGTGTTTTCCATACCGAGCGCGTCGTACTTGCCGCCCGCATATTTGTGGTAGGGCAACACGCGCACGCGAACAAGGTTTTTCAGCTCTCGCAGGACGGAGAGCATTTTTTCCTTTTCTCCGTCGTTGTAGTCGGGCACGTAGGGAATACGGATCTCGATCTTGCACCCCTTTTCGTCCAAATAACGAAGGTTGTCGAGGATGAGGGCGTTATCCGCACCCGTGCATTTTTTATGCACTCCACCGTCCACCGCCTTCAAATCGTAGAGAAAGACATCGGTATAGGGAATGACCTTATCAAGGCTTTCGCTGGGAATGAGTCCGCAGGTGTCCACGGCGGTGGACACGCCCGCCTCCTTCAAGCCCTTGAGGAGCGCGGCGCAGAAATCGGCCTGTACCAAGCATTCTCCGCCCGAAAGGGTGACACCGCCGCCCGAATTTTCGTAAAACTCCTTATCCTCCAGCAAGACGGCCAGAGCCTCCTCCACCGTTATCTCCTTGCCATAGAGCGCAAGCGCGTTTCCGAGGCAAGCCTCGGCGCACTTGCCGCAAGCGATACACCTTTCCCGATGAAAGAGGTGCTTTCCCTCCTCCATTTCCTGGGCGGAGGCGGGACAGACCGAGGCGCAAGCACCGCAAGAAATACATTTGCTTGCGTAGTAGCCCAGAATGGGCTTAGCGGAAATCCCCTCGGGGTTGTGACACCACACGCATTTCATGGGACAGCCCTTGAGAAAAAGGGTGGTGCGAATGCCGTCCCCATCGTGAACGGCAAAGCGTTTAACCTCAAATATCGTTGCTTTCATATTTCTTTTTCCTTTGATTGATCAAGAGAATGGAAAAGAGAATGAGCAAAAGGGCTACGCCGTAGCTCCATTTGAAGATCTCCTCATGCAAGAGGATACCGGAAAGAAGAACGGCAAAGAGCGGCTCGGCAAACTTCGTCACCGAAAGAGTGGACAGGTCGCCGTATTTGAGGAGAACGTTCCAAAGCAGATAGGCAACGACCGACGCGGCACAGATATAAAGCATGACCAAAAGAGCCTCACCGCTTACCACGGGCATACGTCCGCCGAGGGCGATGCCCAACACCAAGAGGAACACGCCGCCGATCACCTGAGAATAGGCCACGAGGCCGGCAGGAGACATGGTTTGGGTGGCTTTTTTGGTGATGACCGCGCTGACGGCAGAGCAAGCGGAGGAAAGGAGGAGCAGTACCTCGGCAAGTCCGAAGGCAAAGCCGCCGTCGGTGGAGGTAGCAAGGATCCCGATGAATCCCAGCACGCCCGCCAAGGCCTTCCGCCAGGTAAAGCGGTCGCCTTTGTCAAAGAGAAAGGCGAAGCAGCTGAGGAACAGGAAGCCTGTTTGCTTGATGATGGCACTCTTTGAGCTATCTCCCATAGACAGGGCGATATAGGTAAAGCTGTAATGAAGAACGATGGTGCTCATCGCTACGCCGAAGATGGGCACCAGCTCCTTCCCTGTGGGGAGATACAGCCTCTTTTCCTGCGCGCTGGCAATGACGGTCAGGATCACGCCGCACAAGATGAAGCGAAGGCCCGCAAAGAGAATGATGGAGGGGATGTGCGCCGTATCGATCTGAAAAGCGGTATAGCTGATCTTGACCAAGGGATAAAGCGAGCCCCACAGAAGCATAACGAGCAGAGCAAAGAGGACGATCTTAACGGTAGAGGCATTTTTAAAGTCTAAAATTTTACGCATATTTTAATCCTGACGGCATCCTATACCAAGCTTTCCGCCTGAAGGATAAACCCGTCCTGCTCTTCCTTTTTAATGTTGTTCCAAAGCACGTTCCAGCCGCACACGCGGATCCGGAGGTCCTCGTATTTTTCGGGATGCGCCTGCGCGTCGCGCAGGGTGTCCGCGTCAAAGACATTGATATGCACGGCGTGGCCGCCGCGCTTGACGAAGGCCGTAAGCAAAGGGGGGTACATATTCCATGGAAGCACTCCTTTCTTTTTACACCTTCAATATAACACACACCGCGCGAAAAGTAAATAGAAAAAAAGAAACATTTGACGAAAACGAAACAAAATGTTATAATAAAGAAAAAGGGGGGCATATACTAAAGGGCGGGAAGGCAGCGGTCGTCACGCCGCTCGCCATGTACGTGCCGTCGGGCTACGGAAAGGCGGTACACAAAAGCCGTGTGGACACGCCCTGGCGGTCATACACGAAAGATTCACGGACAACGGTCTAACGGTTGCCCACCTCGCCCGTCTCTGCGGTGTCAGCGAGGTGTATTTCCGCAAGCTCTTTTTCGAAAGCCGCGGCGTGTCCCCCAAGGATTACGTCATCTCTCTCCGCATAGAATACGCAAAGCAGCTCCTCACAGAGGCGCAGGTGTCGGTAAGCGAGGCGGCCGTCATGTGCGGCTATGCCGAGCATGTCACTTTTCGAGAGAGTTCGCGAGACGGGTGGGCAAGTCCCCCACCGCCTATCGGGACGACTTGACCGCGCTATAATGTCAAAAAACGCCCTTGCGGCACCTGCGATAAAGCAGGTCGCAAGGGCGTTTTTTATTTTACCGTATCAAGAATATCCTCGTAGGAAACGTCGAGTATCTTCTTTAAAAGAATCAGCTCATCGGGATACAAATGCCGCTGTCCCACCTCGATCTTGGCGACGGCGCTCCGCGTGACGTCGCACCCGCCTATCTGAAGCTTGGTCGCCACGTATTCCTGTGTCAAGCCCGCCTTTTCGCGTAAGCGGCGAATGTTGTTTCCGATTCGCTTCTCCAACTCTCTGTTCACTTTATTGCTCCCATTAATCGCAAAATTTTATTTTTTCACGAAATCTATTGACTTCATTATATCCTTTTGCTATAATATGTTTGCACCTATATAGGTGCAAACAGGACAAAACCTGTCCTGTTCAAGCCCTACCATCTGTGTTATAATATTTAAAATAAATCACATAAAGCAAAAGGAGTTTAAAAAATGTCCAGAGAATCCAAAATCTTAACGGCAGGTCCTTGGGGCGCGCAAGCCACCATTTCCCATTACGAGTCCTTCGGCTGGGAGCTTCTTTCTCTTAACGGAGAAGATCAGATCACCATGTCCCGCGAGACGCAGGACGAGGTATACGCCGATCTGGTCAAGCATCAGGCGGCTTACGAACAAAAAATGAACGAATTCCGCGCAGTGGAGTTCGAGCTTCCCGCGGAACCCGAGTTCAGCTTCCCAATCTGTCTTATCCTTCTTTTGATCGGTCTGATTCCCGGCATCTTTTATATCGCATACAAGGTATCGTGCAAGCACGATTACGAGGAGGCGATCAAGGCGCATTACGAAAAGCTGAAAAGCCTGAAAGCAGAGATGGAGAGCATCGCAAGCAAGAGCCGCGCCATCTTCTTCTCCAAGAGAGCGTAATTCTTTAAAAACATAAAAAGACTGATTCTTTCGAATCAGTCTTTTTATGTTGCTTTCTTCATTTTAATCTGCAAATACTTCCCTAAGCGCCGTCATTGTTTCCTCGGTGGGAACGGCAAAGCGCGTGGCGGCGCGTCCCAGCGCCTCGTACTTATGCTCGCCCATGGCGTGATACGGAAGAAGCTCTGTTTTCGCGGGGCTTCCGTGGGCGGCGAGAAAAGCCTTCAAGGCGGCCATCTCCTCTACGGTATCGTTGACGCCTACGATGACGGGCACTCTGACCCAAAGAGGCACTCCTAGCGCAAGAAGGGCGGCGAGATTGGAAAGGATGCGCTCGTTTCCCACACCCGTGTAACGCCTGTGCTTCTCGTTGTCCATCGTTTTCACGTCATAGAGGAAAAGATCGGTATAAGGCAAGACCTGCTCGAAGGAAGCGAAGGGAAGGTGTCCCGCCGTGTCCACGGCGGTGTGAATGCCCTCGCACTTGCATTTCCTTAGGGTCTCCGCCAAAAAATCGGGTCGTAGCATACATTCGCCCCCCGAAAAGGTCACGCCGCCACCTGAATTGTCATAAAAGCATTTGTCTTTGACCACCTCGCGCAGGATCTCATCCACCGTCATTTCCTTGCCGCAAATACTGCGGGCATCGTGGGGGCAATACAACTCGCATTTGCCGCACAGGTTGCAGGTTTCAAGGGCGTTCGGGCACTTCTCTTTACACTTTCCGCAACCCGTACACTTGTTTTTGTAAACCATCAGTTGTCTTTTCTCCAACTGACTTTCGGGATTATGACACCAAGCGCAACGCAGGTTGCACCCCTTGAAAAAGACGGCGGTGCGGATGCCGGGGCCATCCACGTAAGAGCCGCGCTGTATATCAAAAACCGTCGCAGTCATATTTTTATCCATTCTCGCATCACTCATATATCATTTGCCTTTTCAAACAAGCTACGCCCTTTATTGCGTTTTTTGCGTTCTTTCGATCACGTCGTCTTGCAGACTTTCGTTCAATTTTACAAAATAGTCCGAGAAGCCGCTGACACGAACACGGAGATTTTTGTGGGCATCGGGGTCTATCTTTGCCGCCAAAAGATCTTCCTTTGATACGTAGGTCAATTGGAAATGCACGCCGCCGTTTTTGAAATAGGCTTCAAACATATCCACAGTTTTTTCAAAATTTTCATCATTTTTGATGAGCTGCTCGTCAAGGGTAATATTTGTAACGGTGCTTCCGCAGCCGATGGCGTTGGGGTCGACAGTCGCCACGGCGTTGAGGAAAGCCGTCAAGCCCTCGCGGTCGTACCCACCGCTTTGACCAAGACCGAATTTCAAGGGTTCACCCGCGCGGCGACCGTCGGGAGTCGCCGCCATTTTTTCACCGAACCACTTGAAATGCTCGTTGTAGCCCGTCAGGTCGCCAACGAGAAAATGGTAGCCGAACAGGTTCGTTTTGTCCTTCAAATACTCATACAGGGTGGCGTACAGAGTGCGCGCGACGCCGTTGGAGCGTTCGGTGTCGTTGCCAAAGAAGTCACCTTTTTTCTTGATAAGCCCCAAAAGATCCTCATAGCCCTGCCAATCGGCATGGAGCGCCGCCGTCAGCTCAGCGAGAGACACGATCTCCTCGTCGAAGACGAATTGCTTGACCACGATCAAGGAGTCGATCACGTTGGCGATGCCCATGCACATAGGCGAGGCAATCGCAATGTCCGCAGCCCCTTGCGTCAGACTTTTTGCTTTTTCAATACAGCCACGGAAGAAAAGAGAGGAGATATAGCTGACGTCTCTCGAGCGCACGGCATTATAGCGATCATCCCAATCGTATGCCTCGTCCAGATCGGCAAGCAGCTCCTTCTTATATATCTCGTAAAATTCCTCGTAGCTTGTTACGTCGCGCAAAAGATAAGATCTGTTTGCAAAAAGCTGCTCCATGGATCTGGCAAAATTGATCTTGGAGTTACTGCCCGTGATAGCACCGAGAAAGGCGGGCTCATTACAGCCCACGGTGGTATATCTGATCGCCTCCTCGTAGGGGAAGCCGCAGATCTCGGTATAACACTTGACGCGCTTTTCGTCATTCTGGAAGGCAATACGCTTATGGGGATCGCGCCTTTCCATATCCATAACGTGACGGAAGGTCTCGTGGGGCATTTTTTTCGTCCATCTGACGGTCACTTGGGGAATGTAGGTAGGCAGTTCCATCAAAGCCTCAAGGATCAGGTCGGAAAGCGCGGTAAAGCCGTCCGTTCCGTCGGGCAAGTATCCGCCGATGCAAAAATGTGATTCACCGCCACGGGTAAAGGTGTCCCAGGTCACGTGCGTATGGGATTGCAGCATGAGAAACAGCTCTTGCAAGCATTCCTTTGCCTCCTCGCGGGTAAGCGTACCCTTTTTGATACCGTCAAAATAGAAGGGGGCTAAATATCTATCTAAGGTACCCACGCTGTCGGGGTCGGCGGAAAAGCAAACGTAAATGGTAAGCACCGCCTCATAAAAGCTTTCAGGAGCGTGAGCGGGCACGCGAAGAATGGTGTCGGCAAGGCGCAAAAGATTGGCTTTATAAGTAGGCTCTTCTACCGTTTCGGCAAAGGCGCGAGCGCGCGCAGAGCATTTTTCCGTCCAAGCGATCAGAGCCTCCGCCACGCGCTTCAGTCCCGTAAGAAAAGCGATCTCCTCCTCTTTCGTATGGACGGAAAGAGAGACGTCGATCTCATCGATCAACCCGAGAATGCCTTTTTTCAGCACCTTTTCGTAATCGGCGGTGGCGTGCTGCCATTCGAGCGTGGACAAGTTATCCACACTCTTGAGATAGTGCGTCTCCTTTACGCTGCCAAAATGTCTGTGACCGCTACGGTGAAAAGCGTCTCCTATCACGCTTCCGTTAAAGTTGAAATATCCCGTCATCGTGGAATAGGGGGTGATCTTCGGCTCTTGCGCCCGGATATATTCGCAAAGCCGCTTCACGTCCCTCTCGTCTTCGGAGAGAAAAATATCGTTTCTGTCAAATTCCACCTTTACGGGGATGGCGTAGGTGTCACCCTTAAGGGTGAGCTCGGTGAGCCTTGTAATTCTTTCGTTCATCACGACCTCCTGAGAGAGCTTGGTAAACACAGTATATCAAGGTCTTGCCCGTCTTGGAATAGCGGTTTTATCTTTTTTGCACTTTTCGTCACTGTTTTTTTGAAAAAAGGTTGCTTTTTTCCTTTTGTCGCGCTACAATAATGACGGAGGTGGTGAGAAATGGAGCGGGATTTTATCATTACGGGTATAAATCGAGTGGTTTTGGTGGGCAAAGAGGAGTATCCCGAGAAGAACTCCTCCTTTGGACATCACCTGAAGCATAACGAAATTATTTTTCACTTTTCGGGACAGTCAACGGTGTATTTCGGTGATACCGTTTTGAAAATCAAGCCAAACACCGTTCGCTTTCTCCCCGAAGGGGAAGCGATGCGCTACGACGTGGTGCGAGAAGAAGCAGGTGAATGCATCTTCGCCGCCTTTTACGCCGACAGACCGCTATCCGACAAGGCATTCGTGTTAGACGTGACGAAGAAGGCGCACGTTCTGGGTCATTTGTTCAAAAAAATGTTCGCCTGTTGGGTCAGCAAGGAGGAAGGGTATTATTTCAAGTGTATTTCTATTCTTTACGATATTTTTGCCGAGCTGCAAAGGGAAAGATACGTGCCTTCTCCTCATTTCGAACGAATCAGGGATGCGGTAGACTATATCCAAAAGCATTTTCTTGCCGAGGAGATCTCCATCCCCGCTCTTGCCGCACGGGCAGGAATCAGTGAAAGCTACCTGAAACGGCTTTTCAAGGAGAAATACGGCGTACCGCCAAAAAAATACATCCTGCAATTAAAGATCAATTACGCCTCCGATCTGCTTCGCATGAACCACTACACCGTCACGCAGGTGGCACAGATGTGCGGCTTTGCCGACGTGTACTTTTTCAGCCGTCAATTCAAGGAATACACGGGGCTTTCTCCCCTTCAATTCGCAAAAAAATACAGGTCCTCGAGATGAGGACCTGCTTTTTTTAATAATCGTTGCTCTTCAAGAGGTCGGGGTCGCCCTTGTGGTCAAAGCAACCCGCATGACGCGCGATGTTCTGCGCCTCGGCGGGAATATAGGACACGCCGCGAATATAGTGGGTATCCCTTTCCACGATATTACGGCTGGCTCTCACGTAGGATTTGTAAACCTCCGCCTTTTGTGCCTCCGGCGTGGTGGCGCGGATGCCAAGAATATAGTTATTCTCGTAAAGATTGTTATGGGTTTCCTGGTTCTCTACGCCCTCGTGCTGAATGTAAATATACGTAGAGCTGTTCCTGCGACGGCGAAGCTCCACCACGTATTTATCACCCGCCTCGTACAGCTCGTCATTCTCGCCCGCGACAGCACCGTAGGACTGAGCGGCAATGACGTTATCGTAGCAGTGCCAGTTGGAGGTGGACGCGTCGAAATAAATGCCTACCACCATATAACCGAGGCCGGAGCCCGTTCTGTTGGACATCACCACGTAGTTATCGTGAACGTAGTTGAAATAACGGGTATCGTCTATCTTGGAGTTATAGCCCGACAGATAAAAGGCCCCGCCGTCACCAAGCTCGGTCATATAGTCGGTCACGTAGTTATACGCCACCTCTAAGTTATAGGCGTTATACGCTTCTCCTGCCCTGAAGCCATCCACAGGGGAATAGAGGTCACCGAGGGAGATCGCCGTGTAAGCACAGTCCCGTACGGTGTTGTACATCACGCGGCTGTTTTGAATATTGGATACGTGGATGGCGGCGGCATTGTGATACTCCAAAGCAATGGCCGTCAGGTGATTGTCAAGAATTTGAATACGGTCATTACTGTTGTGATACCGATTGTAAATGCCGTCGTGCATACCGAAATAAATGGCATTGGCGTTAATGCGATCAAAGCGGCATCCCTCGATCGTCACGTTTTCCACGCGCCCTTCGCCGTAAATGCCCTTACAGGCCAGCTCGGTAAAGGTACACCCCTTCACCGTCAAGCCGTAGCAATCATATAGGCAGATCGCGCTGCGATGAGCGGGCTGACCGTCCCAACGGGACTCTGTGCCGTACAGATTCATGGCCGCACCGTTTTCCGACAGGAAATTATCGTCGGTGCCCGTGAAGGTAATGCCGTCAAGGGTCACGTTTTTTACGCCCTCCAAGATCAGCATGTAATCCTCGGTGCCACGGGCAATGGCAAGCTCCTCTATATCCTTTTCGGTATAGAAGTAAAGCTTACCCGTATCTCTGTCGTAAAAATATTCGTTTTCGGTATCCAAATACTCGTAGGCGTTGCGGAAGCAAACGTAGCGGTTGGCCATCGTGCCTTGCTGATGATACCCCTCTACCGTATCGCGGTAGCACGCCACGTGAGTCGTGCCGTCGGGTGCGGTTACCGTGTCGTCAAAATCCACGCCCGCCAGGTGAACGATGTTATACCACCACTGACCCGACAGGTGCATTTCCACGTTCAAGTGACGCAAGGCGGTGCGCCGCCAGGTGTTGCTCGCAAGTGCCGTAGCGGCGGCAGTATCTCCCGCGTCCGCCTTGGCCCGCAGCTCCGCACCGTAGGTCTCAAAGTCGTCACGGAAGCATTCTACCTGACGAACGTCAAAATACAGCTTGCCGATGGCGAGCGGATCGGAGAGCAGGGTCGCCTCGCCCGTGGCGAGAAGGCTGTCACGGTAGGTCTCAAAGGCACCGATCAGATCGGTACGGCTTGCGGGATAGGGAGCGACGGTGGTCGCGGTCAGCGTACCCGCGTCATACATCGCCTTGGCCGTTTCATAGATGCCGTCGTAATCAAAGCTGTAAGCCGAAACGTAGGTGTCGTCATCGGCACCATGCCGTCCCGCAAAGTAAGACACGTCCGCCATCCTGCCGTCTACGTACAGGGCGCGGAAGGCGGGGTATGCCCCGTCCCCGTTTTCGGGCATCTGATAGACCCAAACGTTATCCGCATGGCGTTCAAAGTCGGAAGAAGCCAAGCTCTTGGTGGTGGTCAATACGGCATTGTCCGCTTCGGCGGTCAGGTTAAAATAAGCGTGCGCATAGGGCATATCCTCCCTCGAAAGGGTCTCGGTGCCGTATACGCCGTATTCCCCATCCGCCAAAAGAAGAGTGAGGCGCAAGGGAGCGGCCGCCGTGCGCAGGATCGCCTTACAAGCCGCAAGAGCGGTGGAAAAGCTGTGATAAGGCGCGGCAAGGGTACCGTTGCCGTCCGCCTCAGCCGACGCGGATAAATGCACAACACGGTACTCATAGCAATCATTTAAGCAAGAAACGATCCGATTTTGCAATTTCGGCTCTGCCTCTACCGCCGACGCGTCTTGCATCAAGGAGAACACGGCAAACAGGCTGTCGGGAAGCACCTCGTTCATGGATGTGTCCAAATACAGGACGAAGCTTTCGCCCGTACCGTCGGTGATCCTTACGTAGCCGCGCGTCTGTACGGGGGTAAGGGCTACGCCCTTATCCTTACCGCTATACCGCACCGTCAAAGCAAATCGGCCGTCCTCCGTAAAGAAAGGTCTGTCTGCGGCGGTGCTTTCCATGTCTGCCGTTATGCGGTGGGCGGCACTGTCGTAAAGGGGCAGTGATGCACTTCCCACGTCCGCGAGAATACCCATCTCTACCTCATAGCCTCGGGCGGTCAGGGTGTTATAGGTTTCCTGATTGGGGGTGAAATAATAACGAATGGCACCAAGGTCAGTCTTGCGGACGCCTATGCCGCTATACGCCATGAACAAGGAGGCCACGGCAGAATCCAGCTTCCTTTGCGCCTCCTCCTTCGTCAAGTCAAAGCTCACGTATTTGAACTCCTCATAGACCGAGGAGACGTCAACGCCAAGCGTTTTATACAAATAAACCAAGAAGGACGCGTCAAGTCCGTAATAGTAGATCACGTCCGCCGCGTGGTTTTGCGCCATCTCCACATTGCTCAGCACGCGGTCGTAAACACGGACGGAGTAGGCTGTGCCCGCCAAGCCCTCCATCAGGATAAAGGTGTCGGAGGTCTCCACCGTATTGACGGTAAGGGAGGTCATCCTGCTTCTTTCATTGAAAAGACCGTAGGTAGACGTGCCTCCCGCAAGGTGGTGAGTAACGGAATACGTCTTGACCGCGTCCATGGCGAGAGCGCGCCAACAGGTGTCCTTGTAGAGAACTCCCTGATAGTTCAATCCGCCCAGGTCCTCAGTTCCACTGTAATACCACCGACGCTCCATCTGGCCGTCCTTGCCCTCGGGGCGATAGCAAGAGAACTGCAAGGCGCGAAGGGGGCCGATGGCAATGCCCATTTCGTCATAAGTACCCGTAGAGCTTTTGGTGTCAACGTACCGTCGGAGTGTCCCATCCTCGGCCGGCGTCGTAAGTCCAACGGGATTATAGACCCATTCCACCGTAAAATCTTCGTTAGGCAAGGCAGATCCCGGAAGAACGATACCGTAATCCGCATCGCTAAAACTCGGTGCGGGACCGTTTTTCACAATGGTAAAGCCGCCCTTCTCGTTGGGATACCAGCCATCTCCCTTCAAGTCGGTTCCAAACGTGTTGTCACCCCAACCGTTTTTCCAAATATAGCTACCGTCTATGAGTGCGTAGCCGGTATGATGATCGGAATAGGCTGTAAGAAGATATACCAAGCCTTCATCCACGTACAGGGACTCTTCCTTCTCTCCCACGCCGATCATGGTCATGCACAGGCTGTCAAAATCCGTCTGCGCGACCTCGGGATCGGTGAGATAATCGTATTGCTCGGTCGCGTAAGCACGGACAGTCGTCTGCGCGCCAGCAGAAAGCTGTGCGTAGCACGAAAGAGGCAAGGCGAGGTAAGCCGCCAGGTCGGCAAAACGATTTTGCTCCTTTTCCGCCGCAGTCAACGCGCAGTTATACACGCGGATGGCGTACACGTCGCTCGGAACGCCGTTAAAAAGAGAAAACAGAGGCTCGTAATCATCGGTCAGCGCGTTCGTCTTTGCCGTAGCAAGCTCTGCGGCGTGTACGGACACGGTGTACGGACTTGAGGAATAGCTTTGACCACCGCCATAATGCAAGCCGTAAGCCACGTGCGTGCTTCCCGTTTCCTTCGTAAAGGACATTTGCACGGCAACAGGCTGATTGCCGTTTGACAGGTACGCATTGCGAACGTGATACTCCTGACTTCCCGAGAGAGTATGCTTAAACGTCTGCGTATAGCCAAACGTCCAACGGTAGCAATAGCACTGGTTTCCTTTGAGACCTTCTTTTCCGTCATTGGCGGACGGCAGCCAAAGACCCGTAAACAGTCCGAAACGCATAGAAAATATGTACTTAGCCAGCACCGCGTTATGATCGATCGCGTCGTGGACGACCACCGTCTCCACCGTGAAGTCGGGCAGGTCCACCCAATCAGACGGCAAGGTGACACCCATATGCTTTGCGCCGTTCGTCCATTCTGTCGCCGTCATATGGTAACCCACACCGCCCGACGTGCCAAGTGTCCAATCAAGCCCCGTATAAGCATCTCTTAAAACGGCGTCGGTCGCACCCGTCGCGTCCATTTTGTTTTTCCAAAGGCCGTTATTCGTCCCGTTTGAAGGCGTAACGGCAGAGGAATCCGCACCAAAGGCGGTATACAGACCAAGAAGGCTTCCGCCGTTTGCCGTTTTCACTCCGTCCGCGCCCACGTAAAGGGCGTCGTATTTTGTCAGAACAGCACCGTTAGACAGCGCGGTATCGGACACTGCCTCCGCGCCGCTCTCGTCCTTCGCAAGCGTTTCCGCTTGCGCGGGAAGGGTAATGGGAAAAAGAGAAAGCACCGTGCAAAGCACCAGCAACACAGACAAAAAGCGTTTCATGATCTCCTC
>JAZRGD010000084.1:0-18436 GCA_045644045.1 Eubacteriales bacterium
TGTCCGCCGATTAAAGTGGTACGCGAGCTGGGTTCAGAACGTCGTGAGACAGTTCGGTCCCTATCTGTCGTGGGCGTTGGATATTTGAGAGGAGCTGACCTTAGTACGAGAGGACCGGGTCGGACGCACCTCCGGTGCATCAGTTGTTCTGCCAAGGGCATAGCTGAATAGCCGCGTGCGGATGTGATAAACGCTGAAGGCATCTAAGCGTGAAGCACACCTCAAGATGAGATATCCCATAGCTTTAAGCTAGTAAGGTCACTTGTAGACTACGAGTTTGATAGGTCGTAGGTGTAAGCACAGAAATGTGTTCAGCTGAACGATACTAATAGACCGAGGGCTTGAACTGCTCTTTGCAGTTCGTTACTTTGAGCTTCGTTTCCTCTTTGTTCGGTTTTCAATGCGTAGTTGCTTGTACTTGCGGTTTTCTTTTTCGAAACGCAGGCGGGAAACGCTTGGAAAAATTATATTGAATATAAAAATACGGCCGTGAGCTGACGGAGAGTCACCCCATCACGGCCGTATTTTTTTATTGCTTCCTAAATCACTTTATTGCTTCCTAAATCACTTTATTGATTCCTAAACCATTTTGTTGCTTCCCAAACCGCTTTACCGATTCCCATATCGTTTTATTGATTCTAAAAACGCAATGCCTATTATGAATAGGAGAAAAAAGTTGTTTTTCGAAAGACGATGCGGTCGCTTGCGGCCTGTGGCGTATTTCGGAAAGACACGTCCGCCTAACAAGCTGCTTCAAAGCTGTTTGTCATCGGTGGCGGGATTGTCGATCAGCTCGCCCTTTTGGGTGAATCGGGAGCCGTGGCAGGGGCAATCCCAGGTATGCTCCACACGGTTATATTTGAGAGCGCAGCCGAGATGCGGACAGCGAGGCAGGGTAGGGGTGAGAATGCCCCTAACAGATTCAAAGGCGTTGACGGCAAGCTGTGGACGGAAAACGGTGCGCGAAGGATGGAAAACGGCCGCATATGGATTGGCTTTTTCCTGAACAAGGTCGCTGAGAACGTCGGCGGCGACCATGGCGTTGGTCATGCCCCACTTATTAAAGCCGGTGGCCACAAAAACGTCGGGCGTGTTTCTCGCGTATCGCCCGATATAGGGCAAGCCATCCAAGGTCATACAATCCTGTGTGGCCCACTTTCCCACGATCTCAGAATGCTCGTAGTGCTTGCGAGCGAAATCCTCAAGCTCCTTCCAACAGCCGCCCTGCTTGCCGGTTCGGTGTCCGCCACCACCGAGAAGCAAAAGGTTGCCATAGCCTCGAAAGGAGAGACCCGTGTCTGACGCATCCACATACATTCCCTCCACGCGCTGCGCACCCTTCAGCGCAAGGACATAGGAACGGTGCTGGTAGAGCTTTAACGGATAGAGACCGTGCTTGTTGAGGATCGGAAAATGCGTGGCAATGATGAGCTTTTTATAGCTGATTTCGCCACGGTTGGTTTTTGCCCTGTGTGGCATCAGCTCTATGACCTTTGTATGCTCGAAAATCGGCAGGTCCTTTGCGATGGCGGATAGAAATTTCAAGGGGTTAAAACAGGCTTGGTTTTTGACGCGCACCGCGCCCGCGACGGAGAAGGGAAGCTCGTCAGCGTCCGAAAGCTCGGCCTTCACGCCGAGACGGTTCAGGGCAGAGATCTCCTTTTCAATGCTTTTGCGGTCGCTTAAGGAATAGACGTAGTTGTCTCGCGTTTCATAATTGCACTCTATCTTTTCGCAAAGTCGGGAATATTCCTTGATGGCGTCGGCTTGCGCCTTCAGGTAGCCGCGCGCCTTCTCCTCGCCAAATCGGCGTATCATTTTGTCATAGATCAGTCCGTGGCCCAGCGTGATCTTCGCCGTGGTGCTTTTGGTGATGCCGCCGCAGATCTCCTTCGCCTCCACGAGAAGACAATCCACGCCCGCATTTTTTAGCTTGTGGGCGCACAAAATGCCCGCAATTCCGCCGCCGATAATTAAAACGTCGGTTTTTTTATTGCCGCCAAGTGGCTCAAACCGCACCTGTGGCCAATCCTTTTCCCATACCGATTGCATAACGATCCCTCCAAACCTTAATAAGATTAGTTTTTGCGGTTCGGAGCGAAATATACTTTTTTACGCTACCCCAAAAAGGGATCTGTCCAATGATCAAGCGCCTGACGGGTAAAAGCTTTACATTTACTCCTTCAAGCAAGATGCCTTGATGACCGACTTGATTCAAAAGCTTTGCAAATAAAGAGAAAAGGGCTGTCTTAATGAGACAGCCCTTTCTGTCAGCGCGTGATCTTCAGCGTGTTATATCGGCACAGCCGTTCAAAGGGGATATATACCTCTTCGGTGCGGTAAAGTCAACGAAAAAAACGGCTCGTTTTTGGCAAAAAACGAGCCGTTTCGACATCAAATATTTTAGTCTTCAAGAGACCAGGTGATCTGCTTGATCACGGCAGGGCCGCCTTTTTGATGATCGTAGAAAATGGTGAGAAGCGTGCCGTCTGCCTTTTCCACCGTGGCAGGATAGCCCATATCCCAGGGATGCTCCCCATAGCAGAGGAAACGGGGCTCCCAGCTTTCCCCGTCGTCGCGGCTGATGAGAGCGCAAACGGCAGAGGGTACGTCGTTCACGTAATCGCGCCAAGCATAGGCGGAGATCAACACGCCCGAGGAATGACGGTACAGGTGCGAGGGGGCACCGCCCATCACGTCATCAAACAGAGGCGAGGGGGTGGAGAAGATCTTTCCGCCGTCCGTGGACACCGATTGATACATGGTGAAGGCCTCCCAGCCGATGCCGGGAGGATTTTTGCCCTCCACGAAGCGTTGGGCGCGGATGTGGACGATGATCTTGCCGTCATGCAGTACGATGGCGTGGGGCTCACAGGGAAGGAGCGGGCCATGCTCGCCCACGGGGACGTTGGGAATGTCGGACAAATGGGTAAACTTGCCCGCGCCATCCTCCAGATACACGCCGATCACGTCGCCCATGTCGGTATTCTTTCCGAAATATCTGCCTACGTAGAGAAATTTTCCGTCGGGCGTGACGGTGGGGCCGTGGGGTGTGGTTACGGGAACCTTTGCGGGCGAGGAAAAGGTCTTGCCGCCGTCGCACGAAAGAAGATAAAGAGAGCCGAGATATTCCTTCTCCGCCGCCTCGGCGTCAACGGTATCTAAATGCTCGTCCACCATCTTGCGGAAGGCAGGGTCGCCCACCGTCTTGTTTTGCGCCCTTTGCATGGCAACCGTGTTATTAAAGGTCGTAATGATCACGCGGTCGTTCGCTACGGCAAGTCCCGCGTCACGGTCGTCCAAGGGAGAATTGAACAGGATCTCGGGTGCCGTCCAAGTCTTTCCCTCGTCCTCACTGTATGCGGCCGCCACCTTGCCGAAGGGGTCTACGTGGCGCACGCGGAAGCCGGAGGAGACAAGCATCAGCCTGCCGTCGGGCAAACGACCCACGGTGGGCCAAGCAAAGTAGTTGAAGGTGCTGCTTGGGTTTTCACAGGCTACCGTCACGTCGGACAGTGTTTTGAGTGCTTTTTGCGGTACGGGCATAGTCGTTCTCTTTTCTTTATGAATTTTTGACGTGCTTTTAAAGCGACCAGGTGATCTGCTTGATCACGGCAGGGCCGTCTCCCTTGTGGTCGTAGAATACGGTCAGCAGGGTGCCGTCCGCTCTTTCCACGGTGGCAGGATAACCCATATCCCAGGGATGCTCACCGTGACAGAGGAAATGGGGCTCCCAGCTTTCCCCGTCGTCACGGCTAATGAAGACGCAAACGGCAGAGGGCACATCGTTTACATAATCACGCCAGGCGTAAGAGGCGATCAACGCGCCCGAGGAATGACGGTACAGGTGCGAGGGGGCACCGCCCAAAATATCATCAAAAAGAGGCGTGGGCGCGGAGAAGGTCTTGCCGCCGTCGGTGGACACCGATTGGTAGAGTGTGAAGGCCTCCCAGCCCAGCCCCGCAGGAGATTTTCCTTCTACAAAGCGTTCGGCACGGATATGAACGATGATCTTGCCGTCGGGCAGTACGATGGAATGGGGCTCGCAGGAATAAAGAGGGCCGTGCGCCTCGGAGGGAATGTTGGGGATGTCGGCCAAGTGGATAAACTCGCCTGTCTCGTTTTCTTTATACACGCCGATGGTGGCGTAGTCTGCGCCCTCTTCCATGTTGACGTTCTCGTCAAAATACGCGCCGACATACAAGAATTTTCCGTCGGGCGTAACGGAGGGACCGTGAGGGGCGGATACGGGCACCTTGACGGGTGTGGCAAAGGTCTTGCCGCCGTCCACGGAAAGACTGAAAAGAGAGCCGAGATACACTTTTTCCGCCGCTTCGGCATCAATAGTATCTAAATGGGCAATAACCAGCTTTTTGCGCACTTCGTCACCGTCCTCCTCGTTGGCGTTGCGCTGGTATTCGACCGAATGGGTAAAGGTGGTGATGGCCACACGATTTCCCGCAACGGCAATGCCCGTATCACGGTCATCAAGAGGCGAGCTGATGAGTGCCACAGGCGCGCTCCAGGTTTCTCCTTCGTCCTCGCTGTAGCAGGCGGCCACCTTACCGAAGGGGCACACGTGGCGCATACGGAAGCCGGAGGAGACAAGCATCAGCCTGCCGTCGGGCAGACGGGTGACGGTGGGCCAGGCAAAATAGTTATAAGGGCTGTCGGGGTTCTCGCAAATGACGCTGGGACCCGAGAGCAGGGCCAGCTTCTTTTCGGGAATGGGCATAGTATTTCCTTTCTCTTGCTCGGTGCTTTCAAAAGATGTATTAGGCTGTGTGCCTTGATTACATTGTACCATATCCTCCGTGAAAAAACAATAGCAAAACCCGACATGCTTTTTCAAAACTTGTCGGGTTTTGCTATGCTTTTCTTGGTTTACAAAAGTGCCGCGAGAGAGGGAAGCTCTCCCTCAAAATTGACGCCGTACCAAAGCCCCTCGCGGTTTTTGGCGGTGTTGCGAATTGCGCGACGGACAAATTCGGCGGCGGTGGCGGTGATGACCTCCTCGTATTCCTTACGGCTCGCAGGCGGCTTCATCGCGTCTCCGCCAGGAGGCGGCAAGACCTCGCTCACGTTGGGTGTGAGCAAAAAGGACGTCTTATTTCTGTACCAGGTGGAAGGCGAAGCCGAGGATCTCACCCTTGATGTAAACGAACTTGGGCTTGCCCGCGTCGTTGTAGGTGATGGAATCCATATCAAACTCCACGCCCAGACGGGAGAGATAAGCCATGGCGCGATCAAGGAAGTTGGTCTTGATGCCGATGTGGCCCTTGGAGCCAACGCCAACAAATTTCATGATCTCGAAATTGTCGCCCATGTAGCTCTTTCTGCCGTCTGCCATGGGAATACCGAAGAGAGTGGTGAGCCAAGCGGCGGCCTTCTTCGATTCCTCCTCGTTCTCGGCGTTGATTCCCACGTGGAAGAACTCAAAGCCCAGCATGGTCAAAACGGCCTTGCGGGTCAGCTCGCGGATGGCATCGAAATCGCCCGCGTTGATGAGCGCATCCTTCACCATAAAGGAGCCGCCGCACGCGACGATCTTGTTAAACTGCAGGTAAGAAAGCAGATTGGTCTCGTCAATGCCACCGGTGGGCATGAAGGACAGCTTGCCGTAGGGAGCGGACATGGCCTTGAGCATCTTGAGACCGCCTGCGGCCTCGGCGGGGAAGAACTTTACGGTGTCAAGACCCAAGGAAAGTGCCATCTCCACGTCGGTGGGAGAGGAGCAGCCGGGAAGCATGGGAACGCCCTTCTTCTGGCAGTGCTTCACGATCTCGGGGTTGAGACCGGGAGCCACGATGAAGGATGCGCCTGCCTCGATAGCGGCATCTGCCTGCTCGGTGGTCAGCACGGTGCCGGCACCCAGAAGCATATCGGGAAGCTCCTTCTTGATGTTACGGATGGCATCGGCGGCGGCGGCGGTGCGGAAGGTGATCTCCGCGGCGGGCAATCCGCCCTCGCACAGCGCACGGGCAAGAGGAACGGCCTTCTCCGCGTCCTCGATCTTGATAACGGGGATCAGACCCACTTCATAAAGCTTTTTGTTCAGTTCGTTCATGATAGAAATTCCTTTCCATAAATATGTTACGCCTCTATTATACGGCAAATAAAGGAAAAAAGCAAGAGTTAATCTTGCTTTTTTCAAGAAAAAGTTTGCATATTGTCAACTCAAAGGCTTTTTGAGAATTTTCCCGTATGAACGGGGAAATTCCTTGGGTGTTTTCGCTGTTTTTTCCACCACGATGGCGGCACGCGCAAAGGTCTCGCCGTCCTCCGCCACCACGGGAGTTCCGTCGCTGTGCGACACCTTGCCCCCAAGGCGGGTAATGGCACCCCTCGCCTCCTTCAATTCCGCCTCAGCGTTCTTGCCCTTCAGGGCGAGGAAGCTGCCGCCCGGCTTCGCAAAGGGAACGCAAAGCTCAGCCAAAACAGGCATAGCCGCCACGGCGCGAGCGGTGGCAACGTCAAAGGCCTCTCTGTATGCGGGGTCTTGCCCCAGCTCCTCCGCACGACCCGTCAGAGGGGCGAGGTTGGGGAGGGAGAGAAGGGCGGCGGTCTCCGCCACGTAGCTCACACGCTTGGCGGTGGAATCCATGGCGGTAACGTGTAGGTCGGGACGGCAGATGGCCAAGGGCAGAGAGGGAAAGCCCGCTCCGCATCCTACGTCAATGACCCGCGCGCCTGCGGGAATATGACGGGCGGCCATAAGGGAGTCGATATAATGCAAAAGGATCACTCGCCTGACATCCTTGATGGCGGTCAGATTGAAGGTCTCGTTGACGGTCAGCATCCGAACGGTCAGGGCGTAGAATTTTTCCGCCGCCTCCTCGCCGATCAGATCGGCAACGCCGTTTCTCTCTGCGGCAAGAAGCAGGTCTCGTTTAAATTGCTCTTTATCTATGGGTTGCACAGTGGCCTCCTTGAAGTTGACTCTGTATCCATTATAGAAGAAAGAGAGAAAAAATGTGTGGAATTTTTGTTAATTTCCCGTTTTTGGGCGTTTTTGGAAAAAAATCGGTGGTTTCGTCAATTTTTTAACGGAAATTTCTTGACTAAACGAAAAGATAGTGGTATAATAATTTGGATACAAAAATAATGAAGGAGTTATATTATGGCTACTTACAACAAAAAAAGCGTAGAAAACATTGACGTAGCGGGCAAGAGAGTGTTCGTTCGTTGCGACTTCAACGTCCCCATGAAGGACCGCGTGATCACCAGCGACAAGCGTATCGTTGGCGCGATCCCCACCATCAAGTATCTGCTTGACAAGGGCGCGAAGGTTATCCTTTCCTCCCACATGGGCAAGCCCCACAACATCCTCACCGAGGGCTACGGCCTCACCAAGAAGGAGAAGAAGAAGGTCGCCGCTCTTCCCGAGGCAGAGCAGGCCGCCGCTACCGCCGAGCTTTTGGCTAAGGCCGCCGGCGATAAGAAGAAGCTGACCCTGAAGCCCGTGGCTGACCGCCTCAACGAGCTGCTGGGCGAGGGCACCGTTACCTTTGCCGAGGACATCATCGGCCCCGACGCCAAGGCGAAGGTTGCCGCTCTGGAAGCAGGCAAGGCCGTGCTTCTTGAGAACATCCGTTTTGACGCGCGCGAGGAAAAGAACGGCGCGGACTTCGCCAAGGAGCTGGCTGAGTACGCTGACGTTTACGTGAACGATGCCTTCGGTACCGCTCACCGTGCGCACGCCTCCACCGCAGGTGTGGCTGACTATCTGCCCGCCGTTTGCGGCTACCTGATCGAGAAGGAGATCTCCGTGATGGGTAAGGCACTTGAGGAGCCTGCCCGTCCCTTCGTTGCCATCCTGGGCGGCGCTAAGGTTTCCGACAAGATCGGCGTTATCAAGAACCTCATCGAGAAGGTTGACACCCTCATCATCGGCGGCGGTATGGCTTACACCTTCTTCCGCGCGCAGGGTAACAGCGTTGGTACCTCCCTTTGCGAGGAGGACAAGATCGATCTCGCACGCGAGATGATGGAAAAGGCCGCCGCTAAGGGCGTGAAGTTCCTCATCCCCGTGGACAACGTGATCGGTAAGGAATACGACGAGAACACCGAGTGGAAGCTGGCTGACTCCAACGCCATTCCCGACGGTTGGATGGGTCTCGACATCGGTCCCAAGACCCGCGAGATCTTCGCTAACGCTATCGTAGGCGCAGGCACCGTGGTTTGGAACGGTCCTATGGGCGTTTCCGAGTGGAAGAACTTCGCAGGCGGCACCGAGGCCGTTGCTAAGGCCGTGGCCGATAGCGGCGCGATCTCCATCATCGGCGGCGGTGATTCCGCGGCAGCCGTTGAGAAGCTGGGCTTCGCCGACAAGATGACTCACATCTCCACCGGCGGCGGTGCCTCCCTTGAGTTCCTTGAGGGTCTGGAGCTGCCCGGTATCGCTTGCCTTCTTGACAAATAATAAGGAGTACGATCATGAGAAGAACTGTAATTGCCGGTAACTGGAAAATGAACATGACCCCCTCCGAGGCCAAGGCCTTTGTAAAGGATCTGGCACCTCACGTGGCGGGTAAGGATAAGTGCGACATCGTTCTGTGCGTTCCCTACGTGGACATCGCCGTAGCCGTCGAGGCCGCTCAGGGCACGAACATCAAGATCGGTGCCGAGAACGTGCATTTTGAGGCAAAGGGTGCCTACACGGGCGAGATCTCTACCGCGATGCTCAAGGAGACGGGTGCTGAATACGTGATCATCGGTCACTCCGAGCGCCGTCAGTATTTCGGCGAGACCGACACCACCGTGAACCTGCGCACCAAGGCCGCTCTCGCGGCGGGCTTCAAGGCCATCGTGTGCCTCGGTGAGGTGAAGGAGGAGCGTCTTGCGGGCATCACCGACGAGGTGGTCGCTATGCAGACCAAGCTGGACCTGGCAGGCATTTCCGCCGAGGATCTGAAAAACGTGATCATCGCCTACGAGCCCGTTTGGGCCATCGGTACCGGTCTTACCGCTACCCCCGAGCAGGCTGACGAGACCTGTGGCGTGATCCGCGCTACTATTGCAAAGCTCTACGGCGCTGCGGCCGCTGAGGAGATCACCATTCAGTACGGTGGCTCTATGAACGACAAGAACGCCGCTGAGCTGTTGGCTAAGGTCAACGTAGACGGCGGTCTGATCGGTGGTGCTTCCTTGAAGGTAGACGCCTTCACGGCCATCGTGGACGCTGCAAACGCTTGATTATTCATCTGTAAAAAAAGAACCCCGTTATCGCGTACAGTATGCGATAACGGGGATTTTTTAGTATACGGTAAATGCGCCTCTTCTCATATGGAGAAGCCTTTCGACCTCGTCGCGCGGTAGCAAAAGGGGAGCGTACCTTTCCCAAAGGTTGACCACCTTCTTGCCTGTGCTTTTTGCGTATTTGTACGCCTTGTAAGCGTTGCTATTTCCCTTTTCCTCTACGCAAAATATAACGCATTCACTGGCATCTATCATGGCGCAGTCACGCAAATACGAGCTTTTTTCCTGATGGCCGAGGGTGGGGCAAAGATATATGACATCGTCATATTTCTCCGGCATCAGCGCGCGCCGTTGCTTGGGAAGCAGCGCCCGGTCCTTTACACAGAAAACGCGGTTGATCTGCAAGTCTTCGGCGTATGTGGTCTTTAGGTTGGAAATGAAACGATAACAAATCTCTTCAAAATCACCTTGGCCGCCGAAATAAAAGGTTTGGCTGTTCGGAACGTCAAAGCAGTTCAAAATTTCACCATAGACATCTGTACAAAAATCCTGGCATATGTAAGGGAGCTTTTGCGCGCCAAAGATAGAGCAGATTTTAGATACACTTTTTTCTTTCATGGCAAAAAATAAGGTGCCACCCCTTGCGAGGTGACACCGTAGAATACCTCTCGCGTAGTTGTCACACTAACAAAATATCCCGAAAAAGATACTTGCGATACAGTATATCTACCGAAAGATATAGTATCTTTTTCAAATGGGTATAATACACCCATGGATATTTTTCATTATTCTGTTAGTGTGACAACCATATTGTAGCATATTCCTTGCTTTTTTTCAAGTCTATTTTGAAAAAAATAAAAAAATCGGATCTCCGAGAGGGAGATCCGATTTTTTAGAAACTCCGTTATCAGACCAACAGGATCAAAAGCGGCATGGTAATGATAGAGAGTAGAGTGGAAACGGTAACGAGCTTGCCCGCGTAGCAGGCATCGCAGTCGTATCTCTCGGCAAACATAGAGGCCGAGGTAGCGATGGGGGTGGCGGCCAGAATCAAAACCACCTTGGATACGGTATCGGAAATGGGCGCGCCTATGAGAGCAAAAAGCTTGATCATGCCGAGAACGGCGAGAGGAAGCAGGGCGTGGCGAAGCACGAGACACCAGATGGCGTGCGCGTCACGGAAAAAGCCCTTGAAGCGAATGTCCGACAGGCGCAGACCGATGACCATCATAGCAAGGGGTGCCACCAGGTTGGCTAACATGGTGATGGAGTCGGTCAAAAGACTTGGCACCTTATCCTCAATGGGCAGGAAGAAAAAGACGAGACCGATCGCCGCCGCCAGCGTGACGGGGTGGAGCAGGGTACGGCGCACCATCAGGAGAATATCCTTTTTGATGGCGGTGCGGTCGTCGGCGTCGTGATCGCCGTCACCGTCCATATCCTTGTTGTGGGTGCAAAACAGAACGCCCATAGACCAAAGAAAAAGATTAAAGACAATATTGTAGACCGAGGCGTAGAGAAGCGCTTCCGCACCGAGAAGGACACCGATCATGGGGACGCCCATAAAGGCGGCATTGCCGAAGACGGTGGCCAAACGAAGGATCCTTTTCTGTCCGTCGGGGGCCTTGCGGTAAAAAAGCAAAGCCGCTACGGCGAAGAGAATATGGGAAAGAAGTGCCAAAAGAAGCACCCAAAGACAGTTGAGAAAAACCGCCTTGTCATAGGGGCGCAGATAGGCGAGGAAAATGAGCATGGGCTGGCATATGTATAAGACCAAGCCCGACAGACCCTTGGCGAAATGCTCACAGCAAAGACGGGCGCGGCGCATGACTACGCCGGGCACCATCATCAAAAACAAAATGGCGACTTGGTAGACGAGTTTAATTGCAATTTCCATAAAATGTCCTTTTTTAAGAGGTTGAAATTCAGATCAAAATTCACTTTTTTTGGTGCGGGTCATCAGCCCCGTCACGCAGGCGCGCGGATCGGCACCCTCCTCCACTACGGCGTATACGGCGCGGGTGATGGGAAGCTCTACGCCGTATTTTTCGGAGAGAGCCATGGCGGCGGGAAGGGCATTGACACCCTCAACCACCATACCGACCTGTGTCAAGGCCTCCTCGGTGGACATTCCACCGCCGATGAGGCGACCCGCCTTGCCGTTGCGGCTGTGAGGGCTTGTGGCGGTGACGATCAGGTCGCCAATGCCCGCAAGTCCCGAAAAGGTGCGTGCGTCACACCCCATAGCAAGACCGAGACGGGTGATCTCCGCCATACCGCGGGTAATGATGGCCGCCTTAGCGTTGTCGCCGTAGCCGATGCCGTCGGAAATACCCGCCGCCAGCGCGATGACGTTTTTCAGCGCGCCGCACAACTCTGTGCCACGGGGATCGGGGTTGGTGTAGGCGCGGATGCAGGTTCCGTCAAAAATGCTTTGGATCTCCTCGGCGGCAGTAAGATCGGTAGAGGCGGCCACGATGGTGGTGGGCATAGAAAGCGCCACTTCCTCAGCGTGTGTAGGGCCTGAGAGGGCCACCACGGGGGCGACGTCTCCCAAAACGGAGCGGATCACCTCCGACATGGTAAGCAGTGTGTCGGGCTCAATGCCCTTGGCCACGTCCGCGATCAGGATGCCCTCTGAAAGGTAGGGCTTGACACGCTCTGCCGTAGCGCGCACGAAGGGCGAAGGGACGGCAAAGAGAAGAATATCCGCGCCCGTGGCGGCAAACGCGATCTCCGTCGTCAAGGAGACACGCTCCGAGAGGCGCAACGAAGGAAGGCGCGGATGCCGTCGCTCGCTTGACAGGCGCGCGATCTCCTCGGGAATGGCCGACCAAAGGCAGATGCGATGCTCCGTCGCGGAAAGAACCGCCGCCAAGGAGACGCCAAAGGTGCCGGCACCCAAAATACCGATGTGTTTTTCCATGTTTTCTCCTTATCCCTAAAAGAGAGGAATGGCCGTGGCCATTCCTCATAAAAAGCAAGGGTAGAAATTAAAGTCCCAGCTTGTCGACCGATGCGCAGACGCCGATGATGCGGTCTCTCTTCACCGCGCAGATGGCTTCCATTTCCTTGAGCTGCTCGGGGGAGAAGGCGTCAAGATCGCCGTCCTTCAGCTTGCCCTTGTACATACGGTCTACGATCAGCGCGAAGGAAATATCGGTATCCACCAGGCTGTTTTCTCTCTCGCAGATCACGATATTGCTCTTGCCCTCAAGCAAGCATTCCACGGCGTAATCGCCCATGGCCGTGCCCAGGTATCTGTCGCGCAGGGTGGGAATACCGCCGCGCACCACGTGGGCAAAGCGTGCAAAGCGGGATTCGACCCCCGTCTCTGCCTCAATACGCTCCGTCAGGGCGGGGGCAAACTCGCTTCCCATACCCTCGGAGACCACCACGATGAAGTTTCTCTTGCCCAGCGCACGGGAGGTGCGGATCTTGTTCAAAAGCTTTTCTTCATCGAAGGCTACCTCGGGGAGAACTACGGCGGTGGCACCCGAAGCAAGGGCGGTAAAGGCGGCGATGTCGCCCGCGTTTCTGCCCATGACCTCTACCACGTTACATCTGGCGTGAGACTCACAGGTGTCACGCAGACGGTCGATCAGCTCTAACGTGGTGTTCATAGCGGTATCAAAGCCGATGGTGTGATCGGTGGCGGTAATATCGTTGTCGATGGTGCCGGGCAGACCGATGCAGGGCATGCCGCGCACGGACAGATCGGTGGCACCACGGAAGGTGCCGTCGCCGCCGATGGCGATGATGCCGTCGATGCCAAACTCACGGCAGGAGGCAATGGCCTTGGCCATACCCTCCTCAGTCTTGAACTCGGGGCAACGGTCGGAATAAAGAACAGTGCCGCCGTGGTTCATCATATTGGATACGTCGCGCAGGGTGAGGGGCTTGATCTCCTTGCGGATCAGACCCGAATAGCCCTTGTAAATGCCCATGACCTCAACGCCGTGGTTAAGAGCGGCGCGGGTGACGGCGCGGATGGCGGCGTTCATGCCGGGGGCGTCACCGCCCGAGGTCAAAATACCGATTTTTTTAAACTTCTTCATCTTGTCATCCTCTTTTGTCGTGTCGCGCGCGAGCGCGCGACGGGGTACTTTTGTTATTATATATTATAGTATAGTTTTTCAATATTTTCAAGTCATATCGAGAAAAAAGGAAAAATATTTATTTTATTTTGCTATTTGCACAAAAAATGCGGGGGATAATATTGACAAAACAGTATAAAATGTTGTATAATAGAGAGGAAAGAAGGCCTAACGAGCCTTATAAGACCGGCTGAGGAGGAAGGAACTTGCGTCAAGTGATCGGTTTTGCCTCTCTTTCGGGAGAGCTGGAAAAAAGCCACCTTCCTTTGAATTTGGCGGCTTGCCTTGCGCGGCAGGGGAAAAGAACGCTTTTGGTGGATCTGTCTTGTCCGATCCCCGCCTTGGACATTCTGAGCGGATGTGCCGAAACGGTGGTATATACGGCAATGGACGTTGCTTGCGAGAGGGTCGCGCTCTCTCGCGCGGTGCTGCCCCTTCCCTTGAAGAAGCGCAAAGGGCAAGCAGAGGATCTCCTTTTTTTGTTGCCCTCCTCTCCTACGGAGCGGTTTACGGAGGAGACGGTCGTAAGGCTGATGCGCCTGATCCGCGCCGAGGCGGATTACGACATGATCGTGGTTTGGTTTTCCCGACAGCACGCGGTGCGTGAAGGGCTTGACGGTCTGTTCCTCTTAACGGAGGCGGACGAGGTGTCCGTTCGTGCCGCCGAGGTGTGGCAAAGCAAGCACGGTGCCGACGCTTTTCTCTTGACGGGCTTTTCCACGAATTGGGAGGATCAGCAGTGTATGCCCTCCGTTCTTTCATTGGTGGATCGGCTGGGACTTTCTTTACTCGGTATCGTTCCTCGACTGCCCGTGGGCCTGTCGGGGATCATCGTAGACGGCAGCTTTGGTCGCGCACGCGCGTACACCGGAGCAATTGAAAACGTAACGGCGCGTTTTTGCGGAAAAGACACTCCTCTTCTAAAGGGGGTCCCTCTGACGGGGATCAGCAGAAAGCGCTATCTTACAAGGGCAGAATAACGAAAGGAAAGACTATGGATATCGCGATCATTGCGGATGATAACAAAAAGGAACTGATGACCCAATTTTGCATCGCTTATTGCGGCATATTGGCAAGACATAATCTTTGCGCCACCTCTGTGACGGGCAAGTATATTATGGAGGCCACGGGGCTTGACGTGGAGCAGGCGATGGCAGGCGTGGACGGCGGCGTGGAGCAGATCGCCGCGCGTGTCTCCTACAATGAGATCGACCTTTTGTTCTATTTTAAAAGCACCGAGCCCTATGAGGACGAGGCGCGCAATGCCTCCGAGCAGGATATTCTCCGCCTGTGCGATATTTACAACGTTCCGGTAGCGACCAACATTGCCACTGCGGAGGCCTTGGTCATGGCACTTGATAAGGGGTATCTTGATTGGCGCAAGCTGGTCAATCCCCGCTCCGAATACAACAGGAAGGATAAATAAGCCGTAAGGCTCCGAGGCTGTCGTGCCAACGCGACGGCCTCTTTTAACGGTATGAAGATCAAACTCAAGCATACGTCACGAATTGAGCGGTACGACAGCCGCTTCCCCTCCTTATCTGCATTCTTGCTTTCGGCAGGTGCCGTAGCGGTGGATGAGGAGCGGTTGGAGGAAAACGGAGTGGGAGAGCTGACCTCCTCCGTGCCCTTCGGCGTGTATTACCGTACGGAGGAGGGGCGGCCATGCACCGTTACCTACGAGAAGGATCGCCTCACCGTCAGGCGAGGACTCAGCGAGATGCGCTTTGAGAAGGGAAGAGTCACCTCTTTTTTATATCAAACGGGCTACGGTGAGCTCGATACCGAGGCGTACACCGACGCGCTTTCCTTGACGGAAAAAGAGGGGAAATGGCTTCTCTCCATTACGTATTATGCCCGTATGGGGGACGTGGTGCAAAAGAATTCCATGCGATTTATCATAACGCCTACGGCGTAGAAGGGAAGAAGGGTATGACGGTAGCGGAGCTGCGACAGCGACTCAAAAGCGGACAGATGGGTGGTGCTTATCTGTTTGCGGGGGAAGAGGATTATCTCAAACGCCACTATCTGGGCGAAATGCGTCGCGCCATCATTACCGACGAGGGGCTTGCCCCCTTTATGCACTACGTGTTTGACGGACCGGAGCCGGACTACGGCGCGTTGCTGGATGCGGTGCGCACGCCCTCTATGATGGCGGACGGCAAGCTCATCGAATGGCATGGCGCCGTTCTGGACGGTGTCAAGGATAAGGCACTGGAGGCACTTGCCGCGTTGGCAGAGGAGGTCAAGCAGAACGAAGGCACCGCGCTTGTTATTGTCACGACGGAAGAGGGGCTTGACGTGGGAAGCGACGCGCGTCATCCCTCCAAATCTCTTTCCGCTCTCTCGGCTGTTTTGGATGCGGTGGTCTTTTACCGTTCGGGCGACAGAGAGCTGTGCGGTTGGATCGCGCGGCATTTTGCCGCCGCAGGCATCGAATACACGCCCTCCCTTCCCACCTCGCTTCTCGGCAGAGTAGGGCACGATATGTCTGTTTTGTCCTCCGAGATCGAAAAGCTGACCACCTTCGCCAAGGCGAGAGGGCTTTCCTCGGTCAGCGAGACCGAAATGGAGCTTGTTTGCGTTCGTACCGTGGAGAGCGATGCCTTCAGCTTTACCAACGCCCTCTTGGAGGGCAAGACCGAGGAGGCCTATCGCTATCTCTTTGATATGGAAAAAAGAAAGGTAGACCCCATTTTAGCCCTTGGGCAAGTGGCAAGGCTTTACGGCGACCTGCTCAGCGTGGCACTTTTGGCGGAGGAAGGGCTTACTCCCGACGCCATCGCCAAAAAGCTGCGGATGCACGAATACAAGACGGGGCTTTATTATCGCGCGGCGAAAAAAAGCGGTGTTGCCGCCATCGAGCGCAATCTCACCCTGTGCGCCGAGATCGACGCCACCATGAAAAGCGGAAGTGCCTCCTATATTGGCTTGCAAAGGCTGGTCGCTATGGGCGCGCGCATGGAATAAAGCAGAAAAACGGACGAGTCTTGCACCTCGAAAGCGGAGGGAGGAGGCTCGTTTTTTTCTTTTTGATCCCAAAAAGGAAAAAGGAAATAAAATTTTGGTTTACCCCTTGACTTTGCCATCGGATAGGAATATAATGATTAGGTGCGAAAAAAACGCGGTCTTATCCGCTATATTTTGAAAGGAAGCATCATGGAAACTCTTCTCAGTCTTTCCGTTGCCCTTCTCGTAGGGCTTCTGTTGTCCCGTCTCGCCAAGCTTCTCAAGCTGCCCGCCGTGACGGCATACCTGGTTACGGGTATTCTCATCGGCCCCTATCTTCTGGGTGCCTTAGGCGTACCCGGTCTCGGCTTCACCTCGATGAAGCAGCTTCACGGCCTCGGCATCATTCCCGACGTGGCACTGGGCTTCATTGCCTTCTCCATCGGCAATGAGTTCCGTCTCGGCCAGTTAAAGAAAACGGGTAAGCAAGCCACCGTCATCGGGATCTTCCAAGCAGTGCTTACCACCCTTCTCGTGGATGTGGTATTGATCTGCGTTCACTTGCTCATGCCCGAGGTTTTGTCCCTTCCGGCCGCGATCGTGCTGGGAGCCGTGGCCTCGGCCACCGCCCCTGCCGCTACGCTGATGGTAGTCAGACAGTATAAGGCGAAGGGCCCCCTCACCGACATCCTTCTCCCTGTGGTTGCCCTCGACGACGCGGTGGGTCTCGTTTTGTTTGCCGTGTCCTTTGGCGTGGCAAAGGCACTGAACGCGGGACACGTGGACGTTCTTTCCGTGGTGCTGGAGCCCTTGCTTGAGGTGGTTCTTTCCGTTGGCCTCGGCTTCGCCATGGGCTGTATCTTTACCTTCTGCGAGAGGTTTTTCCATTCTCGCTCCAAGCGTCTTTCCATGTCGGTGGCCTTCGTCTTTCTTACCACCGCCATCTCCATGATGCAGTTTGAGATCTTCGGTGTCCATATCGCCTTCTCCTCCTTGCTCTCTTGCATGATGCTTGGCACGGTGTTCTGCAATATGTGTGATTTCTCCGAGGAGCTGATGGAACGTATGGAACGGTGGACGGCACCTCTTTACATCCTCTTCTTCGTCATCAGCGGTGCCGAGCTTGAGCTTTCCGTCTTCGCCAGCCTCTCTGTGGTGGCGGTAGGCGTGGTCTATATTTTGGCTCGCTCCGCAGGAAAATACGGCGGCGCGTTTCTCAGTGCCAAGACGGTGAAGTGTGACGATCACATCGTCAAATACCTTGGCGTGACCCTTCTTCCGCAGGCAGGCGTGGCGCTGGGCATGGCCATTAAGGCATCGACCCTCGGCCCTGACGGCATGATGGTCTCCAACATCACCCTCTTTGCCGTGCTGATCTATGAGCTGGTAGGTCCCATGCTTACCAAGATCGCCCTGACCAAGGCGGGTGACATCAAGCCCGAGGGCAAGACCAGTGCCCGTGAGGCGGCCAAGGTCGCCATGGCGGAAAATCAAAACGCCGAATAAAACGAGAGCGGCTGTCGCGCGACAGCCGCTCCCTTTATCAATATTTTCATTTTTTTTGAAAAAACACTTCCTTTTTCGTTTCTTTTGTGCTACAATCATATTGTAATAAAACAAGGAGATATACACTATGGAAAATAAAGTGATAGGCTGCAAGGGCTTTCACCACATCGCCCTCCACGCCTCCGATTTCGAAAAGTCTTACCGCTTTTACACCGAGGGCCTCGGCTTCCGCGAGTATCGCCGTTGGAACAACCCCGAGCGCACCATCTGCCTGCTTGAAATGGGCGGCGACGCCATGCTCGAGCTGTTCTCGGACGGCGCGCCTCGCACCACCTTCGAGCCGCAGGCGGGCTTTTACGTGCATCTGGCTTTGCACGTGGAGGATAGTGCCGCCGCCTTTGCCCGTGCCATTACCTACGGCGCGATCAGCAAAAAAGAGCCTTCTCTTATGACTCTTCCCGCGAATCCTCCCATCAACGCGGTGATCTCCTTCGTTAAGGGACCTGATGGAGAAGAGATCGAGTTTTTTGAACCCAGACCTTAAACAGAACAGCGCAAGTCCGTCGGCTTGCGCTGTATTTTTTATTTATCGGCGGATTTCTCCGTGGCGGCCTCGGTGGCCTCGGCTTCCGTCTCTGCCTCAGCCTCGGCGGCCCAAGTCGGGTCGTAGCCATGTCGGTCTTGGG
>JAZRGD010000085.1:0-19203 GCA_045644045.1 Eubacteriales bacterium
ATGCACCACTTGTCACCCTGTCTGTGGTGAGAAGTATGAACTATACGGTATATTGCAGGATCGCGCATATTTATATTAGGCGAAGCCATATCGATCTTTGCGCGGAGAGTCTTGGCTCCATCGGGGAACTCGCCGTTTTTCATTCTCTCAAAGAGATCGAGATTCTCTTCCACCGAGCGATCGCGCCAGGGGCTGTTCTTGCCCGCCTCGGTCAGCGTACCGCGATACTCTCTCATCTCATCGGCGGACAGGTCACAAACGTAGGCCTTGCCTTCCTTGATGAGCTTTACGGCAAACTCATAGCACTTTTCAAAGTAATCCGAGCCGTAGAACACGCCGCCCGTGGGCTCTGCGCCCAGCCACTTGAGGTCCTCGTAGATGGATTCAACGTACTCGTTGTGCTCCTTGGAGGGGTTGGTGTCGTCGTAACGCAGATTGAAGAGACCGCCGTACTTCTTGGCGGTGCAAACGTTGATCCAAATGGCCTTGGCACTACCGATGTGCAGGTAGCCGTTGGGCTCGGGAGGAAAACGGGTGTGGATCTTCAGGGAAGGATTATCGGCCAGGTCGGCGTCGATAATGTCGTGAATAAAATTAGACTTGATCTCTTCCATTGTAGTTGCCTTTCTATTTAAAAGTGAAACGTTTTTTCTTCCGCTAATGTGGAGCTGCCGCCGTGTCCCGGATAGATGACGAGGGACAAAGGCAGGGTAAATATCTTGCGCAAGGAGTCGTAAAGAGCGGCGGCCGAGCCACCCGGCAGGTCGTATCTGCCATAGCCGCCCTCCGCCATCAGCGTGTCGCCCGTGAAAAGCACCTCCTTGCCGAGGTAAAGGCAAGAGCCTGCGGTGTGTCCCGGTGACTTGATGACGGAAAGAGCTTCGTTTCCGAAGGAAACGGTGTCCCCTTCCCGCAAGAGTCGATCGGCGGGAGGATAGGTAATATGCTTGCCGAAAAAGACGAGGTTGCAATTGAGAGAGGCATCCGTCAGATGCGCGGCATCCTCCTCGCAAACGCAGATGGGGGCGTTTGTTTCCGCCTTCCATTCCGCAAGAGTCAGCATATGATCAAAATGGCCGTGGGTCAAAAGCAGGGCTTCGATCTGCGGCAAACGCCCCATTTCCGCACGGATATGGCTGACGGAGGCCGAGGGGTCGATCAAGACACCGTGGGCACACGCGTCGTCGGTGACCAGATAGCACATGGAGGCATAGCCGCCCTCCCAAAAAGGAAATATCTTCACGCGTCGCTCCTTTTTTTGCTTATATAGATTATTTTACCACGCCCTCATGAAAAAGTCAACCGTCTTGGGATATTTTTTCGGTTTTCCGAGGCAGTAAAGGTGGGGACGAAGGAGGGGCACGGTACATATACTGAAGGAGACGGAGGGTACTTGCCTTCCGTCCGCTATGAAAGGAGGAGACAAAAATGAAAAGCAGAGACCGTACCCTGCGTATCGGCTCGGTTTCGGGTGCCTCCTTTGCCAAAAGGCTTCTCGCCGAAAACGGCATTCGCGCCCGTCTCGTCAAGCTGGAGTCGGGACGTGAGGGGTGTATGTGGGGCATTCGCGTAAGGGAAGAGGAATTGATGGAGGCGGTGCGCCGCCTGCGCTTTGCAGGAGTGTCGTATGGCTTGGAATAAGCTGATTTATTTAGATCAAGCCGCCACAAGCTACCCCAAGCCCGCCGCCGTGCTTCGCGCGGTGGCGGGGGGGCTTCGTCAAGCGGGAAACCCGGGGCGAAGCGGCCACCGCCATTCCGTTCGCGCCGCCCTCGCCGCGTATGAGGTGAGGGAGGCGCTTTGCCGTTTCTTTGACGCCCCCTCACCCGAGGGCGTGGTTTTCACCATGAACGCAACCCACGCCATTAATTTAGCCATTCACGCTCTTCTCGGGGAGGGCAAGGAAAACGGCACGCCTCATTTGCTATACAGCGATATGGAGCACAACGCGGTGGTGAGACCTCTTTACCGATTGGCAAAGGAGGGGCGCGCCAGCGTAGAGGAATATCCCAGCGCGGAGGGGGTCGTCGGAGTCAGGGCGCGACTGCGCCCCGAAACGCGGCTGATCGTTGCCACCCACGCCTCCAACGTCTGCGGCAGAGTTTTGCCCATTGCGGAAATTGGGGCTTTGGCCAAGAAAAAGGGCATTCCCTTTTTGGTGGATGCCTCCCAAAGCGCGGGGCACATTCCCATTTCTATGCAAAAAATGGGGATTGACGCTTTGTGCATACCCGCCCACAAGGGGCTTTACGGGCCTCTTGGCGCGGGTGCGGCCATCTTTGCCCGACCGAGGGCAGAGTATCCTCCCTTTTTGATGGGGGGAAGCGGCTCGCATTCCCTGTCGTACGATATGCCGCCGCATCTGCCCGAACGGTTTGAGGCAGGCTCTCTTTCCTTACCCGCTATCCTGGGGCTTGGCGCGGCGGTGACCTATTGCGAGAGGCGCGGTGTGGAGGAGATGGGCGCGCACGTGGCAGAGCTGGAAGAGCGGCTGACGTGCTTGCTTTCCGATATGCCCGACGTCACCCTTCGCTTACCCGAGGAGCATGGAAGCGGTATTTTGTCCTTTACCCACGCCCGTCTTTCGCCCGAAGCGGTCGCCGCTCAGCTCGACGCCTGCGGCATTGCCGTGCGGGCGGGCTTGCACTGCGCCCCCGTCGCGCACAGAACGCTGGGGACGGTACGCTTCGGGACGGTGCGGTTGGGGCTTGGGCACACCAACACGAAAAAGGAGTGCGAGCGGTTGGCTCGCACTCTGAAGGAAATGTGATCATTCTACCGGAAAGAGACGGCGTAAAAGAAGCACCAGCGGCGGGATAGCGACCAATTGCAGGACGATGCCCGGCAGGGCATTCGTCACGTTGGCGGCCAGATAAGCGAAGAAGGAGAAGGAGGTGCCCGCGATGCCGTTGATGACGAATTTCGCGGCGGCGAGTGCCAGCCTTCCGCCCGCGATGGCGCAAACGAGCGAAAGATACAGACAAGGAAGCTTTTTCGGCAGGATCCGAACGAAAAGCCCCGCAAGCACACCGAGAACGAGCAGCTCTGCCGCCATACCGAGAGCGGTATTCATGACGGGAACGCCGAAAAGCAAGGAGCGCAAGAGCGGCGCGACAAGGCCGACGGCCGCTCCGTAGGGAATGCCGCACAGGATGCCGCACAGGATAACAGGAAGGTGCATGGGACAAAGCATTTTGCCGATCTCGGGGATCTGCCCCGTGACAAAGGGCAAAAGCTGTGCCATGGCGAGAAGCGCAGCCCCGTAGATCAGGCGGCGCAAATGGGTGCTTTTGGTAAAGGTGATTCTCATAGCTTTCGTCCTTCCTTATTCCATCGTCAGCTCGTAAAGCTCTAAAAGCTCGGCTTCAAGCGCCGATACCTCTTCCTCTATGGCGGCGGCCCTTACGTAATCGGTGGCGGCCTCGCCAAAGAGCTGCGTCTTTAGCTCCTCTAAGCGGGTCTCGATCTCGGGAATCCGTTTTTCGGCGCGATTTTTCTTGTTCTGCGCGGCACGACGTTGTGCCTCTTCTCTTTTCTTTTGCTCGTAGGCCTCCTTGCCCACGGTGCTTTTCTGCTCTACCCGCGGAGCTTCCGCTTGCAGGGCGGCGCGCATTCTGCGATAGCAGGCGTAGGGAAGCTCATCCTCGTAGGGCTGATAGGAGACGGCACCGTTTTCCGACGCGGGGGTCAATTCAAGCAGCCGCGTTGCCACGCGATCAATAAAATAGCGGTCATGAGAAACGGCGATAACCGTCCCCTCAAAGGCGGCAAGTGCCGTTTCAAGGGCCTCACGAGAGCCGATATCCAGATGGTTGGTGGGCTCGTCCAAGAGAAGCACCGAGACGGGCTTTAAGATCAGCTTAGCGAGGGTCAGGCGTGCCCTCTCGCCGCCTGACAGGGCGGAAATGGGCTTGTCCACGTCCTCGCCGCAAAAGAGGAAGAGGGCAAGGACGCTTCGGATCTCGCCGTTGGTTTTGGTGGGATATTCGTCGTGCAGCTCCTCAAATACCGTTTTTTCCTCATGGAAGGAGCGGGTCTCTTGGTCATAGTATCCGATCCTTGCCTCATCGGCAAAGCGAATACTGCCTCCGTCGGGGGATAGCTTGTCCGCAAGAAGCCGCATCACGGTGGATTTTCCCGTACCGTTGGCACCGAGAAGCAGGACCCTTTCGTCCTTCTTTACGGAAAAGGAAAGGTGAGAAAGAAGGGGTGCGCCGCCGTAGGAGAAGGACAGGTCCTTCACCGTCAGCACGTCCTGGCTGTAAAGGGTGTTGCCCGTAAAGGAAAAGCCGATCTCCTTTTCGGGCCCCTTTACCGCCTCTACCCTTTCCATACGGTCAAGCTGCTTTTGCTTGGCGCGGATGGTGACGAAGTTATGCTCTCTGCCACAGCGTCTTTGAAACTCGATGTTGGCCTCGATACGGCGAATGACCTTTTGCTGCTCACGGTAGCGCTTGTCCTGCGCCGCGTCGTCCGCCTCCTTTTGTGTCTTTGCCGCCGTATAATTGCCTTGATAAAGCTTGGCGTGGGTGGCGTCCATCATCAGGGTCTTGGAGGTTACCTTATCGAGAAAATAGCGGTCGTGAGAGATGACCAGCACCGTTTTCGGATAGGAAAGGAGAAACTCCTCCAGCCACAAAAGGGCGTCGATGTCCAGATGGTTGGTGGGCTCGTCAAGAAGCAAAATATCAGGCTCGGCCGCCAGCAGTCGCGCAAGGGCGAGGCGGGTATGCTGTCCGCCCGAAAGCGAGGAAACGGGGCGCGAAAGCTCCTCCTCCCCAAAGCCCATATGTAACAGCATGCTTTTGGCTCTGTTCTTGTAGGACAAGCCGCCCGCCGCCGCGTAGGCCTCGTGCAAGCGGGACAGCCTTGCGGAAAGCTGAAGCAGCTTTTCCTCGTCCCCCACGGCATCCGCCTCGGCAATGGCAAGCTCCACGTCCGACAGCTCTCTTTCCGTTTCAAGGAGAGAGACGTGCCTGGAGAGCATATAATCGAGAAGCGATACTCCGCCCATGGCGGGGTCTACCGCCTCGTCCTGCTTTAGCCAGCCGAGGCTTTTGTCGTGAGAAATAAACACCTGTCCCTCAGTAGGGGTATACGTACCGCCGATCAGACGAAACAGTGAGGTCTTTCCCGCGCCGTTCACGCCGACGATACCGAGCTTATCCCCCTCGTTCAAGGAGAAGCCCACGTTTTTGAGGATGTCCTTGTCTCCAAAGGAGAGGGACAGAGAGGACACGCTGATGACTGTCATATTTTGTCTCCGTTAATTAATATTCTTCAAAGAAAACGGCTTGTCCCGTTCTCGCTATAAAAACAGCGCCGAAGCGCGGTGGCAACAGAAGTGCCTCCTTTTCCCCTTCTCCAAGCAGCACCTCCGCGTCCACGGGCAAGCGGACACGGCGAGGGGTATCGGTGTTATTAAAGAGGGTGACGGCGGTTTTGCCGTCCTTTTCTCTCCCGAAGGCGAGAAGTGACTCGGACAAATGCAAAAGCCTCATCTCACCGTCCCTGTACGCGGGATCACGGCGTATCTCGGCCATTTTTCTGTAATGGGAAAGCAAGTCCTCCTCCATTCTGTGCCACGGAAAGGGCAAGCGATTGAAGGGGTCGGCGTAGCCCTCCGCTCCCACCTCGTCGCCGTAATAGACGGAGGGGATGCCGGGCAGGGTGGCAAGAATCAGATATGCCCCCTTCAAAAGAGAAACGGCGCGGCTTCTCTGCTCCGCCGTCATGCGGAGAGCGGCGAGCGTGTCGTTGCTCTTTCCCTCCGGGCTATCGCCGCCGAGGGCGGTCAGCACACGGACGGTGTCGTGAGTGCCGAGAAGGTTCATGGCAAGGTCGGATGCACGCTTCGGCATATTGAGAAGCACCTCGCGAAGGTAGTAGGAGAGTGCCTCCGTCCTGTTCTCTCTCAGATAAGAAAGCAGGCCCGCTCGCAGGGGATAGTTCATCACACCGTCCAGCTGCTCTCCCAGATAGTAGCCTGTCAGACGGTCATAGGCCACCTTGCGCGAAGCATCCTCCCAGACCTCTCCGTACAAAACGGCGTCGGGGCATTCCTCGCTGAGTCTCTCTTTAACGGCGGTGATAAAGGGGCCGTCCAGCTCATCCGCCACGTCAAGCCGCATCCCGCCGATGCCCATTTTGGCGTACTTGGAAACGATGCCGTCCTCGCCTACGAAATAATCGCGGCAGGCAGTGCTTTGGAGATCCAGCTTTGGCAGAATATCGATCCCCCACCACGATTTGTATCCGTCGGGAAAATCCGTGAAGGTGTACCAAGAGGCATAGGGCGAAGCCTTGGACTGATAAGCACCCAACGAGTCGTAATGACCGTATTTATTAAAATACAGGCTATCGTCCCCCGTATGATTAAACACACCGTCAAGGATCAGGCGAATGCCCCACTTTTTCGCCTCGTCGATCAAAAGGCGCAGGGCCTCCTCCCCGCCAAAGGCGGCATCCACCTCCGCATAACAGCCCGTATCGTATTTATGGTTGGAGGCGGCGCGAAAAATGGGGGAGAGATAGATGGCGCGCGTGCCGAGAGACGCGATATAGGGCAATTTTTCCGTGACGCCGTACAGGTCGCCGCCGAAGAACATATCATTGGCAAGGGGTGCACCGGGGTACGGGGGATACTGCGGGATGCCCTTCTCCCAATCAGGGTTCAGCACCGCTCCCTCTCGCACGGGCGCATTTCCACCGCGAAAAAAGCGATCCACGAAAACGTGATAGATCACGCCGCCATAGAGCCAAGCGGGCGGCTCGTGAGCAAATCTGCTGACGGTCAACTGAAGCAAGGGGGCTTCCTGCCGAGAAAAGCCAAAGTCGTTCCCTCCGACGGCGTAAAGCCCGCCGAATGGGGTTTTGACGAAAAGAAAGCACTCATAGAGGCGTGGCGAGAGGCCCGCCTCCCTTGTATCAAGGAGGCAAGAAAAGCAGTCGTTCCCCTCTTGCAGATCCAAAAAAGCGATAGGAAGAGAGAGGCAGGTCTCGCGTTCTCCGTAAGGGCGAAGGGAAAGCACGCCGCCGAGCACGCCAAGGGCGCGCGGCAGGGTGATGAAATACCGCAAGCTGTCCCCCGCCTCGATGGCGTGACGGCCGTATGCGTCGCTTCCGTTTACCCATACCGTCACCCGTCCCGCAAGTCGATGGGGATACGCGCCGTCAAGGCGCAAGCGTGACAAGCGGCTACCTCCCCACGGGGGCGATATGCCAGATCTCCTTGGCATAAGTCTCGATGGCACGGTCGGAAGCAAAGCGACCCGAGGCGGCAATATTGAGAAGAGACTTACGGCTCCAAGCAAGCCTGTCGGCGTAATCCGTCACGGCGCGGCCATGCTCATAGCAATAAGCATCAAAGTCCGCAAGACACATATACGGGTCTGCCACGGTATAGCCGCCGTTGATCAGATAATCGGCAACGTGGGAGAAGCTTTGTCCCCCAAGGCGGCCGTATAGGCGGTCGATGACACCTCGCAGCTTTTCGGAGCTGTGATAAATATCCTTCGCCTGATAGCCGCGTCGCCACGCCTCCTCCACCTCGTAGGTGTTAAGACCGAAAATATAGATATTCTCTTCTCCTACCGCCTCTAAGATCTCTACGTTTGCACCGTCCAACGTACCAAGGGTAAGCGCGCCGTTCATCATCAGCTTCATGTTGCCCGTTCCGCTGGCCTCCTTGCCCGCCAAGGAGATCTGCTCCGATATATCGGCGGCAGGGATCAAAACCTCCGCCATGCTGACGTTATAGTCCTCCATGAAGACCAGCTTCAGCCTGTCGCGTGTGATGGGATTTTCCTCCAGCTCCTTGCCGAGATAATAGGCTAAGCGGATCAGCTCCTTTGCCATGGCGTAGCCCGGGGCGGCCTTGGCACCGAAAATAAAGGTCTGGTTGGGGATGGGGGCATCGGGGGTTTGGCACAGGGTATTATAAAGAGACAGGATCTTTAAGATATTAAGAAGCTGTCTTTTGTATTCATGCATACGCTTGACCTGCACGTCGAAGATGGAGTCAGGATCAAGGCTTCTGCCGGTCTTTTTCTTTGCGTAATCGGCAAAGCGGCATTTGTTTTGACGTTTGATACCGTCCAACCGTTCCAGCACCGCGCTGTCGTCGGCAAACGCGGCAAAGCGGGAAAGCTCGGCGGCGTTATGGCGAAAGCCCTCCCCGATGCATTCGGAAAGAAAGGCGGAAAGGGCGGGGTTGGCACCGCAAAGCCAACGGCGATGGGCGATCCCGTTGGTGACGTTCGTAAACTTCCAAGGGGTCATTTTATAGAAATCGCGGAACACCGTTTTTTTAAGAATATCGCTGTGCAGGGCACTGACCCCGTTGACGGTATGCGCCCCCACCACGCACAGATTGGCCATTTTCACCTGACCGTGGCTCACGATGGCCATGCGAGAGATCCTGTCCCAATCGCCGGGATACATATGCCAAAGATCGGCGCAAAAGCGGCGGTTGATCTCCGAAACAATGGAGAAAATACGGGGCAGCTTCACCCGAAAAAGGTCTACGCGCCAGCATTCCAGTGCCTCAGGCATAACGGTGTGATTGGTGTAGGTCACCGTATGCGTGACCACGCGCCAAGCGTCGTCCCAGGAGTAGGAATACACGTCCATCAAAATCCGCATCAGCTCGGGAATACACAGCGCGGGGTGGGTGTCGTTGACGTGTATGGCGATCTTGTCCTCAAAATGCACAAGCGTTCCATAGGCACCGAAATAATCGCTGATCATATTCTGCAAGGAGGCGGAAACAAGAAAATACTGTTGGGTCAGACGAAGCAGCTTTCCCTCGTCCATGTGGTCGGCGGGATAAAGCTGTCTTGTGATCTCGGTGGCGTTTCTGTCCTTCTCTATGGCGTGAATATAGGTGCCTTGAGAGGGAAAATCGCTCACACTGCTGTGGGTCTCCTTGGCGCGCCACAGGCGAAGAGGGTTAACGGCATCTGTCTCCGTTCCCACGATCATAAGGTCGAAGGGAACGGCTCTCACCTCGTCATACTCAGTGTGCGTGATGCGTAGCTCTCCGTTTTCCCAGCTTTCGGAGATCAAGCCGCCGAAGCGCACGCTGACGCTTTTTTCGGGACGCGGATATAGCCAAGGTGCGCCGTCCTGCAGCCAAAGATCGGGCAGCTCCACCTGCTCTCCGTCTACCAGCTTTTGACGGAAAAGTCCGTTTTCGTAAAGGAGGGAGTAGCCGATGGCGGAATAATCCCCCACACTGAGAGCATCCATATAACAAGCGGCAAGGCGTCCGAGGCCGCCGTTGCCGAGGCCGGGATCGACCTCCACGGAATAGACCTCGTCAAAGGTCTTGCCGTAGCTCTCGCAGATCTTGCCAAGCGCGTCGTAGATTCCCATGTTTTGCGAAACGGCGCGCAGGCTTCTGCCCACGAGAAATTCCATACAAAGGTAGCACACCTTTTTGGCGGAGGCTGCCTTTTCCCTCTTTTTGAAGCGTTCACGGCGTTCGGCAACGAGCTCCTTGATCGCCCCGACGGTGGCCAAATAGAGCTGTTCCTTATCCGCACTCTTGGGGTCTGTAATACCGCGTGAGAGGAGCTTGCCTTCTATCTTTTTCCGCAAGGTCTCCTCTGTGATCTCCTTAGCGGCGGTTTGCGTTTGCGTTTTTTTTGCCATTCTGCTTTCAGGACTGCCGTCCTACCCTTTCTTCACGTTGCCTCGTGTTTTCGATAAAGTCGAATATACTCCTCAGCTGAAGCATTCCAGGTGAAATCGGCGGTGACAGCACGGCGGGTAAGAGCATCCCACTCTTCACGGCACTCGTAAAGAGCGAGGGCGTCCTTTAGACGAAAAAGCATATCGTGGGCGTTGAAATTGCGAAAAACAAAGCCAAGCGAGCCCTCCTCCCCATAGGGCACGACGGTGTCAGCGAGACCGCCCACACCGTGCACCACGGGCACGGCACCGTAACGGCAGGCGATCATCTGGGCGAGACCGCAGGGCTCTGTTTTGGAAGGCATCAAAAAAATATCGGCCGCCGCGTAGATCTCCTTGGAGAGCGCGCGGTCAAAGCGAAGAAGTGCCCTCGCTCTGTCGCCGTGTCGCCGGCAAAGAGTGTCAAAGGCATGCTCGTACCTCTCGTCCCCCGTACCAAGCAGGACGAACTGTACCCCCTCGTGCATCAATTCCTCAAAGACGTGAAGCACCAAGTCCACGCCCTTCCCCTCCGTCAGCCGCGTGACCATGGCGATGAGGGGCGCGTCGGGCAAAACGGGGAGCCCCAACGACTGCTGAAGGTGGGCCTTATTCCCCGCCTTTCCCACACGGACGCTCTCCGCGTCAAAGGGAACGGGGATATCCTCTCGCCGTGGGTCGAAGCAGTCCGTGTCAAGACCGTTGAGGATCCCATGGGTCTTGTGCTCAAACATACGGATCAGCCCATCCAATCCATAGGCAAAATATTCGTGTCTCAGCTCACGGGCGTAGGTAGGGCTGACGGTGGTAACCTCGTCGGCACACACCACAGCCCCCTTTAAGAGGTTGATATTACCATTATACTCCATAATATTAACTTTTTCGTAACGAATATCAAAAATATCCTCTAAAGCACGAATATCGTATTTTCCCTGGTACTCTATATTATGAATGGTAAAGACGGTTTTGATACCATGAAGCTCTCCGCACATGGAATAACGGGTTTTGAGATAGACCAGGCTGAGGGCGGCCTGCCAATCGTTGGCATGGAGCAGGTCGGGAATAAAGCCGGTGCGCAGCATAAATTCCACCACCGCGTGACCGAAAAAGGCGTATCGCTCTCCGTCGTCATACTGACCGTACATGGCGGGACGCTTGAAATACTGCTCGTTATCCACGAAATAATAGGTCACGCCCGTCTCCTCGGTCAGCTTGTAAATCCCGACGTAGCTTTGCCGCCAGACGTAGGGGATCCAAAACTCCGCCACTCTTTCCATCCTCATGCGGTGAGTGTTGGAGATCTGCGAGTAGAGCGGCAAAATGACCGCCACCTCACTCCCCTTTTCCAAGAGAGATAGCACCGCACGCGGCAATGCACCCATCACGTCGCCAAGCCCGCCACTGGCGGCATAGGGCGCGGCCTCGCTCGTTACGTACAAAATTTTCATATTCGTCTCCTTTAAAGTCTCTTTTTCTTTGGGATAAAGAAGGGCAGCTCCTCGCATCCCGACAGATGTCTCCCATCGGAGATCACTGTGCTCTTATCTGCCACCACCGCGTCCAGCACAGCGTTTTTTCCCACTACCGTACCGCCGAGGAGAATAGAATTGCGCACAACGCTTCCCTTTCCGATCTTCACGCCACGGAAAAGGATGGAATTTTCCACCGTTCCCTCCACGGTACATCCGTCTGCGATCATGGAGCACACGACCCTCGCGCTCTCGCCGTAGCGAGCGGGGGCGGTATTATGCACGTTGGTAAACACAGGCCGCTCCTTGATGCCGAGCAAGCCCTCACGGGCGATGGGATCACGCAAAAGGTCCATGCTGCGGCTGTAATATTCCTTAAACTCGGTGACAAAGGCGGAATAGCCCCGATGGAGATAGCGATAAAACCTACCCTCTCCTACGTGGCGCATCAAAATATCCCGCGTAAGACTGGAATAATTGTGGGAGGCGGCCTCCATCAAAACGGTACGGAGATGATCGGTACGCATCACAAAAACGTTGAGGGAGGTCTCGGGGTGAGTTGGGTCGTACCTTTGGGACAAAACGACGTCTCGGATGCACCCGTCCTCCGCCACGTCAAGGCAGATGCGCTGATAGCGTGTTTCCCAATCGCCTCTGCTCGCCACGCTGACGATGGTGATATCCGCCCTTTTTTCGTCGTGGGCAGCCACCACGTCGGTCAGGTCGATATTGCAAATAATGTCACTGTCGCAGATCACCACGTGATCCTCTTGAATGTGAGAAATGGCCTCGGTATTATCCACCAACGCCTCCAAATGACTGGTATACACCTTGGCGGTGCTGTGATGGGCATTTTGGTAAGGCGATACCACGCGGATACCCGCGCCGTGTCTGGCCAGATCCCAATCCTTTCCGCTCCCGATATGGTCGCGCAAGGAGCGGTAATTATAGTTGGTCACGATGCTGATATTGGCCACCTCGGCATTGACCATGTTGGAAAGGGCAAAATCCACCAAGCGATAGCGGCAGGCAAAGGGGATGGCCGCCACCGTTCTGTCCTCCGTTAACAAATTGCGGGTGGTGGTATTCAGATTGGAAAATATGATTCCTGCGGTACTCATGACGTTATCCTTTCTTCTCTCTCTTTGGCCATCTCCGACAGCACGGCCGCCCCCTTGGGGATCACCGTGATCCTTCCTCCGTTGCCGCGCCCTTCTCCCACCGTAGCACCGCAAGCCACGTGGACGCCACTGTCCACAATGGCGTAGAACACCCGCGCCCCTCTGCCGATAAAGGTATCCTCCATGATCACGGCATCGCGGACACACGCGCCCTCCTCCACGGTCACGCCGCCGAAGAGAACGGAGTTCTCCACCGTTCCACCGATACGGCATCCCTCCGACAGCAAAGAATTGCGCACCACGGCATGCTCTCCCATATATTGCGGAGGTCGGGCAAGATTGCGGTAAAAAATGCGAAAATCAGGGTCGGACAGATTCAAGGCGGGTGCTTCGCCAAGGAGGTCCATGTTGGCCTCCCAAAGACTGGCCACCGTCCCCACATCCTTCCAATAGCCCGAAAAGGGATAAGCGTACAAGCGTTCGCCCGCCTTTAAGAGGGCGGGTATCACGTTTTTACCGAAATCATTTGAGGAGTCCGCGTCCTCGTCATCTCTTTCAAGATACTCGATCAGGGTATCGGTACCGAAGATATAAATGCCCATAGAGGCTTGGTCGTTTTTCGGCTTCTTCGGCTTTTCCTCAAACTCATAAATGGCACCGTCCGCCCGTGTGTTGCAGATCCCGAAGCGGCTTGCCTCCTCCATGGGGACGGTGACGGTTGCCACGGTGCAAGCCGCCCCCTTTTCTTCGTGATAGGAAAGCATTTTGCTGTAATCCATTTGATAAATATGATCTCCGGACAGGATCAGCACGTAATCCGCGTCATACTGACGGATAAAATCCAAGTTTTGAAAAATGGCGTTTGCCGTTCCCTTGTACCAATCGGACCGCTTTTTGCCTTGATAGGGAGGCAATACCGAAAGACCGCCCCTTACACGGTCAAGCCCCCAGGGCGCACCGTTTCCGATATATTCGTTCAACGCCAAGGGCTGATACTGGGTGAGGACCCCCACCGTATCGATACCCGATCGGACACAATTGGAGAGAGGAAAATCTATGATCTTGTATTTGCCGCCAAAGCCCACAGCCGGCTTGGCCGTTCGCTCGGTGAGCGCATACAAGCGACTTCCCTGCCCACCCGCAAGGAGCATGGCGATACATTTTTTCTTGTAATACATGGTTTGCCTCCGTTTTACCGTAATTTATCGTTTTTATAAAATCTTTATCTCAAAGGGCGCTTTTTCTTTCAAGTAAAGCGCCTCAAAGGGGGAAAGGCTGACCGACACCGTGCCGTCCTCGCCCGCATGATAGACCTCTCCGCCTCGCCCGCGCCCCGTATCAAATACCACCCGATACGCTCCCTTTCCCAAGGGCAAGGCCACGCTCTGTGTCGCGCCCGAAAAGGAGATCACGGCGATAAGGCTATTGCCGACGCCGTCGTGGCGACGGTACGCCACAAGGTTTCCGTCGGCCGCGTCGGGAAGAAGCCAGGAAAAGCCTTCACGGTCAAAATCCCTTTCATAGAGAGGGGGCTCGGAGAGATAGAAATGGTTCAGCTCTCGCAAAAAATCACGAAAGGCGGCGTGAGCGGGATGATCGGTCATAAACCATTCGAGGCCGCGCGTCTCGCTCCACTCGGAGAAGGAGGCGTACTCCGTTCCCATGAAGAGCATTTTCTTTCCGGGGAAGCTCATAATATACATCATCGTCGCCCTGAGAGTGGCAAACTTATCCTCATACGAGCCCGCGATCTTGTCGAGCAGGGAGCGTTTGCCGTGTACCACCTCATCGTGAGAAACGGGGAGAATATAATTCTCGGAAAAGGCGTACAAAATGGGAAAATTCAAAGCCTTGTGATGATAGCGTCTGTAGATCGGGTCTTTGCCGAGATAACCGTAAAGATCGTTCGCAAAGCCCATATTCCATTTGAGATCGAAGCCTAAACCTCCCTCCGATGTGGGGTGGGTAATGCCACCGAAGGCGGTGGATTCCTCAGCGATCATCATCACATCGGGAAACTCTCTGTCTATACTGTCGTTCAGCTTGCGCAGAAAGGCGATGGCCTCCAGGTTTTTATTGTCACCGTACACGTTGGGAATCCATTCTCCCGGCATGCGGTCATAGTCAAGGTAAAGCATGGAGGCCACGGCATCCACACGAAGACCGTCTATATGGAATTCCCTCATAAAATAGAGCGCGTTTGAGACGAGAAAGCTTTGGACCTCCTCTCTGCCGAGATCGAAGAAGCGCGTCCCCCAGGCAGGGGATTCCATGCGATCCCAACCCTGATACTCATAGAGAGGTTGTCCGTCAAGCTCGTAAAGTCCCCATTCATCCTTGGGGAAGTGGGCGGGAACCCAATCAAGGATCACCCCCACGCCCGCCTTGTGCAGGGTGTTGACGAAATATCTGAAATCATCGGGAGTCCCAAAGCGGGAGGTGGGAGCGTAGAAGCCGCACACCTGATAGCCCCAAGAGCCGCCGTAGGGATGCTCCGCGATGGGAAGAAGCTCCACGTGAGTGTATCCCATATGCTTGACGTATCCCGCCAAGACGTCTGCCAGCTCACGATAGGAAAGGTAAGAGCCGTCCTCGTGGCGGTCAAAGGAGCCCGCGTGCACCTCGTAAATATTCAAGGGCGCGGCGTAGTAACCGACCTCCGTTCTGCACGCCGTTTTTCCGCGATAGGAGAGCCAGCCCGCATCCTCCCACACGAAGCGAGAGGGATGAAGAAGAACGGAAGCACCGTCCGCCATGCCCTTGGAATACACGGCATAGGGGTCTCCCTTATCATGAACGCCGTTTGGAGACGTAATGCGGTATTTATAGGACATATTTTCGAGGCTCGCGTTGCTTTTCAAGACCAGCTCCCAAACTCCCTTATCCGTTACGCGGACAAGGGGCTCACCGTTATCCCAGCCCGTGTGATCGCTGACCAGGGAGACGCCGTCGGCGGAGGGAGCCCATATCCGAAAAACGTATCTATAGCCTGCTTTTCCGCTATCGAGGAGATGCGCGCCGAGGTATCGGTAGGCGGTGCTTGACGTCCCCTGATGGAAATAATAGGCCGCTTCCTCTGCTTTTTCCTTTTTCATGAAGATCCTTTCCGTGAAGAAGGCGCGCCCCATGCCTTGACGGCAGTACCGTGAGTGACGCCCGCCGTCAGCACGCGTCCGACGGCACGGCGTTTTTCCTTCTCTTTCATACGGCGGGCGAGGAGGCGTGCTTCTCTTTTTTTTCTTATTTTTTTGGTTAGTATACCGCAAAGACGGGAAAAAGGTACACGAATTTTGACGAAAAGAAGGCGGGTATAAAAAAATATTCCGCGAAGCGTGAGGCAAAGCGGATAGATCCCCCAAAGGAGCAGGCAAGCGGCCAGCTCTCTGACGGGTAAAAGCAAACGCATGGCAAGCGTGACGAGATGAGGAGCAAGAAAGGAGCGAAAGGAAAAATATCCCACCGCTACGGCACAAAGAGAATAAAGGCGCGGCACACCGTCATGGGCGGCGTACAAGAAAACGCTGTAAAGAACGGAAAGCAAAAGAAAGAAAAGAAGGTCGAGGCATCCGCGAAGGAGCATCAAAAAAAAGCGTTTTCCCTTTCCGCTTTTCCGTCTCTGCTTTTCTTTTTTTCCTTGCCTTGGTGCAAAGGGAAAGGGTGGTCTCTTAAGGGACGTAACGCGAGCGTTCCCTCTTCCATCCTCTCCTCGCACGAAGCAAACGGCAAGCGTGACAAGGCAAACGGCCAAGGACGCCGCTCCGCCGAAAAGCAAAGAGAGAAAAAGAAAGAAAAGCTCGCCTCCAAGCGATAACGTCACGGGCGGTGCCACCCGAAAAGGCGAGCACCCTTTCCCTTCTCTTTTTTCTCCTCGTAGTACAGGCCGCACACGCTTCCAACGACGGAGAGGGTGCCGTTTTCGGCAGAAAAGGCGGAAATACGCAAGTCACTCCCTTCAATGACCAAGTCTCCCAGCGTCGTTCTGCAGGTGACACTCGTCTCGTCAAAGCCCAGCACGTCCTCCACCCCTTGCAGAGAAAGAGACTCTCTTCCCTTCAAAGCAAGCTCATGAGGCTTTCTTTCCGTTACCGTTTGTTGCATACCGTAAACCGCCTTTCCTAAGATCGTTTTATTTTATGATGAGGAAAGGGGATTTATGACTTTAAAAAGGTGGGCACACGGGAAGCAAAGGGGGCTATCTCATTAAGAACAGAGAGGAACAGGCGTCTTTTGGGATAAAAAACGCAAAAGCGCTCGGTTTTCATACGAAAACCGAGCGCTATGTCTCTATGCTTTTGTTTTTCCGCCGAGGTCGGGCGGATCAGGACAGAATTCTTTGGGTGGGGCGTGTTTCAGAAGCCTCTCTCTTTTCCCGCGCGGGGGCAGAGGAAATTGTTGTTAAACTCGTGGTCCAATCTGAACAAGCCCTGGGCGCGACGTTCGGGAAGCGAAAGGTAGAGACGCTTTGAGCCTACGTTGTCCGACATATTGGCGTGAATGCCAATGGACAGGAACATTTCGATCAGCTCGTCGCCAACGGTCTGATCCGGCACGTCGATAAAGAACTTAAACTCCGTACCGTAGACCTTATTCAGAGGCAGAGTAAAGGTGAGAGCACCCGTTTCGCAGACCTCGCCGTTGGCGTAGCTCTCTCCCGCCCTGATCAGCTTTCCGCTGTGAAGGGGGTAGTTCAAGATCACGCATTCCTTGTTTTCTTGGGTGACCTTTTCCTTGGATACGAGAGCACAGGCCTTGCCCGATATGGGGCAACAGCCGTTTTCCAAAGGCTTGAAGCGTTGCGCGTAGCAATGCTCGCCGTCACCGTGCTCGGGATAGAACATACCGAAGTTGACGATCAGGGTGTTGAGACGGCACCGATCAAGGTGCGCGGCGTACTTTTCAAACACGGGGCTTTCAATGCGCACGATGGTGGTATCCACACGGTCGATGAGGATATCGAGGAAGTCGCGCTTGGTGATGAAAGAGTTTTCCTCAAGACACATATCAGCGTAAGGAGACACGTCCTTCAGGGCGGCGATCAGCTCCTCCTCCGTTTTATAGGAGGGCAGATAACGACCGATGTGGGAGCCGTAGATATTGGCGACCCCGGGGATCTCCAGCTGATTGGTGAGCAGATTTTTGGGGTCGTACAGGAACACCTTCATGTTGTTGCCGGCGAAAATACCGATCTCATAGTTGACCCAGTTGGAGGTAAGAGAATCCTCGGTTATGATGATAACGCCCGCATAGCAGTCAAGATAGCTTTCGATGATCTTTTGATAGTCATCACCGCCCGACAGAATGTCTCTGTCGCAAAGGGGGTGAAGATTGTTGGCGCGCATGGTCTCAAGCAAAGGGAAAAGATACGCATCGTTGTCCTTGCTGGAGTGGGAAATAAAGATACCGTAGTATTTTCTTTCCGCGTTTTCGAGGGGGCGCGCGGCAAAGTTAAAATCGCCCTCAATGATCGGTTTGGGACTTAACATATCATAACCTCCTTTACTGCGGGAAGATATAATCCGCAGTAGTGCCCACACCCATCTCGGGCGTCAAGGCGATGGATTTTTCTTCATTCAAGCGTTCAAGGCCCAGGCTGAAATACAGTCTGCTCTTGGCAAAATCAGCGTGCGCCCCTGTGGGAAGCCTATTTTTCCAATAGGAGGGATCCTCCATCTCGTCCTCCGTGATGGATTCGTCGGTGACGTATCTGCACAGGTCGCGGGAGAAAAGAACGGGGATGATCCAGAAATACTCCGTTTGCTTGAGAGAAACGTAGCTCTTAAAGTAAACGCCGAACAGCTTGTGTACGGGAATGACGGCATTGATCTCCAGCTCTGCGTGAACACCCGTCGCGTCTCGATCGTCGTCATCCAGCACGGTATACTCGCTTTCGCAAATGATGGAGGAGGCGAGGCCGTTCTCACTGGGATGGATCTCCTCCTTATAGGGCTCAAGCTGCGGCTCAATGGCGTTGTCACAGCCAAAGCTCAGCACCTTGTAGGCACACACGAGATTATTGGACAGGAAGCGATCCAGCTTGACCTCAGCAGAGGAGCCCCACTCGTATTCCATCTCCTCGCAAATGCGCCGGAAATCCTTCTCGTAAATGCGGCACTTAACAGAGATACGGCGGTAAATGATGCGGTTATAGGCGTAGTAATTCAAGAGATAGTTGTCGTAATACTGACTCTTCATCAAGCGGTTTGCATATTTATTCTCCAGCGTCTTGATCACGTCCTCCGCCTTGTTCAGGAGATTTGCGTTTTTAAGAGGCGTGGAGGAGATCTGAGAGCCGTCACCGTCCGCCAAAAAGGGGACGATGCCGCCGGAGCATTTGGTCTGAATATATCCCGCCGTGAACCAAAAGATGTTACGGCAGATGGCGTGATCTCCGTCAAACAGCCTGTCGGTGATCACGGGGATAAAGCAGGAGCAGGTATCCAGCGCCTTGATGATCTCGGAAAGATAGTCTCTGCGCTCGAAGGCCTCGCGGGAAATGGGGAAATAGACGTAGGCGTAGCCCGCCTTGCTGAGCTCGTGTCTCAGGGCTTGCGTTTTTTCCTCGTCCGCCTCCAAGCAAACAAGGATCAGATGTCCGTATTGCGCGCGGACGTCATAGTACGAGTTAGATATAATATCCATTGCGTTTTCCTTTCACGTTCGATGGATGATAACGAAATACATACAAGTATGTAATATTATATCATACCTTTTGGATCTTTTCAATAGATTTGTCGAAATTTAGGAAAATTTAGGAAATTTTGTACGTCATGTCTTGTTTTCCGCCTCCTGCATATTCCCGCAAAATAAATATCCACCCGCATAGCGGGTGGTATTTCATTTTCGGGCATAGCCCTAAACACTACTGGCGGCGCACAAGTGCGCTTTATACTTTCCTGCCAGCCATGCAATCGTTACGCACACCCGCTTGAGCGGGATCGAAC
>JAZRGD010000086.1:0-7317 GCA_045644045.1 Eubacteriales bacterium
GGCTCATTCGATGGAATAGGGGTACCCTTCGGGGACGCCCTCGCCCTGCGTCTGGTGAGCAAGCTCCCCGACCTTCGGGCGGGGCGTGCGAACCCCGCGCCTTCGGCGCCGGAGGTTCGCACCCTATTCCCCAGCCAGAACGAAAAAAGCACCTCGCAAGAGGTGCTTCGTTCTGTATAAAGGCTACGAAAAAGATATTTTTGTGGACTGCAATCAGGATTCGAACTCAAACGGGGGAATATTTGGCGATCGGAATTATTGACGGTAAAATGTAAGCTGTGCGTTATTACCAAAGAGAAGTTTCCGACAATTCCACAATATCTCCGTCGGAAAAACCTGCCGCAGCAAGATAGTATTCCGTCTTTGCGCGTTTATCTTCGTATCCAATGTGTGAATCCGAACCGTAAGTAACAGGAATTCCCAGTTCAAACAGACTTCTTAGAAACTCTGCATATTGATGTCTGAATTTTTCGGTCGCATGATCGGTATGGAAAAATTGAGAATTACACTCCACGTACTTTCCGTTCTCCTTTAATGCCGCGGCAATATCCGCATTCATAGAACGTGGTATTACCGAAAAATCCTCATACCAAATGCCCTTGCCGTGATACCAAGGGTGTCCGAGAATAGTAACTCGTTCGTCACATGCCAGCCACATCTGCTGGCGATACCATTCGCGAATAGAGGCGTCGATATCGGGCGCGAGCGCTTTTGCATTCGGCAGGTCCACTCGCCAATGCGCCGCACCGATAGCATAGCGCACACCGAGCGCCAAAAGCTCCGCCTTGCTCGCTGCAAGCTCAATGCCAAACGGCGTGTCCTGCACGGGCGGCTCGTAGCCTTCTCTTGTGCCGCATTTTGCGATATATTCAAATTCGGGTCGCTCGATAGGCGTAAGCTCAACGCCAAGCAGCATAAAGGGGTATTTATTTTGCGCTTCCTTTACCGCCGCTGCCGAAGCCCGAAGGTCGCCTATAAATTTTTCGTCGTTAAAGTTTAGGTGGTCGGTAATTCCGACGGCACGAAGCCCCTGCGCAATAGCCCCCTCGGCAATAGCATCAAGCGGGGTCTTGGCATCATACGAATATTCGCTGTGAATATGAAAGTCCGAAAAAATCATTGCAGTATCCTCCTTGGGGTGGTGTGTCTTCTGTTGCTTATATGACAACCCGACAGCCGTCGTATGACACAAAGCAGCCGTATTCCTTTGCTCTTTTTTCAAGAATATGATGAAGCGGATTGCCGTTGTGTGAAAAGTGATTTACGTATTTCACCGTTGACTCGGTTACCGCACCCGACGCGCGGAGTCTTTTCAATACTCGCTCGATATTAGGAAAGCCCATGTGAGATCCCTCGTCGACAATCGGAATATCTACGTTGGTACAGTCAAGGCTTACCATATCAAAAACAATTTTGTTTTTTTCTATATAGTCAAATACCTCGTCGTAAAAATATCCCGTATCGTGGGCATAAAGGAGCGTTTTGTCGTCCTCGATAATATATATAAATGCCTCCGAGCCAAGCATATGCCTTGCGGGTAGAGGCGTGATGCGATACTCACCGAGTTTTACCGTCTGATACGGACACAAAACTGTTATCTCCACGTTTTCGGGGAGCTTATCCATGGCTTCGTAAACCGTTTTTGAGCAAAACATCTTCAGGGTTGGGACACTCATGCCGTGTGCATAGGGGGCATGCCTCCTAAGAAGATCGTTGGGGTAAAAGTGATCGGCGTGTGCGTGAGTTACAAGTAGATATTCGATTTTTTCACCATCGATTCCGTTTTGCAAAAAATGTGCGTAAGTATCGGCAGGAAAATCGATGATCAGATCATTATTTATCAGCGATTGAGAGCGTGTGCGAATGTTTTTGCCGCCGAGCCTTTTTGCCTCGTTGCAATACTGACAGCCGCAGAACAGCGCGGGAAATCCCTCGGCTGCCGCCGTGCCGAGAAACGTGAGCTTCACAAAACTTAGTCCTTTATTTTGATATAATCATGCAACTTAATTATAGCATACAATAAAATTTTGTCAATATATCAGATGCTTTTATCTATGAGTTAAAGTAGAAAGACACCGCGAGGGTGTCGTGCGGAATTAGGATATTCGCCTATGGCGAAGAAACCCACACCCTGCGCCTGACAAGCAAGCTTGCCGACCTTCGGGTGGGGTATGCGAACCCATCGTTGTGCGTGGCACAACGACTGTGTGCAAAGCGATGGTTCGATTCCAAAACAAAAAAGACACCGCGAGGGTGTCTTTTTTGTTTTGGCTGGGGAATAGGGATTCGAACCCCAACAAACAGAGTCAGAGTCTGTCGTGCTGCCGTTACACAATTCCCCAATATTTGCTTTCGAACAGTACACATTATAGCATCATCTCGTCGTTTTGTCAAGAGGTTTTTGTATTATTTTTTAGGTTTTTCTGTTTTTTCTTCCAAAAAGAAAAAATGCTCTTAAAAAAGCGGGAAAAAAAGAAAAAGCTCTTGCTTTTTCCTTCGCCGGTGTTATAATATTTGTGAAGCATAAGAAAAGGAGTCAAAGCCTTGGATACCATAACCATTGATTTTTCTAAAAGCGTCGGCCAAATGAAGCCGATGCACAGCGTGAACAACGGCCCCGTATACAGGCCCGGTGCCAAAAGTCAAGACGTCTCCAACGTAGACCACTTTTTGGCCGCGGGCATTCCTTACGCCAGAAACCACGACGCCTCCTCCTACGTCGCCTACGGTGGGGAGCACATCGTGGACGTGAATATGATCTTCACGGATTTTGATGCCGATCCCACCTTACCGGAGTCCTATGATTTTACCTTGACGGATTACTATTTGCAAGCCATAGAGGCGGGTGGAAGCAAGGTGTTCTACCGTTTGGGCTCTAGAATCGAGCATTGGCCGAAAAAGTACAACACCCTACCGCCGAAGGATTATCACAAATGGGCGGTCATCTGCGAGCACATCATCCGCCATTACACGGAGGGCTGGGCAGACGGCTTCCATATGGATATCGAATACTGGGAGATCTGGAACGAGCCCAATCTCGACCCCGACGACTCTCCCAACAAGCGAAATTGGGGTGGCACCGCGGCGGAGTTTTACGAATTTTACTGCGTAGCGCACAAGCACCTGAAGGCTTGCTTCCCCCACCTGAAGATTGGAGGTCCTTCTTGCTCCGGTCTGCGAGAGGAATGGCTAAAGGGCTTCTTTGCTAAATTACAGGAGAATGACATCCGCCCGGACTTTTTCTCTTGGCACGGATACGCTTACACCGTCGAATCCTTCCGCGACCGTATTCGCGCCGCGCGAAAGGGTCTTGACGGCTACGGCTTGCTCCAAACGGAAAACATTCTCAACGAATGGAATTACATTAAGGGCTGGCGCGGAGAGGATTGGAAGCTCTCCCTGAAAACAGAAAAAAGTATGAAGGGTGCCGCCTTTATCGCGGCCGTCATGGCGATGGCGCAATATGAGCCTCTGGACAACCTGATGTTCTACGATGCCCGTCCCGGCGGTATGAACAGCTTGTTCGACACCGACATAATCAGCGAGAGGCTGAAGGGCTACTACCCCTTCTATATGTTCAACCGCCTATACCGTCTTGGCTCTGCCGTTCCCGTCCTACACGAGGCGGAAAGCCTTTGGGCGGTAGCCGCCAAGGGAGAGGAGCAAAACGCGATGATCGTTTACTACAACGACGACACCCTGCCCGAAAAGACGGTCAAGGTCTCGTTTCAAAACGTAGCAAACGAGAACGGCGTGCGCTTGGAATATTACCTGCTCGACGAGACGCACGACTGCGCGCTCGTGCGTGAGGAGATCTTCACGGCGAAGGATTTTGCCGCATACGTTAAAATGCCCCTCAATAGCGTTTATCTGCTAAAAATTGTCAATCTTTAAATCTCAATCCAAGGAACTTAAAACGTCTGTCATAACCGTAAATACCAACAAGACCATACGTTCGATCAAGCCCATGCACGCAGGAGGTCAGCCGCCTGTCATCTCCACGGCGAGCTTGTCAAGATGGTTATCAATAGCGCATACCTCACGCCCCATATATCCTACCAAAAAGAGGAGCAACGTATGAAAAGCATGAAGAGCAAAAATTTTCGTAACATATACACCAAAATCGAAAGCAATCAAAAGATCTTTTGCTTCCGCTCGGGACTTACCGTGTATGAGGAGGTCTTTCGCGCCGGCCGTTACATGGCGGCAGGCTGGAACACGTCCGGCTACACGTTAAACGTGCTCGACGATATGCCCACGAGACTCAACGATTCCCTTTTCACCGAAGCGCAATCCTTTGATTTAGAGGCAGACGGCGTATCCCTTGCTTGGGATCTTACGTTTGTGGACTTTTCGGAAAAAGAAGAGATTTTGGAAAACGGCACGGTAACGACCCACGCCGTCACCACCTTCACCAGCGATTTAAAGCCTCTGACTGTATACTTGCATACGGTTCTCGACGGTACGGCCGTTTTCTCTCGCTGGTTAGAGGTAGAAAACACCGGCGACCGCCCCATCAATCTTAACGTGGTGGCCCCCATTTCGGGAGGCGTTGAGACGATAACGTGTTGGAAAAATTTCATGAACGGCGCCCCCGACCCCTCTAAGATCTATTCTTTGGGCTATATGAGTTGCTCCGACCACAATCACGAGGGCTACTTCAAGTGGCACCCCGTTCTCCCCAACACGCAGTCTATCGACGGCAAGTACAATGCCCGCGCTCACCGTCATCCCATGTTCCTTTTACGCAATAATCTACTGGGCAAAACCATGATTCTCCAGCTTGGCTGGACGGGTGGTTATACCTTTTCCTTCACCCTGGACGTGGATGGCATCCACAACGCCACTCCTGTATCCAGACTTTCCTTCCGTGTCGACATGAAGGGACAAAATCCCATTACGGTTTTGGCACCGGGCAACCGTTTTTCCTCTCCCAAGGTACACGTGGGCATGCTGGCAGGCGACTTGGATGAGGCCGTCAACGCCATGCACAAGCACCTGCGCCGCTCTGTCTTTACCCTTCCCGCCGCACGTGGCGTAAAGGGATGGGTAGAAGGTGGCATGGGTCCCGAGCGTTTAATGGATGTGGCAGCCACCAAGCATTTTGTCGACACTATAGCGGCGGTGGGCGGTGAAGCCATGATCATCGATGCAGGCTGGTATTGCCCGCCCGGCACCGCCGTAAAGGAGTGGTGGCACCGCGTAGGAGATTGGCGCCCCGACCCCGACCTTTATCCCAACGGCATCGAAGAAATTCGCGACTATATTCACGAAAAGGGGCTGCTATTCGGTCTTTGGTTAGATCTTGAGCGTCTGGGTCCCACGTCGGAGATGGCAAAAACGCATCCTGAATGGATCTCCAAGTGCTTCATTAAAGACAGAAAAGACAGGCGCTCCAGCCAGCTCAACATGGCCATTCCCGAAGCGGCCGCATGGGCGGAAGCGGAGCTTTCCCGCGTTATTGAAGAATATAAAATCGACCTTTTTCGCTTGGATTACAACCTCAACGGTTCGGAGTTGCAAGCCCGATACGAAGGAGAAAACGGCGTAGAAAACGGTTTCGTGCGTTATTATGCAAACACGCTGGCTATGTACGAGAGGCTTCGTCGCAAGTACCCCGACGTAGTATTTGAAAACTGTGCGGGTGGCGGAAGAAGAACGGACGTAGCATTTGTTTCCAATTTTACACACACCTGGGTGTCCGACCACAACACAGCCCCCCGTTCCTTTGCCATTACCAACGGCATGACCATGGCCTTGCCGCCGGAGCTTGTCGACCGTCTTGTCAGCGGTATGGGTTGTCACACAGCCGCTTCCCTGGCCTGGCAGGTCCGTAATACTATATTTGGCAGACCGACCACAAACGACTATAACGCGGTGGGAAGTGCTTTCAATCCCGAGCAGATCGAGCTTATTCGGCACACCTTTGACATCTATAAAACGCATATCCGCCCCTATATTGACGAGAGCTTGATCTTCCACCACACCCCCGAGCTGGTGGGCGACCCCAATGCCCCTTACGCCAACGCTGAGGAACCGCGTGGTACGGGTATTCTTGAGCGAGCCTCCGAGGACGGACGCCACGGTGTAATAGGCATTTTCAATCTTGCCGATACGCCCGAAGCGGTTCACATCATCTATCCCAAGGGCATGGATGCCTCTCTCACCTACTCTGTCACCTTTGACAACACGAACGCCACGGTGACTCTTTCGGGCGCAGAAATGCTCTTGCACGGTATCCGCGTGAGTCTCCCCGTAGCACTCACCTCCGAGCTGATCGTTTACGAGGCGAAGGATTAAAAAAGCACGGCACAAGCTTCTTTTCGAAATGCTTGTGCCGTGTTTTTTCTAAATGCGGTTAATCCTATTATTCGCGGTAGAGCTCCTTGGGATCAACACCAAGTACCTCAGCAATCGCAAAAAGTTCAATATCCGTTACAGTACGAGAATAGTCCTCGATTCTTGAAACTGAGCCACGGCAAATATACACTCCAAGCAGCTCAAGCTTGTTCGACAGCTCTTGTTGACTCATCTTTAATTTCATGCGCAACCGCTTCAAATTCCCGCCTATGAGGTTTTTGTTTTCACTATCGATTATTCTCGCCATCACATAATCTCCGTCAGCATATTTGTCTTGACAAAAGACACTTTTTATGATATACTAATTTCAAAATTATGTTGTCCTATCATAGGACAAACGAAAAAAATAAGCGAGGATATGGAAAGTGGATCAAATTGGCGTAAAAAAAGAAATAGATAAGCTGGGAAGAATATGCATACCCAAGGAAATGAGAAAGCTTTTTAATCTTGAAAACGAGGTAGAACTCCAAATCACAAAAGAAGGAATATTGCTTAAAAATCCGGAATATATTCTTGTGAAAAAAGAGGAGAATAGATTCTAAACCGAATTTATCAACAACAAAAAGGACAGAGAGCGTACGTTCTCTGTCCTTTTTTGTTAGAGCGATGCTCCGGCGAAGTTTTCGCTAAAGCAAAGTTATTTATTTGTCGATAACAGGCGAGTTAACCGAGTAACACATCCGTCACCAGCATCAAGCCAAAGCCCACGAGAAGAGCGTAGGTCGCGCCTCTCTCGCATCCGTGGGAATGGGTCTCGGGAATCATTTCATCGCTGATGACGTAGAGCATGGTGCCTCCCGCAAAAGCCAAGGCAAAGGGGAGGATGAAGGCGGAGACGGTGACGGCGAAGTAGCCGATGAAGGTGCCGATCACCTCGATCACGCCCGTAGCGAGGGCGGCGAGGAAGGTGCGCTTGGGTGAAATGCCCGCCGCCAGCATAGGTCCGATGATGACCAT
>JAZRGD010000087.1:0-64585 GCA_045644045.1 Eubacteriales bacterium
AAGCGAAAGAATGGCGAATAAGAGTTTTTCGTAAAGCCGTTGGTTCGTGGGTGCTATTGCTCTCGATCACTCCTTCCGTCGCTCGCTATGCTCGCGCCACCTCCCTCTCGGAGGGAGGCTTTGGTTCTATCCCGCTCAAGCGGGTGTGCGTAACGATTGCATGGCTGGCAGGAAAGTATAAAGCGCACTTGTGCGCCGCCAGTAGTGTTTAGGGCTATGCCCGAAAATGAAATACCACCCGCTATGCGGGTGGATATTTATTTAGAATTTTTTTCTTTTTCTCGCAACCTTTTCCTTTTTCTTGCGTGTTATAGGGCAGAGGGGAAGCACGGCCTTGACAAGAGTCGCCCTTTCTGTTATAATAAAAGTAAGATCCCGAAAGGAGTATGGTTATGAAAAAAACAAGAATATCCCTTTTGCTGATGGCAATTCTTTTGACGCTTGCCCTGGTATTCACCTCTTGCGGCCCGGATTCCGAGGTGGGAGACTACGCCCCCGGTGCCCCCGACGATTATTACGAGGGCGATAAGGAGATGGCAGGGGGTGGCTCTGTCAGCGGTGACGTGCTGTCCGCCGACCGCAAGATCATTAAGACCGTAAACGAAACGGTGGAGACCAAGGAATACGATAGCTTCATTGAGCGCCTGAAGACCGTGGTAGCGGAAAAGGGCGGCTACTTCGCCTCCTCTCGTTATTCGGGCAACGGCTATGAGACGAGCGCAAATCGCAACGCAAGCTTTGAGATCCGCATTCCTGCCGACAGACTCGGCGAGTTTACCGAGACACTGGGCGGTATGGGCAGTGTGACCTATTTCCTTGAGGAGGCGAACGACGTGACCGCCTCCTACGTGGACGTGACGAGCCGTATCGCCGTCTTGGAAGCGGAGGAGACCGCCCTTCTCGATATTCTTTCAAAGAGCGAGACCGTATCCGATATGTTGGAGATCCGTACCCGTCTTGCACAGGTGCAGGGGGATCTTGCCTCCTTGCGTGCCCAAAAGGACACCTACGACACCTTGGTGGCGTACAGCACCGTCAATCTGAATCTCCGCGAGGTGGATAGAGAAAAGACGGTAACCGACGACACCTTCTTCGGGGACGTGGGAGAGCAGTTCTCCGATAGCCTGTACGGTGTCGGACAATTCTTCCGTGGTGTCGGTGTGTTCTTCCTCGGCAATTCTCCCGTTCTGCTTTTGCTTGCCGCCATCGGTGTAGGCGTGTTCTTCCTCGTGCGCTACTTTGTGCGCCGTTCCCGCCGCAAGGCAGAGGAATGGGAAGCCTCCCACGCAAAGAAGAATGCGGAGCAGACCGAAAATAAGAAAAAAGATCGGGAGCAATAATAATTTGAAATTACAAACAGGCTGAGCCACGCTCAGCCTGTTTGCTTTATCGAAGGATAGGTGAAAAGAGCCCTTGACGTTCGTCAAGGGCTCTTTTTTGTGAAATTATTGATCCTTCAGGGCGATGCCCTTTTCAGCGAGAGCGGCCAGCATCGCGTCGGTGATGGGCGTCAGCTCGGCGCGGGTCAGGGTGCGCTCGTCGGAGGAGAAGGTGAAGCGGACGGTGATGCTGCTGTCCTCCTCGGACTCGTAAACGTCGGTCACCTTGATGCCCTTGAGAAGCTCGGCGGCGGAGGCACGGCAGATAGCGCACAGCGTATCAAAATTCAAGTCGGCGGGCTTCACGGCAAAGGAGAAGTCTACGTCCATGTCGGGGAAGCGAGAGGGAGCTTGATACTTGATCCCTACGGGGGCCATGGCGCTGAAAGTGCCCATGTCGATCTCGGCGAAGGCGAAGGAGGCCTTCTTGTCAAGCTTGCTCTTAACGGCAGGATGGGGAACGGAAAGCGTTCCGTATGCCACACCGTCTACCGTAACGGCGTAAGCGTTGGCGGGGTGCATATAATCGGCAGGATCCTCCATGGGAACGAAAACGGGAGTCACGTGCTTGATGCTACGGAAGAGGCTGACTACCGCATCGCGGGCGGTGAGGAATACCGTTTCTTCGTCAGCCGTCTTGTCATAGAAGGCAAGAGCGAGCTGTCTTGTTTCGTTGCAGCTTCCGTCTGCGGCAAAGCCCTTTACGGCACGGCCGATCTCAAAGAGACCGTAACGCTCGGAAAAGCCCTTGTTCTGGGTCAGAAAATGAAGCAGAGTAGGAACGAGAGAGGCACGAAGCACCGCGTGATCGGGGGTCTGCGCGTTGATGATCTTGGGGTTTTCGGGCAAGGAGATGTTCATTTCCTTGTAGTCTGCCGCGTCGCACCAGATGTAGGAGTGGACCTCGTGCATACCGTAGGAGGCGACCAGAAGATCCTTGGCGCGGTTGTCGTCCGTCTTTCCTCTGTCGGCGCGAACGGGCTTGATGGGGCTGAGGGAGGGATTTACGGCAAAGTTATCGTAGCCGTAAATGCGGGTGACCTCCTCGATCAGGTCGGCCTTGATGGTCACGTCCTTGGTGGCGCGCCAGGAGGGAACGGTCACGTGGAAGGCGTCACCGCTTCTCTCTACCTCAAAGCCAAGCGCGGCGAGGGTGGAGTGGATACGGTCGGCGGGAATGTCAATACCGGTATAACGGTCGTAGTAGGCCTTGTCGATGTCGATCTCAATGGTGGGATACTCGTGCACGTACTTGTCGGTGGCGGCACTGATGACCATTGCCTCGGGATCGATCTCAAGAAGCAGATGGAGGAAACGGGCGGCGGCCACGGCTGCCTGATGGGGGTCAAGCATCTTTTCGTAGCGCATGGACGCGTCGGTGCGCAGACCGAGAGCGGTGGACGCCTTACGGATGCAAACGCCGTCAAAGGTGGCGCTTTCCAGAAGCAGGGAGGTGGTGTCGTCCTCAATACCCGAGGCAAGACCGCCCTTGATGCCCGCAATGGCCACAGGCTCCTCATGAGAGCAGATCATCAGAATACGGTTGTCAATGGTCCTTTCCTCGTGGTCGAGGGTGGTAAAGGTGAATTCCTTGGCGTATCTTTGTACCTCGATCTTGTCTACCTTGCGCAGATCAAAGGCGTGCATGGGCTGACCGATCTCCATCATAACGTAGTTGGTCAGGTCGGCAAGGAAGTTGATGGCACGGGAGCCGCAGTAGAACAGACGGATACGCATATAAGCGGGGCTTGCGTGTCGGGTAATGTTCTCTACCTTTACGCCAATATAGCGATAAGCGTGCTCGGTGTCGCGGATGTCGATATCCACGGGAGGCAGATGGGCGAACTCGGACAGGTCTCTCTTGGGAATGGGAGAGAGGGGAAGACCTGCAATGGCGGCGATCTCTCTTGCCACACCGTAGTGACCCCACAGGTCGGGGCGGTTGGTGAGAGACTTGTTGTCTACCTCGAAGATCACGTCGTCCACAGGGTAGATGGACTTGATATCGGTGCCTGCCGCCAGCTCGTCGGGAAGCTCCCAAAGACCGCTGTTGTCAGCGGAAAGACCAAGCTCCGCCTCGGAGCAGCACATACCCATAGAGTGGAAGCCCGCTACCTCGCGGGCGGCGATCTCCATGCCGGAAACCGCGCCGCCGACCGTGGCAAACGCCACCGTCATGCCCTCGCGCACGTTGGGCGCACCGCAAACGCAATCCACCACCTCGGTGCCCGTGTCTACCTTTAAGAGGTGGAGCTTCTTGGAGTGAGGATGCTCCTTTACGGACTTGATCTTGGCGACGATAACACCGTAGGTATCCTCGCCCTTGTAAATGATGTCCTCTACCTCGGCGGTAGAGAGGGTGAAGCGATCAATGAGCGCTTTCTTTTCTTTTTTGTCAAGGCCGGAGAGATCCACGAAATCTCCGATCCAGTTCATCGAAAACAGCATCTTCTCTCCTCCTTACTTGCTTTCAAACTGAGACAGGACCTTAAGGTCACCCGAGTTGAAGTCGCGGATGTCCTTTACGCCGTACTTCATCATGGCGAGACGGGTCATACCGAGACCAAAGGCGAAGCCGGTGTACACATCGGGGTCAACACCGCCCTCTCGAAGCACGTTGGGGTGGAACATGCCGCAGGGGCAAAGCTCCAGCCAGCCCTCGTTCTTACAGGAGGGACAGCCCTTTCCGCCACAGATCTCACAGCTGATGTCAAGCTCAAAGCCGGGCTCGGTAAAGGGGAAGAAGCCGGGACGAAGGCGTACCTTCACGTCACGCTCAAACACCTCGCTGAGCATGGTCTTCATGAAGTAGATCAGGTTGGAGATGGATACGTCCTTGTCGATCATCATGCCTTCCATCTGGAAGAAGGTGTTCTCGTGGCAGGCATCAATGGCCTCGTTGCGGAAGCAACGGCCGGGGAAGATGGCGCGCAACGGCACGCCGTACTTCTTCATGATATGGTTCTGCGCCGCCGAGGTGTGAGTTTTCAGCAGCTGACCGTTCTCGATGTAATAGGTGTCCTGCATATCGCGGGCAGGGTGGTGCTTGGGGATGTTGAGTGCCTCAAAGCAGTGGTAGTCGTCGGTGATCTCCACATAATCCTCTACGGTAAAGCCCATAGAGATAAAGATGTCCTCCACCTCACGTGCGATAAGGGTGATGGGATGGTAAGAGCCCTTGTCCTCCGCGCGGTTAAGAGTGGGATTGTACTTCTTCGCGTTGCGGATGGCAAGAGACAGAGCCTCCGCCTCCAGTGCCTTGGTTTTATCGGCAATGGCAGTCTCCGCCTCGCCCTTAAACTGATTGATAAACTGCCCGGCCTCTCGCTTTTCGTCGGGCGTCATGTCCTTAAGACTCTTCATCAGCTCGTTGACGGAGCCCTTTTTGCCAAGGTACGCCACACGAACGGCCTCAAGCGCCTCGCGGTCGGTGGCCGCGTCTAACGCGGCGCGAAATGCCCCGCGCAGGGCATTGATCTTTTCTGCTAACATATTTCGATCCTTTCTCGGATGCCTCGCATCCCCTCGGAAATTATACTGTACCTTATTATTATATAACAAAAAATGATTTTGTCAATCTTTATTCGCCTTTTTGTTGGAAACTTTGCGATTTTTTTATCATATCCTCCAAAATGGCGGCGGGAACGAGGGAGGCAATTTCTCTTCCCTCCGTCAGCCGCTTTCGCAAAAGCGTGGAGGAGACCTCCGAAAGACCTTCCTCGGCGGAAAGAAACACCGTTTCCTTGCCGCACCTCGCCTTGTTAAAGGCGGCCATTTGCCTTTCGTAGGGAAGGTCCTTTTCATCCCTGACGGAGCGGACGATGAGGTCGATGCCCTCGCGGGTGACGAAATCAGCCACCATCCCCTCGTCGCGGCAGACGCGCACGTTGTCAAAGGGGGCGCAGACCTTGCGGAGCAGCTCCTCTCTCTCCTCGGGAGAAAAGAGCCCCGCCTTGTCCTTGTTGATAAATATCCCCACCGTGAGGGTGTCAAAGAGGGCGGCGGCGCGACGGATGACGTTCTCGTGTCCCACCGTTACGGGATCAAAGCTTCCCGTGAACAGGGCGTTTGTGGTCTTACGCTTCATCGCCTTCATCCTTCCTTCGCAAAATGTGAATAAAGGAGCGTCCGTATTTCTTCTTTTTAATCACCTCAAAGGAATCAAGCACCTCGGGGTGAGAGGCAAAGGCGTCCTCCTCCTCGCTCTCGGTCACCACAAGGGCGGCAGGAGAAAGAAGGTCTGCCTCCAAAAGCTTTTTCACACATTCGCCCACCAGCCTTTCGGCATAGGGCGGGTCGATGAATACGACGTGGAAGGCTTCGCCTCCCTTGGCCTTGCGCAGATAGCTTCTGAAATCGCTGACGAGAAAATGAGAGCGATCGAAGAAGCCCGTTTTCTTTGCGTTGGCCTTCACCACCTCCATGGCCTCACGGGAGGCGTCGATAAAGGTGGCGTGAGACGCGCCGCGAGAGAGTGCCTCAAGTCCCATCTGTCCGCTACCTGCGAACAGGTCGAGGAAGCGTCTTCCCTCAAGATCGAATTGCAGAGCGGAAAAAACCGCCTCCTTCACCTTTTCGGCGGTGGGGCGGGTGGCCTCCCCCTCTAAGGTCTTTAAGACAATGCCTCTCGCGCTTCCCGTGATGATCCTCATGTCTCCTTCTCCGTTTCTTTCTTGTGATAATGGTGATAGACCGCCGCGGCGCATTCCTTCGTCATACCCTTGACGGCGGCCAGCTCCTCTATCTCGGCAGTCTTTATTTTGGTGATGCCGCCAAAGGCGGCCAGAAGTCTTTTGGCCCGTTCCTTGCCGATGCCGGGAACGTCCTCGAGCGTGGAGCGGCGCAGGCTCTTTCCCTTTGCTCCCATGGTGTGACGCAGGGCGTGACGGTGCACCTCCTCTTGGAGACGGTAGAGCAGAGCGTATACCCCTTGCTCTCTCGCAATGCTCACGTCGTTCGTCTCGTCGCACAGCGCGCGCGTCTTGTGAAACTCGTCCTTGACGAGACCGAAAATAGGTAGCTCCAGCCCCGCCTCCGAAAGAGCCTCCTTGCCTGCCGCCACCTGTGCCTTGCCGCCGTCCAGCAGGATCAGGTCGGGCAAGGCCCCAAAGCCCTCGTCCTCCTTATGGGCGAAGCGTCGGGTGAGTGCCTCCCTCATGGCGGCGCAGTCGTCGTTGGCCACCTCGCGCATGCGGAAGGTGCGATAGCCGTTTTTCTGCAACCGACCGCCCTCGTACACGATCATTCCCGCCGTGGTGAATTCTCCTCCGATGTGGGAAACGTCGTAGACCTCGATGCGCTCGGGCAAGACCTCAAGAGAGAGGAGCGATGCCAGCTTCACCAGCACCTCGTCTTCCTTCTCAAGATCCTCCTTGCGTGCTTCAAGGGCGCGCGCGGCATTCTTTTCCGCCATACGGCAAAGGGACTTTTTTTCTCCGCGAAGGGGGCTGTGAACGACCACCCTTTTTCCCTTTTTTTCGCTCAAAAAGAGAGCGAGAGCGGAAAGGGCCGCCTCCTCCGCGTCAAAGGCGAGCAGTATCTCCTTTGGAATATCCGCGCCGCGCAGATAGTAGTCGGTAATAAAGGCAAGGGCGGTATCGGAATCTAAAATTTCCGTAGCGGAGAAGGAAAAATCGTTTTTGCGATTGAGCTGTCCGCCACGCACCGACAAAACCGCCATCGCGCCCAGCACCTCGTCCGAGGCCATGGCCCACACGTCGGTATAGACCGCCGCATCCGTCAAGACCTTTTGGGTCTCGCCAAGCTTTTCCAGAGCGAAAAGAGCGTCTCTTTTGCGTGCCGCCGCCTCGTATTCCTCCCGCTCGGCAAGGGCGGTCATTTCTTCACGCAGGGTGGCCGCCACCTCTCGCACGTCGCCCGATAAAACCGCCGTGGCACTTTTTACGGCAGAGGCAAATTCCTCCGCCGTCACGTCGCCCGCGCAGGGGGCGAGACAACGGTGCATCTGGCGGTAAAGACAGGGTCTTTCCTTGCCGATGTCTCTCGGAAACTGTCTCTTGCAGGTGGGGAGACGAAAGACGCGGCGCACCGTATCCAAGTTGGCGTAAGCGTCCGATATGCCCGAATAAGGGCCGAAATAAAGAGAGCCGTCCTCCCGCCTGTCGCGGGTCACGGCGGTGCGGGGATAACTCTCCCGCGTCACCTTAATATAGGGATAGCTCTTGGCGTCCTTCAGCTTGATGTTATAGCGCGGAGCGTACTTTTTGATCAGGGTGTTTTCAAGACCCAACGCCTCGATCTCGCTGTCGCAAACGATGACGTCAAACTCTGCCACCGCCGCCACCATGTGGGCCGTCTTGACGGTGTGCCCCGTGCCCGTGAAATAGCTGGACACGCGGGAGCGCAGATTGCGGGACTTGCCCACGTATATAACGGTGCCCTCGCCGTTTTTCATCAGATAGACACCCGGGGTAGCGGGAAGCGCGCTTGCCCGCTCACGCAGGGCGGTGATCTTGTCCTTCGTCATTTCAACAAAAAGGGCGGCAAGCCGTGCCTGCCGCCGTCCCTTTACAAGCTATCAGAATTTGCAACCGCCGTCGATCAGAGAGGCAAGTCCGGCAAGCGCGTCCTCCTCATCCTCGCCGTCAGCCGTCAGCGTGATCACGTCGCCCTTGGCAATGCCCAAGGACAAAACGCCCAGCAGACTCTTTGCGTTGACCTTGCGCACACCGTCATTCCCCTCACGGTCAATGACTGCCACGGCGGCCTCTACGGCGGCCTCGTCTACCACACCGTCCTTTACCAGGGAAAGGTGGGAGGGATCCTTTGCGACCCAAAGAGAGCTTTTAAAGCTGTTTGCCTTTTGAATGAAAAAGGTGGCGGGTCTTGCGTGAAGGCCTTCGCTGTTGCGGATAACGACAATACAGGATTTCATACATTAACTCCTTTGGTCAAACGGTTGTAAAAACAATTTTGATACATACAGTATAGCAAAAGACGCGCGTAAAATCAATAGGTTTTTCGAAATTTTTTCTGTTTTTCCCGATTTTTTGGGTAAAAAAACAGATTTTTATTCCGTTTTTATCTCCAACACCCGAACGGTGAGGACAAAACCGTCGGTGCGAAGAAGGGCTTCCTTTCCCATGGGAAGATAAACGCCCCCCGCGAAAAAATGTCCGTCGCGCTCCTCCCCCTCCAAGGTCAGAGTGGCGTACAGCTCCTTCGTCAAGCGAGACGGGTACTCCTTGACGCCCTCGTCGGCTACCGTCTCCCTCCGCCTTGCGGGTAGAACGGAGACGTCGGTGACGGTGACGGGAATTCCGTCCAAGGTGGCACCGCTCACCGAAAAGGGAAAGCCCTCAAAGAGAAGGCTGTCTTCGGGCGCAGAGCGGACGGAGAGGGTCAGGCGGACGGTCTCCGCCTTGGTGGTCGAGAAGAGAAGCCGCCCCGACACTCCCACGAAAAACACCGTCAACAGCAAAAGAAGAAACAGGCGGTTTTTCCTTGCAAAAAGAAGCCCCCTCATGCCTTTGCCTCCTCTGCCCACAGACAAAGCGCGTAGGCCGTACCTTTTCCGTGAAGGGAAAGCCGATTTCCGACCAGAAGAGGGATGCCTCCCACCGTCAGAACGTCGCCCTTGCGCTCCCCCTCGCTCTCTACGGTCAGCACCATGCGGCTTTTGTGAGGCAGAGGGAAAGCACCGCTTTCGTTTTCCTCCATGGCGGGAGAGACCTCTACGGCGGTCACGGTGCCGAGCGCGCCCTTGCCCACTCCGTCCGTCAACCTGTCCCCTACGGCAAAGGCGGATACCAGCTCGTTTTCTACCGTAAACAGCACCGCATACCGTACCGTCACCCGCTCCGCGCGGGGGGTAAGTGTCCAAAGGACCACCGTTACAGTCAGAAAAAGGGTCAAAAGTGGGATGAAAATTTTTAAAAAACGCCTGTTAATAACCAAAATAATACCTCGCTTTGCCCGCCGTACAACGGGTCGTCAAACAAACCAAACAGCAAAAGAGAGAAAAGCCCCCGTCTTACTGCCTTCGTTTGTCCCGAAAGACCGAAAAAAAGAAACAGCAGGAAGAAGACCGTGCCGACCACGCCGTTGGCCGTCAAAAGATGAAGAAAAAGAGAGTGGGTATGCTCCACCCTTTCAAGCCCCGACGCCATATAAGGCGAGAGAGCGGAAAAGAGAGCCGCTTTTCCCTCGCCCACGCCGAAAAGCAACCGAGAAAAGGGAAGACGAAAGATGCTTTTCCAGAGGGAAAAGCGATAGCCCACCGAGCTGTCGGGAGAGAAAAAGGACAAAAAACGGGCGGTCACCGCCTCGGGAAGAAGCAAGGACAAGAGGGGAAGCGCGGCAAGGAAAAGGAGAAAGGGACGAAAAAAGCCGAAACGGCGAAGCGCAAAGGCTCCGAGCCACAAAAGCATCACCGCCCAAGCACCGCGAGAGTAGCTGACGGTGATCCCCGCCCCCAAAAATAAAACCAAAATGGGGAAAACAAAGGTTTTTTCCGAGCTTTCCTCCCATGCCGTCAGCGCGATGGCAAAAAGCGGGAGAAGATAGGCGGCAAGCAGATTGGGATTCCCAAACACACCGCCCGCCCTTGCCAAGGCACCAAAGCGTGAGACGTCCGCAAAAGCCGTGCTTCCTCCGCCAAGGGCATACTCCAAGAGGGCAAAAAGCGCGACGGCTCCGCCACCCGAAAGAAGGGGGAGAAGGGAAAAACGATGGGCGGCATATCGCACTAAAACGCGATAAAAGCAAAGAACGGTTGACATTATGACAGGGAGAAAAGCGTTTTTAAAGACAGAACCGCTTAAAGCAAAAACGAGATAGGCGGCGAAAAACAGGTCGGACAGAAGGCGAGAGCGGTGCGCTTGCTTTTCCGTCGCCGTCTCGTAGGGAAAGCGGGAGACGGACGGTGAAGGAGAAGAAAAAATAAAAAGGACGGTGGCAAGCGAGAGCAAGAAAAATGAAAGAAAAAGACGGATGTGAGGAAGCAGAGCGGTGAAGGGGAGACAAAAAGAAAAAACAGCAAGCAGGAGAGAAACAAGGCTGTCCTGCTTGCTGACGCGCAAAGAAAGGTTTACATTTTTCATATTTTAAGGCAAAATGCCCTTCGTTTTTGGTTTAGTCCTTCTTTTCGGCGGAGGACTTGCGCCGCGCCTTTTTCACCTTGGGCGGATGGGCCGCCATGTAAGCCTCGTACAGCTCGGGGCGGCGCTCCTTGGTGATGGCGAGAGATTGTTCAAGCCGCCACGCGGCGATGTTTTTGTGATGCCCCGACAGCAGCACATCGGGGACGCGCACACCGTCAAACTCTACGGGGCGGGTGTATTGGGGATATTCAAGAAGCCCCGAGGCGATGCTCTCGTCCTCAAAGCATTCGGGAGAGGCCAGAACGCCCTCCACCATGCGGGATACCGCGTCTACCAGGATACAGGCGGGCAGCTCGCCACCCGTCAGCACGTAGTCACCCACCGAGATCTCCTCGTCCACCCATTTGTCGAGGACTCTTTGGTCTACTCCCTCGTAGTGACCGCAAAGGAGGATCAGACGGTCGTAGGCGCAAAGGGAGGAGGCGCGGGCTTGGGTCAGCACCCGACCCTTTGGAGAAAGATAGATGACCCGCCTCCGCTCTCCCTCGGGAAGAGAGGCGGTGAGGGCGCGCAGACAGTTGTCGATGGGCTCTGCCGACATGACCATGCCCATACCGCCGCCAAAGGGGGTGTCGTCCACGTTGCGGTGCTTGTTTTCGGTGTAGTCGCGGATGTTGTGACAACGGGCCTCGATCAACCCGCTCTTTCTGGCGCGACCCAAAATACTTTCGGATAAGACGGTCTCCACCATAGCGGGGAAGAGAGTCAGAATGTCAAATTTCATTTCGATACGCTCACTTGCTTTCGTTGTCGGTAAAAAAGCCGGGAATGGGTCGCACGTAGACCCCCGTTTCCACGTCCACGCGGACGAGAAACTCCTTGACGGCGGGAAAAAGCACGGTGCTGCCGCTCGGCTCGCGCACGGTGTACATATCCGAGGAGGGCATGGACTCTACCGCCGTAACGGTGCCGTAGATCCTGCCTGTATCGGCATCCACCATGGGCAGACCGATCAGGTCGGCAATGAAATGCGCCCCCTTGGGTAAGGGAAGGTCCTCTCTGTGCGCGTATACCGTTCGCCCCTTCAGGAGAATGGCGTCGTCTAAATTTTCCACACCCGCAAGATAGGCTAACACTCTGCCACCCCCCACCGAGGCCTTTACGACCTTTCTTTCCTCGTAGATTCCTTCCCTCGTTTGAAGGAAGAGTCGGGGGAGCGACGCAAGCACCTTGGGCGAGTCGCAATGAGACTCGATCTTGACCGCCCCTCTGACACCGTGGGTGTTTACGATGGTTCCGCAAATAAGATATGGTTGTTTCATGCTTTTATTGTAGCATATCGTGGGGAAAAAAGCAACCGTTTCTTTCTTTTTTCTACTTTTTCTTCTTCAGGAGAAAAAAGAGGTCGGCATAGGCGCGCGCCGTGTCCGAAAAGCTTGGCAATGCCTCCGCGCGCGAGAGTGCCGCCTTTGCCATGCGCTCTCGCTCGCTTTCGCGCAAAAGCAAACGGAGACGGTGAGACAGCACCTCCGCGTTGCCCGCAGGGAAGAAAAGACCGCCGTCTCCAACGCGGGCGCGGTTTCCCTCGGTGTCGGATGCCGCGGTGGGAAGGGCGGCGCTCATGCCCTCCGCCAAGGAGAGAGATGAGGTCTCGCTGGCAAGCGAGCAGGACAGATGAACGTCCAAGGCGTGATAAAAGCCCTTCGTATCGGAGGAAAAACCGAGGAAGATCACTCTGTCTGCTACCCCTTGATCAGCACAGAGAGAGCGTAAGCTGACCTCGTTCTCGCCTACCCCCAAAAGCAGAAGCCGTACTTTTCTCCCCTCCTCTCCCAAAAGCGCAAGGGCGTGGATGGCGGTTTCCTGTCCCTTTACGGGAGAAAGCCTGCCGCAAAGCCCCACCGCCACCGTGTCCTCGGAAAGACCCAAGACAGCCCTCGCCTCGCGGCGCTCTCCTTTGGTGGGAACACCTATGGGAGCAAGGCCGTTTTCAATGCAGGTCACGGGATGGATGCCCGCCTCCAAAAGATGACGGGCACAGGGGACGGAGGTGGCAACCGTGAGATCGGTCAAGGCACGGTAGAGCCTCGGATGACGCACGGGAAGGTCGCAGTGCTTTACCCCTATGACGGGAATGCGTGCCGACCGCGCCGCCACCTTGGCGGAAAGAGAGCCGTGAGAAACCAGGACGTCGGGCGGTTGACGGCGAAAAAAGCGTAAGAGCGCATAGGTGTCACGGATGGAAAAGGATCTGTCCGCGCTTCCCACGAAATGCAAAGAAAGGTTTGCTTTTTCAAGGAAAGAAACCAATTTACTCTCCTCGGGAAGCAGGACGGCGGAGGAAACCCCATACCGCTTGAGGGCGGGAAGCAGATGGGACAAAAGCACCCCCGCGCCGCCCGTTTCTCCGTCGGAGATCACGTGATAAGCTAACATATCTTTATTTTTCCGCATCGCGCGACGTCTATGCGGCGCGGGTGCTTCCTTCTTTTGGGAGGAGCGGTAAAAAAAGACGAGGCAAGCGATCCGCTTGCCTCATTTTTATTTCATATGGGTCTTTTTCCAGCTTGGCTTGTCTCGCTTGCTCTTGAAATAGTCGGTCAAAACCGCCTTGCATCTTTCTTTTTCAAGACCCGATTCCACCAGGGGCTTATGGTTAAAGGGCATGGAGACGAGGTCGGTCACGCTTCCCATCGCGCCCCCCTTGGGGTCGGACGCGCCGAAAACCACCCGCTCTACGCGGGCGTTGATGATAGCCCCCGCGCACATGGGACAGGGCTCGAGGGTCACGTAAAGCGTGCTGTCGGGCAACCGCCAGCCGCCAAGGGTGGCACAAGCCTCCTCAATGGCGCAGATCTCCGCGTGGCGCGTGGCGCATTTGACGCTTTCACGCAGATTTTTGCCTTCTCCCACGATGCGGTCGCCCGATACCAGCACCGCACCCACGGGCACCTCGTCAAGGCTTGCCGCCTCCTCCGCCAGGGTAATGGCGCGATTCATGTAAAACAGATCCTTTTCTTCTTGTGTCATGGTGATCCTTTCTTAACCGAGCAGGCGGAATACCGCCATCGTCAGACAGTAAACGGCGTAAAGCAAAAGAGGAAAGAGCGTTCGTACCTTCTCGGTGGGGCGATCGCTCACCCTCGTTTCCTTACGACCCGGCAGAAAGAGCGCCGCCGCCGCGACCACACCAAGCAAGACGAAGAGCAAAACGAGGGGAAGCGTCAGATACTTCCCAATGAGAAGAGACAGCAGATTGTTGACGAAATGAAGCAAAACGGGCAGGAGGAAGGAATCCGAATATAAGGCAGCCGCCGCCAATACCAGCCCCGCGCCAAAGGCATAGGGCATTTGGTAAAGGCTTTGATGAAAGAGGGCGAAAAGCAGAGCACTGAAGCAGATCGCCCGACCCTTTCCGTAGGGCAGAAGAAGGGAGAGCGCGAGCAGTCGGAACAAGGTCTCCTCCGCCAGCGCGGGTGCGAGGGCAGAGGTCAAAAGCGCAAGGGGCGTGAAGGTGGGCGCGTCGGGTGTGAGGGCGGGGAAAAGGAGGGAGGTGAGGGCGGAAAGGCCTACCGTTACGCCGAGAAGCAGAGGAAAAAACAGAAGCGAGGAAAGCACTCTCCTCGGTCGCGCCCCCAAAAACACCGTCTCTCCCCTCGCCCGCTCGTAAAGTGTGGGCAAAACGCAAAAAAGGAGTAAAACCGCCTCGCCTAAAAGGGGGTGGGGCATAAGGCTTGACAGAACGAGGCCCAAAAGACCGCAAAACAGATACAGGGTCAGCCTGGTAGAAGAGGTCCGCACGGTTTTCTCCTTTCGTAAGCTTGAAAAAATTCGCAAAACGCTTGCAATGCGCCACGCTTTGTGGTATGATGGTACTATCAGATATAAGGAAGGGTAAGCCGTGACCGTTACCAACGCCATGCGCCGCCTGACGGCGGCGGGCATCTCATTCGAAACAAGAGAATATCCCGTGGACGAAAACGATCTTTCGGGGGTGCATATTGCCGAGACCCTCGGCATTGACCCCGACAGTATGTTCAAGACTCTGGTGGCCAGAGGCGAAAGCGGTGCCGTCTACGTCTTTTGCATCTCCGCACCCGCCGAGCTGGATCTTAAAAAATGTGCCGTCCTGACAGGGGAAAAGAAGATCGAAATGGTGCACGTCAAGGAGCTTTTATCCCTCACGGGCTATATCCGTGGCGGCTGCTCCCCGGTGGGAATGAAAAAGGCGTACCCCACCTATATGGACGAGGTGGCGGAGCTGTTCGACCCCATCTACGTCAGCGCGGGCGTGCGCGGCGTTCAGCTCGTCATCCACCCGAACGCCCTTGCCGATTTCGTCGGCATTACCTTTGCGGACATTACAAAGTAAAGAATTCTTTACATTTTATCGAAATCAATGCCGTTTTGCTTGAGTGCCTCGTCGATAATGCCAAGGCTGATCCCGGTCACGTCAAGCAGACCGTCGCCCTTGCCCTCTACGACCCTTTCAAAGGCTAAGATCTCCTCAAACATATTGTCGGGCGCGGCCATGGGCGGACGCGCTATGACATGCTCCTCCCCTCCGCGAGGCTTGACGGTTACCCGGTGCGGCTCGGACACGCGGTCAAGGGTAATGGCACCCGCCTCGCCCAAAATACAAGAGGGGGCGGCACTGTCCGCAATCTTGGAATAAGAGACGGTAACGGTGTGCGAGCCATAGTCCAAAAGCAGCTCACCGCTTCCTTCAAAGCCGTTTTCAAGGATCACCGAGCGGCTTGAGACCGAAAACGGCTTGCCGAACAGACGGGCGCAAACGGCGATCGGGTACACGCCAATATCTAAGATCGCGGCGTTTTTGTAAGCGGGATCAAAGGCGCGAAGCACCTCTCCCGCCTTAAAGCGGTCGTAGCGAGAGGAATACTGACAATAGTCAAGGTGGACGCTTCTCACCTGTCTGATAGAGGGCAACGCCGCAAGGATCTCCCCCCACACGCTGTCAAACAAGGGGCGCATGGCCTCAACAAGCGTCACACCCTTTGCCTCTGCCGCCTTGCGCATCCGCAAAAAAGCGGCGAGCGTAGGCGCGGCGGGCTTTTCGCACAAAACCTGCTTGCCCCCCGCAATGGCGGCCAAGGTGTCTGCCTCGTGGCAGAGGTTGGGCGAGGCTACGTACACCGCGTCAAAGGTGTCGGATGCGAAAAAAGCCTCTCTGTCGGTAAATATATGGGGAATGCCGTGGCGCGCGGCAAAGGCGCGTCCCGTTTTCTCCCCCCTGGATAACACCGCCGTGGCGGTGCTGTGGGTGAAGGGAAGCGAGGCCATAAAGCGATCGCTGATAAAATTGGTGCCGATAATGCCAAAGCGCATACCGTTTCCCCCTTGCTGTCATTTTTATATTAGTATAACACGGAAAAAGAAAAAGGTCAAGCCCGAACGGACAAAAGACCGAAAGGAAAGGGATCCTTATGAAATACCGCATTGAACACGACTCCATGGGAGAGCTTAAGGTGCCTGCCGACCGCTACTACGGTGCGCAGACCGCCAGAAGTCAGACGAATTTTCCCATCGGCGTGGGCAAGGAGACCATGCCCGAGGAGATCATTCACGCCTTTGCCCTCTTAAAGGCGGCCGCCGCTCGCGCCAACCGCGCCTTGCGTCCCAATAAGATGACCGAGGAAAAGCTCTCCGCCATTCTCGCCGCCTGTGGGGAGATCGAGGAAGGGAAGCTCTCCGAGCATTTTCCTCTCGTGGTCTTCCAAACGGGAAGCGGCACCCAATCCAACATGAACGTCAACGAGGTCGTAGCCAACAGAGGAAATGAGATCGCGGGCAAGACCTTGCTTCACCCCAACGACGACGTGAATATGAGCCAATCCTCCAATGACACCTTCCCCACGGCCATGCACATCGCCGCCGCCCTTGCCCTGTCGGAGCGCGTTTTGCCTGCCGCTACGGCACTGGCAGAGGCCTTCCTTGCCCTTGAAAAGGAAAACGAGGGGGTGGTCAAGTGCGGTCGCACCCATTTGCAGGATGCCACCCCCATCACCTTCTCCCAAGAAATTTCGGGGTGGAGATACGCCTTGGAGAAGGATGTGGAGATGATAAGGGCGGCACTTCCGCCCCTCTATGCCCTTGCTCTCGGCGGTACCGCCGTTGGCACGGGGCTGAATGCCCCCACAGGCTTTGATACCCTTGCCGCCTCTCTCCTTGCCGAAGAGACGGGGCTTCCCTTCGTCACCGCCGAAAACAAATTCTGGGCGTTGACCTCCAAGGATGCCTTTGTTTTTGCCCACGGCGCGCTCAAAGCCCTCGCCGCCGACCTCTTTAAGATCGCAAGCGACGTGCGGCTTCTCGCTTCGGGCCCTCGTCTCGGCCTCGGTGAAATTTTCATTCCCGAAAATGAGCCCGGCTCGTCCATTATGCCCGGTAAGGTCAACCCCACCCAATGCGAGGCCGTCACCATGGTGGCGGCGCAGGTGATGGGCAACGACGTGACGGTGGGCTTTGCCGCCGCCTCGGGTCACCTCGAGCTGAACGTCTTCATGCCCGTTCTCGCCTACAATTTCCTGCAATCCGCTCGACTTCTTGCCGACGTGATGGACGCCTTCCGCCTCCGTTGCGTTACGGGCATCCGTCCGAACAAGGAAAAAATGAGGGAAAACCTCGACCGCTCCCTTATGCTGGTCACCGCCCTCAACCCCCACATCGGGTACGAGAACGCCGCCCGCGTGGTGAAGCTTGCCCACGCCGAGGGGCTTTCCTTAAAGGAAGCCTGTGTCCGCCTCGGCTACCTCACCGCCGAAGCCTTTGACGAGGTCTTCCACCCCGAAGAGATGATTTGATATAATTAAGCGCATCCCCCTCGCACCCAACGAGGGGGAGCTTTTATCCTTTGGCGAAAATTTTTCCATGGCTGTATAATCCCTCCGAAACTGTTAAAAATAGAGACAGTAAAATGCGGAAAGGAAAGAAAAGCATGGAAAAGAAACCGAACAACGAAAAAACAGCGCGTATTTTGTATCTTGCCGTGGTTGGCGTTCTGGTGGTCACCGCCTTGGTGATCGGTCTGGTCGCCGCCTTCGGTAAAGGCAAGACCCCGGAGCCCGACACAAAGGATCCCGTGGTGCAGAATCCCACACCCGACAACACACCCGATGACAAGCCCGACGGAACGCAGGACGAGGACACGGGTGCCGATACGGTAACGGAGTATCTGGCCCCCGCCACGGGTGTGGTCAGCAAGCATCATGACCTCAGCGTCCCCGTTTACTCCACCACGATGAATGACTGGCGCGTGCATTGCGGCGTTGACATCGCCACGGCCGAGGGGGCGGACGTATTTGCCACCGCCGCGGGCACGGTGAAGAGCGTCTACACCGATCCCTTTATGGGGGTCTGTCTCTCCTTGGATCACGGCAACGGCGTGGTGAGCATCTACAAGAACCTGTCCGAGACCTTGGCCGAGGGGATCGCGGAGGGCGTTACCGTTACCGCCACCCAAAAGCTGGGCACGGTGGGCGGCACCGCGCTCTCCGAGAGCGCGGACGAGGCGCATCTCCATTTTGAGATGACCTATAACGACGAGAGCGTAGACCCTCTCACCTATATTTCCGAAGCCAGCTACAACGCCTCGCTTTCCGAGGACACTGCCTACGAATCCTAAAGCAAAAAGGCTTTCGCGTCACGCGAAAGCCTTTTGTCTGTTTAACCGTTCGAAACGAAGAGCCAGGCATAGCCGTCGAGGCTCTTGGGAAGATGGGCCTCCGCAGGGTCGGGTGGGGGCATTTCGTTGGCGGCGGCCAAGCGGTCAAGGGAAAGAGAATAGGCCTTTCCCACGCTGAAAAGGGAATCCTCCGCCTTGGGATAATACACTCGCAAGAAGGAATCGTCCTTTGCCTCCTTTTTCGTCACCGTCACCTTCTCGGGCACCTGCAGAGAAAAGTCTCTGTGGGCGGAAACGGTATAGGCGATCTCCGCGTTGACACGGCGACGTCCGCCTGAAATGCTGCCTACGGCATAGGCAGGGTGGAGGGTATAGCGCAAGCTGTCGCCCTCGGTACAGGTAGCACCCAAAGAGGCCTCGATACGGAAGGGGAGGGGCATGGTCTGACAAAGGCATCCGTCCTCCGTCATCACCAAAAGCTCCGCTCGCGCCTCACCCTCTATGATGGCCTTGTCTCCAAAGGGGCGGATGCGGGATTCTCTCACCGTGAGGGCGCAAAGCAACACCTCGCCCACCGCTTCCTCGGCCGCCTCCTCATGATCCACCGAGGCCGTTCCCGTACAAGCACCCACGAGGGAGCGTCCCGTGACCGTTTTCATGGTGACGGCGGTATCCCGCCCCACGGCGTAAACGTCCTTGATATAGGAAAGGGTCTCGTTGCGCTCGCCCGTGGCGCGCACCCGATAACGAAGGGTAAAGACCAGCTCGGCCTCCTCTCCCTCTCCTTCGCAAGCGATCTCCATGCCGTCAAAAAGCCCATAGCCGCGAACGGCATCCCCTGCCTTCGCCTCGGGACAGGAAAGCTCTGCCTCAAAGGGGATACGCTTGGCAATGACAAACGGCGCGCCCTCGTCCGTTGCTAAAACGGCGTGCGGGAAGAGCGTGCCGTATAACAGAATGCGTCCGTCCTGTGCCGTGGCGCTTTCTACCAGCATATCACCCTTTGTGGCAAGCACTCGCAGGCCCTCCGCGTCCACTCCCTCGGGGCGGGTCACAAACTCCGCCTCCAAGCCCTCGGATACGGAGGCGTAGAGCGAAAGAGCGGGAGAAGAGGCAGGCAGGATTTCGTAGGTCTCCCCTGCGGGCAAAAGGGCCTCGGGAGAGGGAATGGCATTTTCCCACGCGTAGGCATTGGGGAACACCCGCACCTTGGCGCGTACGCTGAGCTTGCGCGGCCCGACGGGGCGGAAGCTGACGCTTTCGATCTTCTCGTAGGGGGACAGGAAGGCCCCCTCTCCCTCGCCAAGGGAGACGGCCGCGCGATAGCGACCCTCTAAGGGTGCTTCGGTGATGACACCGCTCTCGTCGGTGTAAAGCAGCTTGTAAAGCAGTCTGCCCTCAAGCTCCGCCTCGCCCGCCCGCAAAATAGGCTCATCGGGGGAGAGGGAAGCGTCAAGCCGCAAGACCCTGCGGATCTCGGGCATGTAATCGGGGAGCAAAAAATCCTCGTTTGCCTCGCAAAGATAGGACTCCTCCCCCATTCGTTTGATGATCTTTTGTGCTTCGTTTACCATAACATTTCCCGCTTTCCTTGATAGATTGACAGTACACGCTATGCGTGAGGGGAAGAAAATATACCAATGAGGAGCGCTTATATAAAAGAAGAGCCCCCGTTGTCTAAAACCAACGAGGGCTGTTTCCTTTTGAGAGAAGCGGGAAATTACTCTTTCGCTTTTTCCCTTCTTGCGCCGATGATATCAATACGGATCATCGCGCTGACAAGAGAGGTGAGCATCAAAAGATCGCTGAGCATGCCTGTGTAGTTGGGAATGCTTATGTTATACGCAAACCAACAGGGGGTGCTGATCAGGTTGAGAATACGGATGGTCTTCGTGTTTTTGAATCCCAACGAGACGGTGGACAGCACCTTGGCGCAAAGGACAAAGACGCTGGTCCAGTCCTGCCACTGCAAAACAACGATGATGGCAAACAGAATGCCGAATCCGATTTGAAAGGGCAATACCTTTTTTCCTTTTTTGTTCAAATACCAATATAAAATATTGGCGACGCAGGCCACAAAGCTCACCGTCATGGCGGGGTATTTTCCAAACATCAAATATTGGAGGCCTGCCACGAGGCTGTTGGAGCATTTGGCGGTCAGCACCTTGTTATAGGTCTTGCACTGCATACCGATGACCACGCAGGCCGTTCCCAAAAAACCAAAGCATTGTATGAAAATTTCGTTTTTAGTCAGCTCGGAAATGAACAGAAATATTCGCGTTAAAAAATCCATTGGATTACCTTTCTCCTCAAAGACGAATACCTTAAACGGACGGGAGAAACTTTTTATTCAAGCGGAATGCCCATTTGCTCCATCAGGCGTTTGTTGAATTCCTCGGCGGTGTTGTAGCCCATCTTCTTCTGACGGTGGTTCATGGCGGCGATCTCAAGGATGATGGCTAAGTTTCTGCCGGGGCAAACGGGAATGGTGATGGCGGGGATATTGATACCCAGAATATCCACCGTCTCGTTTTCTAAACCCACGCGGTCGTACATCTTGCCCTGTTGCCAGTTTTCAAGGTTGATGACCAGATCGATCTTGGCGGTCATACCCACCGCGCCCATGCCGAACAGACGGCGCACGTCCACGATACCGATGCCGCGCAGCTCTACGTAGTGGCGGATGATCTCGGGTGCCTCGCCTACCAAGGTCTTGCTGGATACGCGCTTGATCTCTACCGCGTCGTCGGCCACCAGACGGTGACCTCTTTTTACCAGCTCAATGGCGGTCTCGCTCTTACCGATACCACTGTTGCCAAGGAGCAGAACGCCCTCGCCGTAGACCTCCACCAAAACGCCGTGTCGGGTAATGCGAGGCGCGAGACGCACGCTCAGAGAGGCAATGAGGGCGGCCATAAAGTCACTGGTGGAGTCCTTGTAAAGAAGGAAGGGAACGCTGTATCGCTCGGTCAGCTCCTTCATTTCGGGGATGGGGGTCAGGTCGGAGGTGAGAATAATACAGGCGGGAGAATGCTGCATCAGCGTCTCCAGCCTCTCGTAACGCTCGGCGGCGGGCAATTGTTGCAGATAAAGATATTCCGCCTTGCCGATGAGCTGGATGCGGGTGCTTTCAAAATGGTCGTAATAGCCGATCAGGGGCAGACCCAGACGGTTTACGTGCTTGTTGGAAATGAAAATGTCCTCGGGAAGCTTGGGCAGATGGATGGTTTCAAGAGAAAACTCCTTCATCAGCTCGGAGAGGGCTACGGTGTACTCGTGTTCCATAATGAATATCCTTTCTTAAAAGAGATTGAGAGGGAGCAGATCGGTCAAAAGACCGAAGATCGTACCGAGGACGAAAAGCAAAAGCAGAATACCGAGGCATTCCTTTTTGTTTTTGTTCACGCGGAACAAGACCAAAAGACCCATCCCCGACCCCGAAAGCAGACCCGCCATCATGCATCCCGCAGACAGAACGCCCTCAAGGTAGAGCTTTGTCAGCAGTACGCTGGCCGCACAGTTGGGAATCAGACCCACCAAAGCGGAAAGCATATGCCCCACCACGGGAAGGGAGGAAAAGACTTGGGCGAGAGCCTCTTCACCGATGAAGAACACGGCAGTGTTCAAGGCGAGGAGAACGGCCAAGAGGAACAGCCCGATGCGCCAGGTGTGACGCCAAGCGGAGCGAAGCACGCCGCCCTCGCACCCACAGCCCGCTTCCTCGCACATTTCGTGAATGTGGGGGTGGGACTCCTTGCGCAGAGCGCGGAGAACAAGATCCACCGCAAAGCCGCACAGCACGCCGACTGCAAGCTTCAGCCCAAGAAGCTTGACCGCCAAAAGAGGAGAGGCACCGCCGGCCAAAAGAACGGGAAGCATCTCGTCCGAGGTGGCGAGATAGACGGCGACGAGGGTGCCGAGGGTGATGACCCTACCGGCGTACAGACCCGACGCGGCGGCGGAAAAGCTGCACTGGGGCAGAATGCCCAAAAGCCCGCCGAACAGAGGCCCAACCTTGCCCGAACGGGCCACAAGGCGGGTCATGCGATCGCCCTTTTTGTGCTCTAACAGCTCCATGAGCAGATAAGCGAGAAACAAAAAGGGAATGAGCTTTAGAAATTCCTCCGCGCTATGTCGGAGGATGTGGTGGAGAAAATCATGCATGGACGTCGTTTTCCTTTCGCTTTGCCTCACGGCGGCAGGCGGCGCAAAGACCGTATAGCACCGTCTGACAGGGGTCTATCTGGAAGCCGTGCTCCGTCTTGATGTGATGGAACAGCTCCTCCACGTGGTCACAGGACAGGTGCGCCAGCTTGCCGCATTCTCTGCAGACCATATGGTAATGCTCTTTGCAGCCGTCCGTGATATAGCTGTAGCAGCTGCCGCCACGCTCCCCTACGGTGCGCCTTGCGTAGCCCTCACTCACCAAGCGGTCGAGCTGTCTGTATACGGTGGTGCGACCGATCTTTTCCCCCTTGCCTCGCAGAGCCTCGTAAATATCATCCGCGAAAAGGTGGGCTCCGTCCGCCTTCATCAGCGCGTCACGAACGAGAAAATATCCTCTCGTCATGTAATCGCCCCTGTTTTTTTCCTTCATTTCAAGCTTCCTTTGCGTAAAAAATGAAAATGAATTTCGATTTCGGTTTGAAGTATAGCACAAAAGAAAAGAAAAGTCAAGAGGAAATAGGTGGAAAAGGGGGATGTTCATGTGAAATTCACATTCGGGGGTATAATAACATTGTAACCGTAATTTTTATCCATACAGGAGTACAATATGAAGATCCTTCGCTCTGCTTTGCTTTTGTGTCTTGCTCTTTGCCTGACGTTTTCCTTGGCGGCCTGCGGCTATAAGGCCATGCCCTCCACCGCAGAGGAGGCGGCCACCGTCATGACGATGGACGGGAAATATCAAATTCCTTACGAGCTGTTCCGATTTGTCTTTTTGCAGAAAAAACAAGCGGACTCGGACGGGAAAGAGGGCTATTTCAAGGATAAGGACAAAAAGGCACTGCTTGAAGCCTATACGGCGGAGGCGGTGGCGGAAGCCGCCAAGATCTACGCTCTGTTCGGCCTTTGCGAAAAATACGGCATTGACCCCTATGCCGAGGAGATCGACGAGAAGGTAGACGAGGAGATCAAGCTTCTCATTGAGGGAGACGGCTATACCCCCGGCTACGGAAGCTATAAAACCTATCTCGCGGAGATCAAAAAGCAATTCCTCAACGACAGCGTGTACCGTCTTTTCCTGCGCTACGACGTATGTGAGCAGCGTCTTGCCGCAAAATTAAAGCAGGATAAGGTCATCACCGCCAAGTGGGAGGACGTCTTTGCGCATTATTACGGTGAGGACACGGTTTGTGTCAGTTGGATCTTGATCCCTTACGAAAACCTCGGCAATTACACGGAGGGAATGCGCCAAGGGCTTCTCAATGATGCAAAGGCCAAGACCAATGAGGAGTTTTGCAAAATGGCCGCCGAATACTCCACTGTCCAAACCCCCGACGAGCTGGTGCGCGGTGTGTACTTTGGACGCTATGAGTACGACGCTCTTTACAGTGAGCTGGTGGATACCGCCTTTTCCTTGGCGGAGGGCGAGACCTCGGATCTCTTTTTCTCGGGGGACGGCTTGTATATCCTTCGCCGCTTGCCGAAAAATCTCGCCTATCTGTCAAATGAAGACAACCGCGAGGACTTGGAGGAGGGCTATATGCTGAATCTGTTTGGCAAAATGCTGGCAGAGGAGGAGACACGCCTGGTAAAGACCGTGACCTACACGGATGCCTATCGGGATATTACCTTTGATTCGGTCAAAATGCCTGAGGACAAATAATTACGGAAAACGGATAATGCGATACAGTCATATTTCAAATAAAGACAACCGTGAGAGCGAGTACGGCCCACGTCGCGCGTTGGCACGGCTAAAGGAGCTGGCAACGGAGCGCAAGGCGGTATGCGAGCCTCTTCCGTGTCACGGCTTTTTCGGTCATCTCTTTCAGGCGTTGCGCTTGCGGATCGACGGAGATCTCACACCGCCCGTCTTTCCCTTTCGCTACCTTTCCGCCCATGAGGAGGGAACGGTGGCGGTGGTCTCTCTTCTTTACGCCTCTTTGCGTAGACAGGTCAGCCGCTTGGATATTTATGCGGACAACGCGGAGGATCATTTTTGTATCCGTCTTTGCGGTACGCCGCTTCGTGAGACGGGAGACGTTGCCTCCTTGATCGAGAAGGACGGGGCGGGAAGCACCTTCGCCCTGTTGCGCGCCGTGGCAAAAAATAGCGGAATTTCCTTATCCTATACGGTAGATGACAAAATTACCTTTTCCCTGTGCTTCGCGCGCTATGTGGCCGAAGTGCAGGTGGTGGGCGCGACGGACGCGGCGTGCGCGGTTCGCTTGGATGGGTATTTGTCCCACTTCTCGTCTCTCTTTCACCGTTCCTTCCTTTGACAAGGCTAAAAAAGGAAGCGCATATACTGTTATAAAATGAGCGTCTTTGCGCACATTATGTAACAGGAAACGATAGCACGGCGAATGAAGGGCGAAACCAATAAAACGATGCTGTTGTAAACCTTTGTTTACAGCAGCATTTCTTTTTGCGCCTTTGCCGCTTCGTTTCTCTCGTAGGGTACGAAGAAAGGAACGATATGGGCAAAAAGTTAACAGCGGTGGGGGCCGCGTTTGTCTGGGGGCTGATTTTGGTCTGCCTGCTTTTGGCGGGTGCCTTGGACGTGGCCTTGCCGAAGGAAATATCTCTTATGGAGACGGAGGAGCTTCCGTCCTATCCTTGTATATCTTTTGGAACGGAGGACGAGGAAGTGACGGGCTTTGGGAGCGTGGCAACGGTCAAGGCGAAGCTCTTCGGTGTGGTATCCCTCAAAAAAATAGAGGTCAAAAAATACGAAAACGTCTCCCTGATACCCGGAGGGATGAGCTTTGGGGTGAGGCTTCTCGGTGAGGGGGTTTGCGTGGTAGGACTTTCCGATGTGACGGTGGGCGGCAAAAACATATGTCCTGCCGCAGAGGCAGGGCTGAAGCCGGGGGATCTGATCTTGGAGGTAGGCGGCAAAAAGGTACGGACGGTGGAGGATTTCAAAAAAACGGTAGAGGAAACGGCGGGAGGCACGGTGAGCATCTCCTATAAAAGAGAAGGGAAGCTTTTTACCGCCGCCATTACGCCGAAAAAGGCTGACGACGGCCGCTTCGTGGCAGGAATGTGGGTGAGAGACTCGGCGTCGGGTATCGGCACCGTCACCTTTATTGATCCCAGAACGGGTGCCTTTGGTGCCCTGGGTCACGGCATTTGCGACGGCGATAGCGGCACGCTTCTGCCCCTCTCACGCGGCATCGTCACCGACGCCGTGGTCACAGGCATTGAAAAGGGAGCGAAGGGTGCCCCCGGCGAGCTGCGCGGCTATCTCAAAAGCGAGAAAAAGGGTGTCTTGAACAAAAATACGGGCTGCGGTGTGTTCGGCGTCCTCGTAGACCCGCCTGCGACGGAGGCGATCCCCATCGCCCTTTCCTCGGGGGTGCATACGGGAGAGGCGGTGATCCGTTGTACTCTTGAGAATGGCAAAACCGAGGAATACAAGATCGAGATCACCGAGATCCACGGTCACAGCGAGAACAAATCCTTCACCGTCAAGGTCACAGACCCTCGCCTTCTTGAAAAAACGGGCGGCATCGTGCAAGGCATGAGCGGCTCTCCTATCATCCAAGGCGGCAAGCTGATCGGCGCGGTGACGCACGTGATGGTGAACGACCCCACCAAGGGCTACGGGGTGTTTATCGAGAATATGCTAAATCAAATGGGGGACCTCGCGGGTTAAACGCAGAACACGGAGCGCGGAAGGCAAAATCGAATAAAAAAAGGCAATATCAACCCTTACGGACTGATATTGCCTTTTTGTTCGCTTACCCGTTTTTGCTCAGCTTTCGGTATTTCAGAGGAGGGAGGCCGTATTTTCTTTTGAATTCCCCAATGAAATGGGAGGCGGTGGGGTATCCTAAGGCGTCGGATATTTCTTGTATGGAGATCTCCCCGTAGGCAAGATAGGCGCGGGCACGCTCAAGGCGCATGGCATTTCGGTATTTGGTGGGGGAGCTGCCTGTAGCGGCCTTGAATTGCTTGCGGAAATACACCTCGCTGATATGGCAAAGATCGGCCAGCTGGGCAACGGTGGGATTTTGCTCTATGTGCTCCGCCAAATAGTCTATCGCTTTCGTGATGCTCACGGGGATGGCTCGCCTTTCGCCTTGCGGAGCAAGGGCGCAGAGGATCTCCATCAGCACGATCCTGCTTTGTGTGAAGGAATCGGTTCTTTCGTCCATGAGAGCTTTTTGAAAAAGCAAAGAAAGGGTACGGCCTTGGGTGGGGGAAAACACCTTTATTCCGTCGGTCAGCACGATCTCCTCTCCCGTCTCGTCGTAAAGCAAAAAATTGATACCGACCGTGTGAGCCTCTGTGTCCTTGAAATCGAACAGTTGGGCTTTGTATTCGCTCCCCACGGCGGTATAGACCACGTCTCCGCCGTGGGCGGTCAACGTGTGACCGCACGCATCGGTATAGGTAATGCTGCAATCCTGTAAAAAAAGCAGTAGATTTTGCTTTTTGGGCGCGCCGATACACCCAAAGCATTTTGTTGTATGCCAATGTTGCTTCAAGACGTTGATAAAGACGGGGTTAAAGCTTTGCTTCAAAAGCTCGTCTACGGTGCATTTTTTCATGATGCTTGCCTCCGCTTTTTGCTGACAGTATTATACCATACCCTGCGGATAACGTCAATAGAGTTGTTTCGAAAAAAGATATTTTTTGATCGAAAAATATGTATTTTGTTGCAGTGGACCGTGCTATACTGTGCCTATAAGGAGGTGCGATCATGAAACAAACCGAATGGAAGATCATCTATACAAAATATGAAGGAATAGTAAAGAAGGCCGTTCACCTTTTGTCAAAGGAGGCAGGCGCTTATCTCATTCGTGAGCCCGGGGTATATCGCATTCACGTTTTACCCTGCGAGAAGGAGGGCTGTGCCGTTTCGAAAAACGCATTTTTTGTGGGCCTTTATGACGAAAGCCCGACAATTCGGAAATACGTCGCGGCGGACGAGATTCCCACGGACGGCTTTTTGGTCAAGGTAGTGGACAACCCTGAGGACGAGGAGGGGCGTTTTGTCCTTTTGACGGCACACAGCGAGCAGGAGCTGTTTTATGCCGCCGTCAGCTTTTTGGACGACTATATTCCGTCCTGTGCCATTCGTCAGTGGGCCAATCCTCTGCCTGAGTTTGAGAGACCGCTCCCCAAAGGCACTTATACCGAGTGCCCTGACCATAAGACGAGAAGTGTTTTCACGTGGGGGCACGGTATAAACGATTACAGAGCCTATATTGACAATATGGCGAGGCTGAAGCTGAACGAGCTGATCCTTTGGAACGACTATATTCCCGTTAACATCCACGACGTCATCGACTACGCTCATTCCTATGGGATCAAGGTGATCTTAGGATATAGCTGGGGCTGGAACGAGGACAGAAAAAAGGCGAAGGAGATCACCGAGGAGGACATTAAGCGTGTCAAGGAGCGTGCGATCGCGGAGTACCGTGAGGCATACGCCCATATCCCCTGTGACGGCATTTATTTCCAGTCCTTCACCGAACGGAAGGAGGAGACGGTGGGCGGCAAGCTGATCGCCCGTCTGGTGGTGGACATGGTCAACGAGGTGGCGGAAGGGCTGTGGGAAACCACCCCTGAATTGCGCATCATCTTTGGCCTTCACGCCACCTCCGTCACGCACCGCTTAGACGAGATCGCCCGTGTCCATCCCCGTATGGAGATCCTGTGGGAGGATTGCGGCGAGTTCCCCTATCACTATCGCTCCTACGTCAAGGACGAGGAGGCATATGCCGAGACGCTTGATTTTACAAAGAAGATCCTTTCTCTGCGTGGCGGCAAGGGCGTGGGGCTGGTCTTCAAGGGCGTGATGATGTTAGACTGGAGCAAGTTCGTCCACCAGCGCGGTCCTTACGTGATGGGCGAGAACGCGGAGGCGATTGCACGCCACGACCGTCTCATTCGCGCGAGAGGGTGGCGCGATTACGCCGCTTCCTGGATGACAAGCGGCGGCAGAGTGGCAGAAATGCTGCGCTTTATTAAGGAAAACAAGCTTGGCGAGGTCAGCATGTGCCTTGCGGGCACCTTTGACGGCGGCATCTATCTGCCCATGGCACTGAGCGCGCAGATGCTTCGTGCTTGTGATGAGGATTACGGGGAGCTTTTAAGAAGGGTGTCTCGCAGGGTCTGCATTACGGTGGATTGATCCGTACGTTTTCAAAAAATATCCGATAAAAAAGTGTTGTCTTTTTTGCGCACTCCGAGAGCGTAATAGGGGCAACACTTTTTTGTTATATTGATTTTAGAGCTCTTATGATCCGGAGCTGTAGTTTTATCTCTTCGTGCAACGTCTCAAAGATCCGACGCAAAAAAGGTTTTTATATTTACTTTTTCTCCCGCTTGTGATATAATGAGGAAAATACGCGCGTGAGGTGGATTTTATGTTCGAGAAACTGACAAAATTTTGCGATCTTTTTTTGGAAATGGGTGTGCCCGGGTACGACCTTCTTGTGTATCGGGACGGTGCGCCCGTGTTTCGCCGCTATAACGGATACAGCGATCTTGAAAACAAGGTGAAAATGAACGGAAGGGAGCGGTATAACATCTACTCCTGCTCCAAGCCCATCACCTGTACTGCGGCCTTACAGCTTTGGGAGAGGGGGCTTTTCTCCCTTGAGGATAAGCTCTCGGACTATATGCCCGAATTTGCGGAAATGACGGTAAAGACCGAGGGCGGGGTGAAAAAAGCCGAAAACCCCATTTTGGTGAAGCATCTTTTTGAGATGACGGCAGGCTTTTCCTATGCCACCGCCTCGCCCTCGCTGATGCGGTGCAGGGAGGAGACGGATGGCAAATGTCCCACCCGTGAGGTCATGAAATACTTGGCGAAGGAGCCCCTTCTTTTTGAGCCGGGAGACCGATGGGAATACAGCCTGTGCCACGACGTGTTAGCCGCCTTGGTGGAGGTGGTGTCGGGCGAGAAATTCGAGGACTACGTAGAAAAGAATATTTTCGCTCCCTTGGGAATGAAGGACTCCACCTTCATGCTGACCGAGGATGAGACAGACACCGTTGCCGAGCAATATCAGTTTGTCGCGGGTGCCCCCAAGAACGTGGGCAAGCCCATTACCACCTATAAGCTCGGCAGTCAGTACGCCTCGGGCGGCGCGGGCGGCATCTCTTCGGTGGAGGATTATATGCGCTTCTTGGAGGGGCTTCGCACCCACAGACTGCTAAAGCCCGAAACGCTCCGTCTTATGCAGACCGACAGGCTGACAGAGCAGCAAAAGCGCACCTATTGGTCGCAAGCGACGCACGGCTACGGTCTTGGTGTCCGATGCCCCACCGGGGTAGGGCCGAATACCGATTTCGGCTGGGGCGGCGCGGCAGGTGCTTATTTGGCCGTGGATACGGAAAACGCCATATCGGTGTATTTTGGCACCCATCTTTTGTCCTCTCCCGTACAGGGTCTTCGCTCCCTGATCTTCCGCTTCGTGAGAGCCGAGCTGATCGACCCTGCCGATATCGACAGCATCGGGGCGGAATTAAAGAAGCTGTACGATTACGACCTGACATATTAAAGAGAAAATAAAAGCTACGGTTTAAAAGGCGATCCTGTCATAACGCTTGCCGTGCAAGCGCATAACGGCGAAAGGAACGAGCCTCATAACTCTAAACTGAAAACCAATGGAAAAGAGAGAGCATTTCGGCTATAAACCGATTTGCTCTCTCTTCTGTCGTTATCGGGGATGGCTTCTCCCTATTTGCTTGAACGGTCAAGCGCGATGCTTGTACTCTGTTCCAAGTGGAATTTCTCCGTTAAGGACGTCACCCGTAACGGTGTTGCCGTTTTTCTCTTTACCGCCTCACGTCGGAGGGGCTGTTTTTCATCAGGCTGCGTATCTCCTCTACGGTGGCGAAATTCACGTCGCTGACAACGGTATGCTTGATGGCCGAGGAGGCGGAAGCAAAATCCACCGCCTCCTGCGCATCGAAGCCGTGGATAAGGGCGTAGACTAAGCCCGCCGAGAAGGCATCGCCGCTTCCCACACGGTCTACCACCGCCACCCGACGCGGCGCGCTGACGGCAAAGCCGTCTTTTCGGGAAAGAGCGGCGCAGATCACCGTCTCATCGGCGGAAAGCGTGCGGCGCACGGTGATGGCGATCTGTTCTATGCCCGTGGTCTCCCTCACCCTTGCGGCGAGGTCATACAAGCGCGCCTCTCTCTCCTCCTCACCATAGGAGGAAGACACCCCAAGGGTCGCCTTAAAATGCTCCTCGTTGCCGATCAAGCAGGTAACGTAGGGCAAAAGCCGTCCGATAACGGTGCTGAATTTTTCTGTACTGCCCAAGGCACTGCGGTAGTTCAAGTCGAGAAATACCGAAATTCCCCGTCTTTTCGTCTCCTGTAAGACGGAGAGACAGCAATCGGACAGCTCTTCCGACAAAAAGGGTGTGATGCCGCTGAGGTAAAATATATCCGCGTCCCCCAAGATCGCATCCCAATCGTAGTCGGTGTAGCGAGAGGTGGTAAAGGCAGAGCCGTCTCTGTCGTAAATGACGGCCGAGGGGCGCAAGGAGCGACCGTTTTCCAAATAATACGCTCCCATTCGCCCTGTGGCGCGGGGAACGTGCGCCGTTTCGATGCCGAAGCCTCTCAGAAAACGGAGCCCCTTTTCCGCCAAGGCGTGGGAGGGTAAGCGGGTAAAAAATTCGCAATGCTCTCCCCAAAGGCCAAGGGCGGCGCAGACGTTGGCCTCCGCGCCCGTAAAGCCGACCTGCATCAGATCGACTTGGGCAAAGCGCTCGTCCCCCAAGGGGCTGAAATGAATGAGAAGATCGCCAAAGCAAACCACTTTCATTTTGCTCTCGCCTCCTTACACGTATGAATACAAGCGGAGATCCTTTGATAGATCCCCTCCGCGTCTCCCGCCTCGGTCTCGAAAACGGCGTTTTCGTTGAAATCAGGGGCGGGTGTCTGAATACCGCCCAAAAAGGAAAGGCTCTCCCCCTTGTCCCGCGACGACCAGACGGACACCGTCTCACGGGAGGGGAAGGGATGGTAGTCGCTGGGAAGATGGGTCCATATGGAGGCGGGGAAGATCCATTCGCCATTCTTTAAAACGGTGGGATTGTCCGCCATAAAGCCGTCGCAAATGCGGCGCGGCCCGTCGAAAACAGGCGTGTCTGCGTCGGGCTCGCGGCAGGTGCGGCACCAAATGCCGCCTCGACCGTCAAAGTACCCATAGCTCTGAGTCCAAAAGCGGTATAATACTCCGTCGGGGCTCATAAACAAAAGGGCCTCGCTCATGCGCACCGCCTCGGTGTGATAGGCGTAGAAGGCAAGCTTGTAATGCTCTCCGCCGTCGTCGCTGTACGCGCAAGCATTATAATTGTCGGTGGTCTCCCCTGCGGACAGGTTGTCCGCGCTGTATACGCAAAAAATTCTGCCACCCTTGGTGGCGGCGGCAGAGGGCGCAGATTGCCATAGTCTGCCCTCGGGCGAGAATCGCTCGTCCTTCTCGGTAACGAATACAGGGGGGATAAGGGACACGTCTTCCTTTTCCATGGTATGCCTCCTTTATTTTCTTATCTTCATTATAAGAACAATTTGAGAAATGTAAATAACTGAAATTGCTTAATTTTTAACTTAAATTGCGGTATAATGGTGGCGGAGGATAATGAAAATGCTGAAGATCAACGAATATTTTTATCGTTTGCAGGGAAAGGACCTTTTCGTGCAAAGGAATCACGCGCATAACGAGGTGGAGCTGATACAGGTGGTGAGCGGAAACGGATTGCTCCTAAAAAACGATAAGTCCTTTCTTTTTGAGTCGGGGCATCTCTTCGTCATAGATGCGAGGCGCACGCATCTGGTCTGTCCGCGCTCGGCGGATTGTCACGATTACGTGCGAAACAAGCTGGTGATAGATGCCGATTCCTTCACGCGCTTTTGCAACGACATGGGATTAAAAAGGGTGGCGGAGGCGTTGTTCGACAGCGCGCCCATTCCTACCGCGACCCTGCCCGAGATCGACGGCATATATAAAACCGCCGCCACGCTGTGCAATGCGGGCGGAAGGGAAAACGTGGGCTTTGCCCACGGGTACGTTTTGCGCCTGTTGCACCTGCTCTATGAGAATATCGGCGTGCCTGTGGCAGAGGAAAGCAAGGATACCGTACAAAAAATGCTGGATATTATCGGCAGAAAGGACGGATGCACCTCCCTGGAGGAGATCAGTAGCCTGCTTTACATGAACAAGCACTATCTTTGCCATCTTTTCAAGGAGAAAACGGGGGTGACGCTATCTGCCTATCTTGCCGATAAAAAATGGGAAAAGGGGTGCAGCCTTTTGAAAAGCACCTCTTACACGGTAGAGCGCATTGCCGAGATGTGCGGCTTTTCCTCATCCCCCTCCTTTACGCGCTTTTTCAAGGAAAAAAGCGGCATGTCGCCTGTGGCTTACCGAAAGGAAAACGCCCCCAAGCTATAAAGCAAGCGATAAATTTGCGCTCGCTAAGGCTTCGCGGATCTTTTGTATTCGCGGGGAGAAGGTTCCGTTTTTCTCCGGATAAGGAGCGACTGCGGGAAAAATGCTTGCAACCGTCCTCACTGCCGATGCCGTAATGATGCTTTGGCCGTGGATACGGAAAACGCCGTATCGGTGTGTTTTGGCGCGGATGGCGCAAAGCTCTCCGCCGATAAGGTGTGCATGAAATAATACAAAAGGCTTTCGCCTGTGGCGAAAGCCTTTTCTCTGTTAGGGGAGAGCTTTGTCAGATCTTTTTCCTGCCGCCGTCGATCTGTATGCTTTGACCCGTAATGTAGCCCGCGCTCTCGGAGGCGAGGAAGCAGATGAGATCGGCGTTCTCTCTGTCCGTGCCCGTTCTTCCCATATAAGAAAGCTCGGTCGGTTGGCGGTAGTCTATATCCTCCACGTCCGACGGGGACACGGTGCCGGGAGACACGGCGTTGACGGTAACGCCCGCGTCCGCCACCTCCTTGGCAAGTGCCTTGGTGAAGGAGATCACGGCACCCTTGGTGGCGGAATAATGCGCCATCATGGCATTGCCGTACACACCCGCCACCGACGCCACGTTGATGACGCGACCGTAGCCTGCCTCTACCATGTGAGGCAGAGCGGCCTTCGTCACGTATACCGTGCCCATGACGTTGACGTCCAAAAATCTTTTCCACTCGGCCGTGGGTGTGTCGAGAAATTTTGACCAGCAATGCCAAAGGGCGGCGTTGTTGACCAAAATATCGATCTTGCCCATCCTCGTTACGGCATCCGCCACCGTCGCGTTCACCTTATCCTCGTCGCTGATATCGCAAGCATAGATCAGCACCTCGTCGGTATAGGCGCGAAGCTCCTCCCTTACGGCGGTCAGCTTTTCAAAATTCACGTCCAAAAGAATCAGTCTTGCCCCTTTTTCGGCAAGAGTCAGGGCCACGGCTCTGCCGATACCCACCGACGCGCCCGTCACGAGCGCGGTTTTTCCTTGAAATTCCATTTTCTCTTCTCCTTCCTGTACGGTAAGATCTCAAGCACGGTTCATAGCGTTTCGGCCGCCGTCGATCATAATGTTCTCGCCGTTGATGAACTGCCCCTTTTCGGAGGCGATGAACAGGCAAAGGTCAATGATCTCCTGCGGCTCGGCGGCTCTGCCGAGAAGGGTCTTCATGTTCGCCATAGCCGCTCTCGTTAAAACGGGGCCGGGAGAGACGCAAACGCATCGGATGCCGTATTTCGCCCCGAATTGCGCGATGGACTTGGTAAGACCGTACATCAGTCCGGCCTTGGAGGTGGGGTAATCCATACCGAAGCCGTCCCCCTCCGCGCCCGTGATAGAGCCGATATTGATGATGAGACCGCTTTTTTGCTCTCTCATCTGCTTTAGGACCGCGTGGGCAAAATAGAAGGGGCCCTTCAAATTGACGTCAATGCCCCAATCGTACACGTCGATGGGAACGTCGGGGAACTCGGGATGCTTTGTACGGTCAACGCCCCGCATCCTGACGGCCGTTCCGCCCGCGAAATTCGCCATCACGTCGATGGAGCCAAAGGTCTCTACCGCTTTGTCTCTCGCGGCGCAGACCTGCGCGTAATCCCGTACGTCACACAGGACGCCGACAGCGCGTCCGCCGTCCTTTTCATTGATCTCCCTTACCTTTTCCGCGAGAACGCTTTCGTTCACGTCGCACATCACCACGTTACCGCCCAAAGCGGCAAAGCACTGCGCAAATAAAAGACCCATGCCCGAGGCCGCACCCGTAGAAATTGCTGTTTTGCCTTGAAAGCTCATTTTGACTCCTCCTTGTTGGGATTCAAAAGCAGGTTGCTTCTTAAACCATTATACCCTTCGGCCCTTCTTTTGTAAATATGAAAAACGATCGTATTTAACAAAAACGCTCCTTTATCGCGGCATGGCCGACTTGACTTTTTTCTCCCCCTGTGGTAAGATGGATGAAAAAGGAGGTGGGCAAATGAAGGAAACGCTTTATACCATTCAACACGCCGACGCCTTTGGTCAGATGCAAAAAACGGGCGTGCTGCGCGCGGACGAGCGATTTCTCTTTGCCCGCGATCTTCCCGACGTCCTTAACGCCTACGGCTTTATGGCGGAGGAGATGAAAATGCGCATCTGCGCGCCGCCTGCGGGGGTGCGATATCCCGTGTGGGCGTGGCACACATGGGAGGGGCAAAGGAAAAGGCGAGACCTGCGACAGGGCGGCTACGGTGCTCGTGGTGCCCCTATGGTGCAGATCACCTTTGAAGCGGAGGAGGGAAGCTTTTTGCTTTCGGACTTCGATCGCTGGCACGAGGTCATGCGCGGCACTCTCTTGGCAAGGGACGGGGCGGAGTACGACCGCTATCGGACGCACCCCACCGCCTACACTGACGAAATGCTGCGCGCCTCTTGGCGAAGGGTCTTTGACCTTTCCTATCGCTCGTCGGAGCTTGACACTCCGTGGGAGGACGTGAGCCTGCAAGCCACTCTTTGGGAGATCCGCCTCTCGCAGGTGGTCAGGGTAGAGCATTTTATCGCGCGATGAACAGGCATGAAAGAGGAAAACCTGCGATTTTTCGCAGGTTTTCCTCTTTCTTCATTAAAAATTAAAAGGGCCGCCTCTTTTTTCTTCTGTATTTTATGCCTTTGCCTGTGCCTCTCGTCTGTATTCCTTGGCGGTCACGCCCGTGGCATCCTTGAAGGCCTGGCAAAAATAGGAAATACCCGAAAAGCCGCATTCCTCCGCGATCCGGCTGATGCTGAGCTGACTGTCCGCCAAAAGACTGCGGGCGGCGGCGAGACGGGTTCTTAAGAGATACTCCATTACCGTTATGCCCATGGCCTCCTTGAATTTGCGGCAGAAATAATACTTGCTGGTGTGGATATGGGCGCAGATCTCCTCCAAGGTGATGCTTTCGGCGTAACGCTTGTTGATGTAATCGATGGCGCGAGAGAGAGCACCGCGCGGTGTGGGAATGGAGATGGCGGCATGCTCCTTTATGCAGATCATCAGACGGAAGAAGCAGGAATAAAATCTTTCGTGCGTGCCCTCCTCCTTTGCCCTTTTCGCCTCCGCGAACAGGGCATCCACCGCCGCACGTTCTTCGGGCGGCACTTGGGCGAACACCACGTTGTTTTGGGAAAAGAGACGGAAAAAGTCGGAGGAGTCGGAGAAGAGAGAGAGCAGGGCGTGCTTTTGGGTGTCGGGTAAAAATATCTTACTTCTGTCGTAGACGGCAGGCTCGGCGGGCATGGTGTAATGCAGCTTACCCGAGGCGATGAAGCAAAGCACGCCCGCCTCGATGGGGTACACGCCGTCCTGAAACACGATGCTGCCGCCGTTCGAGTAGGTATATATGACGGTATTGGCATCCGTAAAGTGCCATATCTTGTAATGGGGGTCTCGCCCCACCTCATGATAGGAGATATTCATTTGACCGCCTCCCTTTTTTCGGATAGTATAACACTTTTTTTCAAAAAAAGCAACAGAAATAAAAAAATAAGCAATGGAAGCATATAAATACGGCGGATTTTTTGATAAAATAAAAGGGCATTCCACTTAAAAAACAAAGGAGACAGTAAAATGAAGGTCCTTCATTCCTCTATCATTTACGAAAATCCCCTGCCTCAGCTTTGTAGCAGACACAGCTTTTTCCCGAATATCGCCGAGAAAAAGGATGGCACCCTGCTTGCCGCCTTCGCCATCGGCCAGGCCTTTGAGAGCGTGGACAGCACCGCCTGTATCGCCAAAAGCACCGACGGGGGCAAGAGCTGGAGCACCCCCCGTGCCATGCTGGACCTTAAGGGCGAGGAAAATAAGCTTACCGATTACGCTAAGCTCACAGCACTGCCCGACGGTCGTATCGTGGCTATGGGATATACTTATTTGCGCGACGACCCCACCCTTCCCATCGGCAACCCCGAAAACGGCGGCGTTTTGGATGATTTCGTGTTCTACGCCCTGTCCAAGGATGGCGGCGAGACCTTTGGCGAGATGAACAAGATCGCTTGCGCCTGGGGGCCTCACGTAGAAGCCTCTGCCCCCATCACCGTTCTGAAGGACGGTAGCTGGATCACGCCCATCACCGGCTTCCCCGATTGGGAGGGCAAAATGCACGGTGCGCTTTGCGGCCGCGCTCTCGTGTCCCACGACGAGGGAAGGACTTGGAATGACGACACCGTTTGCATGGACTTCTCCCCGAGACAGGTCACCTGCTATGAGCAGAGAATGTGTCAGCTCGCCTCGGGCACCGTCGTTTGTATCGGTTGGAACGAGGATGTGACCACGGGCGAAAGACTTGCCAATCATTACACGCTGTCCTTTGACGGTGGCAAGAGCTGGACAGCACCCGAAAGCACGGGTGTGAAAGGTCAGGCATCTTCCGTTTGCGCCATCGGCGGCGAGCGTCTTCTTGCCCTGCACGCCGTGCGTCGCGATACCGACCGTCCCGGCATCTATGCCTACGTCATTGACCTCTCCGAAGGAAAATGGCGCGTGGTAGACGAGGCGGTGGTGTGGGAGCCCAAGACACCCATTATGAAGGATACCAAAATGGCCGAGATCTTTTCCTTCCTCAAGTTCGGTCAGCCGGGTGCAGTCCTCCTTTCTGACGGGGATGTGATGATGTCCCATTGGTTTGCCGAGGACGGACAGTACAAAACGGTTGCTACCCGTATTTCTCTTTAAAAGTCAACAAAAGATTACATTTCGGAGGTAAATAACATGGATTTTAAAAAGTATTTGACCGAAAACGTATTGCCCTTCTGGCTGGGCGACGCCATCGACAGAGAGTGCGGCGGTATCCTCACCTGCCTTGACAGAGAGGGTAAGGTATACGGATACGAGAAGAGCGTGTGGTTCCAAGGGCGCGCCCTTTGGACCTTCTCCAAGGCCTATAACCACATCGAAAAGAAGGCGGAATATTTAGCCGCAGCCAAGACCATTTACGATTTTATCCCTCTTTGTGAGGATAAGGACGGCAGACTGTTCTTTACCGTTACCCGAGAGGGCAAGGGCATCCAAAAGAGAAGATATTATTTCAGCGAGACCTTTGCCGCCATCGGCTGTGCCCAGTATTACAAGGCCACGGGCGACAGCGAGGCATGGGCGAGAGCCGAGAAGTATTTTGACATCGCCAAGCGTTGCTTTGACGATCCCTCCCTCAATCCTCCCAAGTTTACCACGCCCGGCAAGGCGCTTTCTCCCGTGATGATCATGATGGCTACTGCCAGAAGCATGGCCGAGTGCGCTCCCGACCCGACCAAGTACAACGCCTTGGCAAGTGCTTACACCGACGAGGTACTGCACGGCGGCTATCTTTCGGAGGAGGCGGGGGTCTTGCTTGAAAGCGTTTCTCTCGAAGGAGGCTTTGTCAACACCCCTGCGGGGCGTGTTGTCAACCCCGGCCACTCCCTTGAGACCGCTTGGTTTTTGATGGTGGAGGGTCTGCTTGGCAAAAACGAGGAGGCTCTTGTCGCCGCGAAGAGGATCATCGACATCACCATGCCCATCGGCCTTGACGGGAAGCACGGCGGCATTATCGCCTTCACCGATGCGTTGGGGTATCCTCCCTCTGCCCTTGAATGGGATATGAAGCTCTGGTGGCCGCAAAACGAGGCCATCCTCGCCAACCGTATGGCCTACGAGATCTTCCGTGAGGACAAATATAAGGAAGCCTACGAGAGCCTTCTTGCCTTCGCCTTCGATAAGTTCAGCGATGAGAAGCACGGCGAGTGGTACGGCTACCTGCATTACGATGCCACCCCTGCCAACTACCTCAAGGGCAACATCTTCAAGGGCCCCTTCCATCTGCCCCGTATGCTCATGCTTCTTGAAGCCATTGAGTCGGGCGATATGCTGGGATTTTTCAAATAAGCAGTAGTAAACGGCAGTAAATAACAAAAAAGAAACCTTATCCGATGACCTTGCGGTCATAGCCTTCCCCTTTTTGGAAGGTGTCCCGAAGGGGCGGATAAGGTTCCTTTTTTTCGTGTGCTTTAATTCTTCCCAAGAAGAAAATCCTTGGGCGCGAGACCCGTGAACTTCTTGAATTCACGGCTGAAATAGGAGGTGTCCGCGAAGCCCGAAAGCACCGCGGCATCTGTTACCGTATATTCCCCCGTGGCCAGAAGCTCGGCGGCGCGCTTTAAGCGGAGGGTACGGATATGCACCGCAGGCGGTACAGAAAAGGCGGCCTCAAACAGGCGGCGAAAATAAGGCTGGCTGATTCCCGCAAGGGAAGCGAGCCGCTCGATGGGAATGGTCTTGCTCGTGTAGTTCTCCTCGATATAGGAAAGGGCGGGTGCGAGAGTGACGAGGGTGCGGGAGAGAGGTGTGTATACCTCGGTTTCCTTGCGTAAAAGGCGCAGGATGCGGTATAAAAGAGAAAAGCATTCCTCGGGATACCCCGCTTTTTTCTTGCTCCACGCCGAAACGGCACGGGAAAAGAGGGAGAGCATCTCGTCCCGTCCCTTTATATGCACCACGAAGGGCGCACCCGTCTCCCGACCCAAAAGCTGAAAATTGATGGCATAGGTGCCGTCTGATGCTTTTACTGCTCCCGGTATATCTTTTCTTATTTCCACCGTATAATTGCTGCCCTTGGGCAAATAGATCAAGTCCCCATGCTCACAGGCAAGGCTTTTTCCGTTTTCAAAACGGAATACACAGCCGTTGCCCTCGTTATAGGCAAGACCGTGAGAGGGACGGTTTTTGTGGACGGGCTTTCCCTGTCCTTTCTTTACCAGAACGGCCGCTACGATGCCCGTGGCTACGGGCTGTGTTTCAAAAAACTCCATCACGCACCTCGAAAAATAAAGTCGTTTTTTTGCAAAAACAGTATAACAAAAAAGCTCGAATAAGTCAAGCGGTATAGAATAATTATTGCAGTTTTTCCTACCGCTCCGTATAATAAAGGCAGAAAAAACAGGAGGTGCTTTATGTTCGCACGCTTTGAAGAGAAGAAAGAAAAGCTGGCAAAGCAATTTGAACGGGTTGCTTGGATCGAGGGAAGCGGCTTGACGGAGAAAGCCCTGAGTGCCGCCTTGGCGGAGATGGAGGCGACGGGCGCGTCCTGTGCCCGCGTAAAGGCGGATACCTTTGCTTTTCTCGCGGAGAATGCGCCCATTGCCATCACCCCCGAGGACGTTTTTCAAGAAAAGCTTTTTAGCGGTGACCTGATGAAAAGACAGAGATGGCGCGCCGTTACCGCCGTGAAAAGGAAATATTTGCCCGTCGAGACCGAAACCGTGTCAAAGGCGTGGCGCGAGGCTTATGCTTATACGGGAGGCGAGGACTTCGGTCATACCTCCCCCAACTCCCGTGCCCTTGTGTCTCTCGGGCTTTCGGGTCTTCTTGCCCGTGTGAATGCGGCCGCCGCAAGAGGGGGACTTTCGGAAAAGCAAAGAGAGTTTTATGACACCTGCGCCACCGTGCTCCGCAGTATGATGCGTGTGGCGGAGAGGCTTGCGGATGCCATAGAGCCCTGCAGTGCGGAAAACGCGAGAGCACTCCGTGCCATTGCCACCCGCGCCCCCGAAACTACCTACGAGACGATGCAGCTGCTCATTTTGTATTTTTATCTTCACGAATACGTGGCAGGCACGCGCGTGCGCACCCTTGGGCGGCTTGACGTGCTTCTCACGCCCTTTTATGAGGCCGATCTTGCCGCGGGACGGTACACCCATGAGGAGCTGCGTGAGATGCTTCGTTATTTTCTCTATAAGTTTTTTGCCATGAACGTCCCCTTCGGCCTGCCCTTTTGTATCGGAGGCGAGGACGAACACGGCAATGACGTGACGAATGATGTCACTGATCTCATCGTGGATGTGTTCGACGAGCTGAACGTTCATAGCCCCAAGATCCACGTGCGCGTGTGCGATAAAACGCCGAAAGAGCTTACGTTGCGTGTGCTGGATTGCATCAGACGGGGCAACTCCTCCTTCGTTTTTGTAAACGATAGGGTAGCAAAAGACGCGCTTTTGCGTGTGGGTATCGCTGAAAGAGACGTGTGGGACTATCTGCCCATCGGCTGCTACGAGCCCGCCGTATGGGGCAAGGAGATCGGATGCACGGGTAATGGCGGCATCAGCCTTGGCAAGGTGGCGGAGTTTCTGTTTACGGGTGGCAAGGACCATGCAAACGGCGTGACTTACGGCATCGACACGGGCGAGCCCGCCACCTACGGGGAATTTCTCACGGCCGTGAAAAAGCAGATCGCTTACATGGCGGAAAAAGGCATGAATTATATCGTAGAGCTTGAAAAGCACTACGGTGAGTGCGGCCCCGACCCTATCCTGTCGATGCAATACGATGAAAGCGTCGCGCTGGGCGTGGACGTGTACGAGGGCGGCGCGAAATACAACAACAGCTCCTTGTATTACTACTCTATCGCCACCTTGGTGGATGCCATCGCGGCGGTGAAGCGGCTGGTATATGAGGAAAAAGCCCTTTCCTTCACCGAGCTGGGCGAAATTTTGAAAAACGATTGGGAGGGAAGAGAGGAGCTGCGTCAGCGCGTTCTGCGTCTGCCTGAAAAATACGGCTGCAACAATCCCGTGGCGGATGAGATCACCGTTTGGCTTGCGGATCATTGTGCTTCGCTGACCAATAACCGCCCCAACGGCCGTGGCGGCGTCTTCAAGGCATCCTGCTTTACCATCGATCATTGCTATCCCATGGGTGAGAAAACCATGGCGACCCCCGACGGCAGACGGGCGGGGGAGCCTCTTTCGAAAAACTTTTGCGCGACCGTCGGCATGGACAAAAAGGGCGTGACCGCGCTCATCGGCTCGGTGACGAAAATGGATCACGCCGCCTTTCCCAACGGCACGGTGCTTGACTTGGTGCTTCACCCCTCCGCCGTGTCGGGGGAGGACGGCCTTGCCGCCTTCTACGGGCTTCTCGCCACCTATTTTAAGAAGGGTGGCATTGCCCTCCACGGCAATGTGTTTGACGCAGACGTTCTGCGCGACGCCGTGGCAAATCCCGAAAAGTACGAAAACCTGCAGGTGCGCGTTTGCGGCTGGAATGCCTACTTCACCAAGCTGACGAGAGCGGAGCAGGAGGCCTTCATCAAGCAGGCGGAAACGAGCCGTATGTGATCAAACTCCGCGAGGGCGGCTGTTTCTTTTGCGTTTCAAAATGTTGCAAGGAGAAAAAGGAATGAGGAGGGGCAAATCGCATTTTGTACAACTATTTATTGGAAATGAACAATTTTTTGTATAGACAAAAGCATGAAAATATGATATAATGATGAAGCAATGGCCGTTTTGTCTTCGGAGAGACGGCAAAAAAAGAGAAAAGAGAAAACGTGATGAAAAAGAGAATTCTCAGTTTGCTTCTTTTGGTTAGTACGCTTCTCACCGTATTTCCCGTGCTGGGGGTCGCCGCGGATACGGCGGTTCCCAAAAGTGAAGACGCGGGAAGTCTGACCGATACCGAAACGGCACCGACGGGCAGTCACAGCTTTACCGCCTACGACGCGCTGTACGTGGGTGCTGATGGCACGAAAACTGCCAACGGCGGTAGCCTTGTCGGCCTTTATACCGCCTACGGCGACGACGCCTCGGTGAATGTCGAGGGTGCCAAATGGAAAAATAAGATGGACGCTACGGGAGCGACGGACGCCGTTTTGCGCGACACCTCCGATGCCATCTCCTTCGTCAAGGAGGAGAGCGGCTTTGGCTACCATATGGTCAAGGATCAGGTGATAAGCAACCACGAAAAGATCGGCCTGACTCTGCCCGCCGCCTGGGCCTCTCTCGATCAGTTTACGGTGGAGCAGACCGCCTGCTTTGATATGATGGCGGGCAAGGAGGCCTTGGCAAAGCAGTTCTCTTACATCCGTCTCGACGTTCTGCACGGTATGTGGATGGCCGGTAAGGGAGATCTGGCTGACGTGCAGTCCTATTGTATGCGCTGGCAGATCAGTAGCAAGGTCTCCGGTTGGGCACAGGGAAGCAGTGCTTATAACACCGCCTACCAGGAGTTTGCCTACCGCAACGCCTACTTGGCTGTGGGCAAGATCAGTGCTCTGGTCGCCACCTACACCAAGTCTGTTGCCGCAAACGGCACTGTCAGCTTCTTGATCACCTATAACACGGGCGTGAATTATCCCGCCACGAAGACCTACACCGCCGCCGAGATCCAAGCAATGCGCGAGGAGGCCGCCAAGAGCAATAAAACGCCCGCCTTCTCTCTGTTCAACGGTATGAGCGGCACCATGTACGCCGTTCGCGTGTACGACGCGCCCTTGACCGAGGCGGAGAAGCAGCACAACGCCGCAGTGGACGTTTTTGCCTATGCGGGTGTGGACGTGACCGAATACGCCTCCTTAGAGAGTAGCAAATGGGTGGTCATCGACAGCGTTATCTCGCTCCTCCCCCTCACCGATGACAAGGAGAAGGTGGGGACGACCTTAGAGGAGATGATAGACTCCTTTGGCGAGGAGATCGACCTTGAAAGCTCTATGTACGTGACGGATGGCTTGACCTTCTTTGCCTCCGCCTATAAGGGCCTCTTCACCGGTGCCTTCGTTGGAGAAAGCATCAGCTGGTTCAACGCCTTAAATCCTGCCGAGGCGGCCACCCTCAAGGGCGGTTATCAGCAGGACGAGAACGGCGGCTTCACCATTGTCAAGACTCTTGATGAGGTCAAGGGCGACGTGGAAAACCCCACCGCCTTAGAGCTTTCACAGCTTTGGCGCAAGCACTACAGCTTTGGTATTTATATGCCTGCTACCGCCTTGCCTCGCAAGGACTACACGGTGGAGTTCGTTTATAATCCCGTGGGCATCTCCGAAAGACAGGAGGACGGCACCCTGACGCGTTACGTGGACGCCATCAGTAACGTGGGCAACATCTTCCACGGCGCGAGCATTGCCATCGGCCCTCTGCGTGCCATGGTGAATAGCTGCGATAACATTAACGCACCCACCTCCGCTCTTGAAAAAAGATGGTTCTATCACGCTACCGACGATTACGGTCAAAACGGCTATAAGCAGGATGTCTGTGACTATACCTGGGGCAAGATCGGCATGTACGACGTCATGAGCTTCTCCATCACCCACAAGCTCGCGTCGGGTGGCTCGTCTACGTATCAGCTTTACAGCAACGCCGAGAACTTTTGGGTCAACCAGGTCGGCGCGGAAAAATACGTAAGCCCCGATGAGGCGGGCAACAAGTTCCAGCTGCTGCTGGGTGTGGCGGGTACCGCCTACTCTGTCCGCGTGTACAACCGCGCCTTGACTGAGGTCGAGCTCCTCCAAAACAAGGTGGCGGACTTGGTCTATTATTACGGCATCGATTCCGCCGTGATCGGACAGGTAGTCGCGGAGATGGGAAGCTCGGCGGAGCTTTTGTTCAGAGCCCTCGCGGAGATCCCCTTTACCTTGACCGCAGAGGAAGCGGAGAAGCGCATGGTGCGGGGCATAACGGAGGCTTGGCTTGCCTTTGAGGGCATGGGTGTCCGCAAGGCGGAAAGCGATGCCATCCGCTACTATTTCGCCTGCAATATCGACGGCGTGAACGCCATGGTGAAGAGCGGCTACACCGTAGAGGTGGGCGCATTGGTAAACGTGGGCAAAAGCCTGGCCCCCGCCCTGAGTGCGGATGGGTACGACTATAAGATCAACGCCTACGACAACGTATCGGGCAAAAACGCCCCCTTCTTTACGGATGACGACACCTTTGCCGTGACCGTGCGCTACGAAAATTTGGACAAGGCGGCAAGCCTCACGCAGGTCCTCGTGCGCGGCTACGTCAGGCTGGTTGCGCCAAATGGTGAAGAAACCGTATATTACGTCGAGCCCTCCGTAGGGGAAGGCGGCCGCTTGGATAACCTGTTCTACGTGTACGATTGGTTTAAGAGCAGTGACAGCCTTGGCAAGGATGCCGAGACCTACATCCGCGTGACGACCGCCGCGGAGCGGTGCTACGAGCAGATCCGCATTTACGTGGATGCCGCCGCGCAAGCGGGAGGAAACGGCTCGAAGGACGCACCCTTCCGTAGCTTTGCCGACGGCTTTGCCCTGGCGAAGCAACAGCTAAAGACTGCAAACGTGCCTTCTCGCTATCGCTTGATCCTGGCGGACGGCGAATACGGCGTTTATGCGGTGCAAAGCCTGTCTGCCGCCGATATGCCCTACGAATACGCAACGCTTGAGATCACCTCGGTCAGTGGCAACAGCACCCTGACCACCACCAAGGGCCTTACCGAAGACTTTACCAAGTACGCTGACAACGTATGGGTATGTCAGCTCGATAAGGAAAACGGCGAATATCCCTGCTTCCGTACCCTCTACGTGGACGGCAGGCTGGCGGACGTGGCGTACTCCACCGACCGTTATTCCGTGGATGATAATCCTTATCTTTCTCAGTATGACCATACCTACGACGGTCCTTGGGGCAGAGCGTACGAGCTTTACAAGAAAAACACGCTGACCGCCGACACCGAGAGCGGCTACGAGCGCAAGGATCTCGACGACTCCTTCAAGTTGTACAGGGAGAAATTCTTGGCCCTCATGGATATGGAGTATCAGTACAAGAGAGGGAGCCTGACCGCAAACTCCAAGCCCAGGATCAAGAAGCCCTCCGAGCTCTATCTGGCATGCTTCGAGGATTACAAGATGGGTCGTCTGGCACTGGACGATATACTGGCGTGGTACAACAGCTACCCCGGTACCCATGCACAAGCGGACGCGGCCTTCGACAAGATCACGCCCACGCAGTACGTCGATAATGCCGCTTACGTGGCTAAATTTGACGAGCTGAAAAAGCAGATTCGCGCCGATAGCAAGGTGGGAAGCAGCATAGTCCTTTACGCCCCTATGGTCGAGACCGACTCGGTGGAAAAGGCGAAGTATTACCTCCACGAGGACGTGGTGGGCGACCTGCGTGCCGAAATGGAGGCCGGTCGCGCAAGACAGCTAAAGGCGTATAACGAGCTTCTCAAGAAATATCAGGCCGCCACTGCCGAGGAAAAGGTCGCCATGGAGGCGGATCTCGCCAAGGCCGCCGAAAGAGTAGCGGAGGACACCTGGTACCGCTACGCCCTTGAGGGCTACGGCCCCGAGATGCGTCTGAACGGCGAGTGGTGGGCCAACATCATTCACGTGGCGGGCGTGGACTACGGTGACACCGTAGTGGACGAAAACGGCGATACCCACGTCGCCATCTACCTTGAGCTTGATGAGTACTTCAACTACACGATCCGCGCGGGCTACTCCAACGCGGGCAGATACGTCTGTATGCAGGACGCCCTCTGTTACGTGGATTCGGAGTATGAGTATTATTACGACGAGTTGACCGGTAAGCTGTATTATTACAGTGAGAGCGGCACCGAGGGAAAGAGCTTCTCCCGAGGCACAAGCGACTATATGTTCATTTTGAACGGCGTCAAGGGTGTTTCCTTTACCGACCTGAGCTTTACGGGTATGGACGACGATTACCTGTCTCATAACGACGGCTGTACCTCCTACCCCGGTACGGGCGCGGACGGCAAGCCCAAAAGCTCCCTTGAGATCGAAAACCATGCTTACGACCGTTCGGTGATCTGCATCAACTCCTGCTACGGCATCGACATTCTGGATTGCAGCTTCTTTGAGCTGCCCGTCCGTGCCATCTTCGGCAGGGGCGTCATCGAGAACATGACGGTGGAGAGCTGTAGCTTTGTGAGACTTGGCAGTAACGCGCTCCATATCGGAGACGGCACCGCCGAGCGACACTGGAAAACGGGCACGAACAGCGTGGAGAACATGACCGTGACCAACAACTACGTCCACGACGTGGGACGGGTCTATTTCCCCTCTGCGGGTATCTGGATCCACTACGGCAGAAACCTGACCGTGACCCACAACACGGTGGATAAGGTGTCCTGGTCGGGTATCGCCCTTGGCTTTACCTATACCTTGTCCAAGAAGGATCCGGGCGAGGAGTTCTGCAACCACGAGAACGTGGAGGTCGCCTACAACTACGTGACCAACTTCATGCAGAACATCGGTGACGGCGGCGGTATCTACCTGACGGGTAGTAACGCCACCAAGGAGATGGAGGGCTACTTTAACTTCTTGCATCACAACTATATCCTGCTCTCCAATCAAACGGGTGACGGCCTCGGACACCTGGTCTGCGGTATCTACTTCGACGGCTCCGCCTCCAACTGGAAGGCCTACGAGAACGTAGTGGTAGAGCAGTCCTACGGTGCCGTGAAGGGCGAGGACGAGGGCTTCGACCTGACCGACGAGGATGACGTGAAGTATCTGACCGCTATGCGCAATCGCTTCGGAAGGACCTTCGTCATTTATATGCAGCACATTCTCGGTCAGATCACGCACAATAATCTTCTTGACAACAACTACGTTATAAACGTGCGTGCCACCGATCCTAAAAAGCAAGAGCTGGAGGTCTACCAGGAATACATCGTTGAGGACCGCAACATCTTTGAGCGGAATACTCATTATATAAACGGTGTTGACCGTATTCCCGTCAGCGCGGAGGACATCATCTACGCCGCAGGCTCTTCCGGACACGAGGGCGACCCCTACGTGCTGTACGACAACAATTATTAATATTTTTTTGCCACCCTCGCGGAAGCGCCGCAAGGGTGGCTTTTCTGTATGCGCGCGCCTTGGGGATATCCGTGCTTTCCCTTACGGGAGAGGGCGGGGGTAAGCTTCTCTCCGTCTCCGACGTGTGCGTCCGCGTGCCCGAAAGGGAGACCTTCAAGGTGCAAGAGTTGCATCTTCCCGTCTATCATTATCTCTGCGCCGCGGTGGAGGCGCGCTTCTTCGGATGAGTCTCAAGGACCCTCGCGCGCGTCGGGGATCTCTTTCTTTTTGGGGTATTGACAAGCGGTAACTTTTATGCTATAATTTGCTTACCGCGGTAGAAGGCGTGGATCGATTCCGGCCCGACGCAAAAGTGCAGAGAAGTGGAGACGCACGAAACGAGAACGAAAGGCTCTTGTTTGCGTGCGCTTTTTTTATCCCGTTTGACAGCCGAAGCGGTAAGAATTTGTTAAAGAAACGAGGAAAAGCATATGAAAAAAAGAGTGCTTAGTCTGCTTTTGTTGCTCAGCACCGTTCTGTCTCTGTTTCCTGTCGCCGTCCTTTCGGCGGAGGAGACCCTGCCAAAGGATGAGACGCAGAGCGTCTCGACGGAGACGGCGCCCACGGGGACGAACGGCTTTACCGCCTACGACGCTCTGTACGTGGGCGCGGACGGCGCGAAGACGGCTAACGGCGGTAGCCTCATCGGCCTTTATACCGCCTATGGCGACGACGCTACCGTGGATCTGACGAATAAAAAATGGAAAAACAAGATGGACGCCACGGGAGCGACGGATATCGTTTTGCGCGACACCCTCGGCGCCGTGGATTTTGTGAAGGAAACGAGCGGCTTCGGCTATCACCTGACCGCCAAGACCAATACGGAATACGCGGGACAGTGCAAGCCCATCGGCTTGAATCTTCCCGACGCTTGGGCGGCGCTTGCCCAATTCACGGTAGAGCACAGCGCAAGGCTTGATATGATCGACGCGGACGCTTGCTATGCTTATAACGTGGGCGCTGTCCGTCTGGATCTGCTTCAAGGCCTTTGGATGCCCTCGGGCTATAATCTGATCAAAAACGACAGCTATTGTATGCGTTGGAGCATTACGGGCAAGCTGGGCTATACCAACGAGTACGCCGGTAGCCAGGAGTACGCTTACAGAAAGGCCTATGAGTCCGCGGGCGAGGAAATGGGCATCGTTGCCTCCTATACCAAGAGTGTGAGCGGCGCGGGTAAGGTCAGCTATCTGATCTCTTATAACACGGGGGTGTCCTACGCTTCCGCCAAGACCTATACGGTGGCCGAGCTGGATGCCATGCGCGCCGACGCCAAGAACGACGTTCCCGCCTTTTCTCTCTTCAACGGTATGGGCGGCGTCTTTTACGCCGTTCGCGTGTACGACGCACCCTTGACCGAGGCGGAAAAGAAGCAGAACGCGCTCGTTGATATTCTTGCCTATCACGGTATTGACCCTTCAAAGTACACGACTTTGGGGGCAGGCATCCGCACGGTGCTCGCGGAAAACATCAGCACTATGTGCGTGACGGGGGATAGGAAGGCCGTGGAGTCCACGATGGAATCCTTGATCGCCTCCTTCACCTCCGGCGTGGATCCCGAGGACACCCTGTACGTGACGAACGGCCTCACCTTCCTTGCCACCGCTTATATCGGTCTTTCTACCGGCTCTTACGACGCGGCGGGGACTATCAACTGGTTGAATGCCGTTGACCCCTCGGAGTTCGTTGCCCTGCGCGGCGGCTTTGCCGAGAACGAGGCGGGCGGCTATACCGTTGTCAAGGATCTCGCCGCCTATAAGGCCGACAGCGGCTTCGGTATGTACTTGCCCGCTACCGCCCTGCCGAGAAAGGACTACACCGTAGAGTTCGTATATAATCCCGTTGGCATTTCCACGACGGATGAAAACGGCGCGCTTGCGCGTTACGTGGACGATGTGAGTCCCACGGGCACCCATCATAATATCAGCATTGCCATCGGACCGCTCCGCGCTTTGCAGTTTGCCTGCTATCGACCCACGGGTAAGGACGGACAGATGGAAAGACGCTGGTACTACACCGAAAGCGGCACCATCAGCAGTCTTGGCTACAAGTACCATCACGCGGATACCGCGTGGAAGGGGCTGGGGCTTCACGACGTCATGAGCTATTCCATCGCCCATAGCCTGATAGACGATGCCTCTAAGTATCTCTTTTACAGCAACGCGAGTCATATCAGCACCTACGATATTGACAAGGGCACTTACCGCACGCCCGAGCAATCGGGCAATATGTTCCAGCTTCTGGTGGGACTGGCGGGCACGGCATATTCCGTCCGTGTGTATGACCGCGCCTTGAGTCGGAACGAGCTTTTGCAAAACCGCTTTGCCGATCTGGTCTACTTCTACGACATCGATGTGGGTGTTCTGGAAGGGTACATCAAGGATCTGGGGGATGCCGCAGACGTTCTGTATGCCGCCTACGCCGATATGTCCTTTACCATGACCAAGAAGGAGGCGGCCGCGTACTTCGCGAAGCAGCTGGCCGCCATTTGGGTAGGCTATGAGGGGCTTGGCGTGCGCAAGGGCGCCGAGGACGGCATTCGCTATTACTTCAAGTGGAACGGCGACGCCGCCGGCGCTATGGCGCAAAACGGCTTTGCCGTGGAGATCGGCGCCGTTGTCAACGTGGGCAAAAACGAGTTGCCCCTGTTGACGGGTGAAAACTACGATTATAGGATCGTGGGCTACGACTCCGTTTCAGGGCGTAACACCTCCTTCTTTGTGGATGACGACACCTTTGCGGTCACCGTCCTTTACGACAACGTGGAAAAGAAGGTTGGCTTGACAAACGTGCTTGTTCGCGGCTACGTGAAGCTCAAGGCCGCCGACGGCACGGAGACGGTGTACTACAAGGACCTGGCAAATGATACCCTCGACCCTTCTACCCTTTTCGGCGTATACGAGCATATGAAGGGCAAGGATACGGTGCGCGCCAGCGCGGATACGTACAGCCGTATTCAATCAGCCGTTGAAAAATGCTATGAAAAAGTGACTGTTTACGTGGATGCCGCCGCAAAGGCAGACGGAAACGGAAGTAAGGATACCCCCTATCGCGGCTTTGCGCAGGGACTTGTGAAATGTAAAGAACTGTTGGCAAAAGCGAACACTCCCACCCGCGTGATCCTTTTGCTGGCGGACGGAGAGTACGGTGTTTACGAAACCCAAACGATTAAGGGCGATGAGATGCCCTATCGCTACGGCCTTTTGGAGATTACCTCGGCGAACGGAAAGAGCACCTTGACCACCACGAAAAATATCAACAAGAGCTTTACCGAATACGCCGATAACGTCTGGGTGTGTCAGCTTGACAAGGAGGCGGACGGCTCTTACCCTTGCTTCCGCTATCTCTACGTGGATGGGAAAATGGCGGACTTGTCTTATTCGGGCGGTCGCTTCTCCTATGACGAGGACACGCACACTACCGTTTACGAGCGTACCTACGACGGACCTTGGGGCAGGGCGTACCAGCTGTACCGAGCGGGGCGTCTGACGGCTGACAGTAAGGCCGATTATCCCTCCTCTCGTCCCGACCTGATCGCTTCCTTTGAACGGTATAAGATCAAGTTCCTCGCCCTGATGGAAATGGAAGAGCAGGTCAGCACGGGCACCTTGAATCTGCAGTCCACCTGTTCCTCCGCGGATGAGGTCTTTGTGGAGGCGTACGAAAGCTATAAGCTTCGCCATCTGGTTATTTCTGATCTGAAAGGGCAGTATAACCGCTTGACGGGTAGCGCCTCTGCCAAAAAGACGGCGTTTAAGTCCGTAGAGCCGAAGACCTATCCCGACGACGAGGCCTACAGAGCGGCGTTTATTTCCCTACGCGATACCATCGCCGCGCTCCAGACCATCGACTTCGATCCTTATTTGCCTATGGTAGAGACCACCGCGCGGGCGGAGGCAAAGTATTATCTCCATGAGGAGATCGTGGGAGACCTGCGCGAGGCGATGGAGGCGGGCAGAAAGAGAAATATGGTCGCCTACAACGATCTGTTGGCAAAGTATATCGCCGCCGACGCGGCGGGCAAAGCGGCGCTGGAGGACGGGTTGGTTCTTGCCGCCGAGAAGATCGCGGATGAGACTTGGTTCCGCTACGCCTTGGAGGACTACGGCCCCGAAATGCATCTGGCAGGGCAGTGGTGGTACAACATCATCCATCTGGCGGGCGTGGATTACGACGACACCGTGACAGACAACAACGGCGACGTTCACGTGGCGGTCTACCTTGAAAAGGACGAGTACCGCAACTATTACGTTCATCAAAACTACGCCATGACAGGCAGATACGTACATATGAAGGGCGCCCTTTCCTACGTGGATTCCGAGGGTGAGTTCTATTACGATCACTACACGGGCAAGGTGTACTATTACAGCGAAAGCGGCGTGAAGGATAAGACCTTCGCGCGCGCCACCAACGATTATATGCTATACATCGACGGTGCCGCCGGTATCACCGTCTCCAACCTGCGCTTCACGGGTATGGACGACGACTTCCTCTCCCACAACGACGGCTGTATGAATGTGGGCACCGAAGGCGGTATGGGCGAGCTTCTCAACGACGGTTCGGACGGTTGGAGTCAGAGTGCCTTTGACCGCTCTGCCATTTTGATGGACGATTGCTTCGGCCTTACCGTAACGGATTGCACCTTCGAGGAGCTGGGCGCTCGCGCCATTTTCGGCAGAGGTAAGCTGGAAAACCTGATCTTTGAGAGCAACACCTTCGTGAGATTGGGCGGCAGTGCCATTCACTTGGGCGACGCCACTAAGGAAAAGCTTTGGAAGAAAGAAAAAAACTATATCGAGAACGTCCTGGTCACCGACAACTACGTTCATGACGTGGCGAGAGAGTATTACAACGCCGCGGCCATCTGGCTCAACCTGGGTAAGGATGTGACCATCACCCACAATACAGTGGACAAATGCTCTTACAGCGGCATTTGCGTCGGATATACCTTCAATAACACCACTTGGATTCCCGGTGACATCTTCCATATGTATAACGTGGAGATCGCGTATAACTACATCGCGAACTTTATGCACGAGATCGGTGACGGCGGTGCCATCTACCTGACCGGCTGTAACGCCGACGCGGCGTACACCGAGCTGTTTAACCTCGTTCATCACAATTACGTGATGATGACCAACAATACGGGTAACGGTCTCGGCCATATGCTGGTGGGTATCTACTTTGACGGATCTACTTCCAACTGGAAGTGCTACGAAAACGTAGTGGTAGAGCAGTCCTATGGCGCGGTGAAGGGGGAGAATGACGACCTGTTCGCGGAGGGAGACCCCTATACCGTGGCACTTCGTAAACGCTACAGCGGCACCACCTTTATCTACGTGCAGCACATTTCCAGCCAGCTTACCCACAATATCTTGTGCGACAACAACTATATTCTGAACGTGCGCGCCACCGATCCTGCCTTGCAGCAGAAGGAGGTCTACAAGACCTATATCGTGGCTGCCCGTAACATTAAGGAGACCAATACACGTTACGTAAACGGTATCGACCGTACCCCCATCGGCGCGGAGGATATCATTTACGCCGCAGGCTCTTACGGACACGAGGGCGATCCCTACGTGCTCTACGATAACAATTACTAATAGCAAAATCGCTCCACGGCAATGCCGTGGAGCGATTTTTTTTATGTAAGTTATCTTTCGCTATCTATCAATACAGCTCTGCAAGGAGAGCCATCCGCACCCGCTAAATTCAAGGGAGCAGAATTCAAAAAATAAACGCCTTCCGAAACCTCTCTCAAACGAATTCCCTCAAGCAAAATAACATTAGCAGACAATAGAGCAAGATGCACCGCCATTGGCGCATTTTGTGGACCGACCGTCTGAGGCTCATTTCCCAAAAGTAAAATGTTTGAAGAGGCAAATACCCTTGATGCCTCTAGTGATACTTCGACGTCTCCTTTGATGAGAATTCTTTTTGCCGCTTCAGGATCATGCTTTTTCGCTTTTTCGATTATTTCCATAGCATCACTCTCGGTAACAACCCCACTATGCTCTGCCACGTAAGTCATTCCGATAAATGCCTCTAAAGGTATCTCATCCACGGTTTTTCCGTCTTTCATAAAATGATGCGGCGCATCTATATGAGTGCCGTTGTGCGCGCACATGCTAAATGCCGTCAAATTATATAGTTCGCCTTTTTCCATTGAGTTGAGTTCTTTTTTCTTTGGCGTCGGATCACCCGGATACACCTGACAACCGAAAACTTCTTGTGAAATATCGTAGATTTTCATTCGTTTTTCTCCATCAAATTCTCATTTTTCGGTGAGTTTATTATATCACACTACAGAATGCCGTTCCCATCAATGGAAGATTTTTGGCAAAAAAAGAAGATAGCCGGTCTTCCACAAGGGAATTAGAGTTAGGAGATAAATCCCTCTCCACCACAACTATCGCTAATGTAAGTATAGCAGAATTTCTCGAAATTGTCAAGAGCTCCCACCAAAACGCTCGCGGAGCAACCTGCGCGCGGCTCGCTTGTGCAAGCACAGACTCGCTCGTGCTTGGTTATCTGCGCCGTCCCTTGCGGTGCAAGGGACGGCGCAAGGGTGGTCAAAGCCCACCTCTGCCAAAAAAGAAGACCACCCGAAGGCGGTCTTCTTTTTTGGCTAATGACTGTAATTTTGATACAAACCGTGGGTTTCGACATCAAATAATCATCAAAAGTGCCAAAACAAATGCAATTAACACAGTTACCACAAATGTACCTATTCCGATTAGCAGCTTGGTTAGTAACGATTTTGCGTTCTTCATAAACAACAGCGAGGTTATTAAACCAATGCCGCCTAAAGCACCTCCGATTGCACCGCCAACAACCGGGAAAATAGAACAAAGAGCTACACTATTGCCCCAAGTTAACAAAAAGATAAGCGGAAGAACAGCCAAAACAACTTCATACCACTTCGGTTTTGGAGAAACTTCAATAATATCATTGTCGATCTGCAATTTTAAACCCATAAGGCTGCTTCCTATTATAACGACTTTTTTCCCTTCCGCCGTAAACTCTTTCTTCGAAACCGGTTGGGCGTCAACTCCGTTTATCGTCAACGTCTTTTTTCCGGTCCAAAAGCTTTCGTTGTAAACGATCTCGCCGTAAATGGGATGTTGAACAAACTCTTTCATAGTACTTCTCCTTTTGTTATATTAAATTGAACTACGTTGCTATATTTATTGTACCACAAACAGGAATGTTTGTCAATAAAAATAAAAACCGCAACTCTTTTGTATCAGAATTGCGGTTTTTATTTGGCGGAGAAGGAGGGATTTGAACCCTCGCGCCGGAAAAACCCGCCCTACATCCTTAGCAGGGACGCCTCTTCGGCCACTTGAGTACTTCTCCATGTGCAAGCGCCGTTTAAAACTTGCCTTATTATTATACACAAGGACAAGCGAAAAGTCAAGGGGTTTGTGAAAAAATCCGTGTTTTTGCGAAAAAAGTTTGTGATGCGGAGGCGGAAATGAGCGAAACACGGAGCGAATGCGGAAAAAGGTGCGAAAAACTGCCCTTTTTCGCGGTTTTTTCTTTGGAAATTCGCGCTTTAAAATGCGCGGATCAAAGGTTATATTCTCCTGCCGTGAGGCCTATGATCAAGTCAAGGTCATCGGGCTGTACCTTCGCCTCGTGGGCGGCGCGACAACGGGAGGTGGCACCGCATTTTTCGCAACGATGAACGATCACGTAGCCCTTTTTGGGGTGGGGCTCGGCACGGACGGGGCGAAGAGGGCCGCCGCATTCGTTGGCGCGGTCACCGGGGTTGATATCCACGTGAAGCGAATAGAGGCAAAAGGGGCAATGGTTGCGCGAGGTGTAGCCCAAGGGCAATACTTCCTTGCCGCAATGGGCGCAAACGAAGCCGTTGTCGTTTTTTTGAAACAGGGGGATGTCCATAGACTGCTCCTTTGCTAACATTTGGTTGCTTTTCAGAATGATGCTTTGCGTGATGCCCCTTTTCCGCGCTCGCTTTGTGACGCGGAAAAGGAGTGGTCTTTCGAGTAAAATTATTTTCCCACGCAGAATTTGCCGAATATGCCCGACACCACGTCCTCGCTGACGGCGCGGCCATCCGTTTCGGACAGGGCACTGAGTGCCAGCTCCAAATCGCTGACAGCGGCATCGGCCGCGGTGCCTGCGCGAAGGGCGACAAGGGCGGTCTCCGTGTAAGAGATGGCGGCGGCAACAGCCGCGTGCTGTCTGGCGGAGGAAAGAACGGCATCCTCACCGATGCGAAGTGCTCCGTCGGTGAAGCGATCATCAATATGCGCGGAGAGAGAAGCGGTGTCACCCGTCTTTGCGCTGATGGGCAGAACGGCATCAAACCGTCCCGTAAGACGGGCGATGTCAAAGGCGGAGGGGAGGTCGCTCTTGTTTAAGAGGGCGATCTTGTATCCGTCAAGACCGTCTATAAAGTCAAGCAATGCCTCGTCCTCGCCGTCAAAGGGCAGGGAAGAGTCGAACAACGCAAGGATCAGCTCTGCCGCCTTGGCGGTCTCGCGACTGCGGGAAACGCCGATTTTTTCTACGGGGTCGTCGGTTTCACGCACACCTGCGGTGTCCGAGAGACGCAAAAGCGTCTTTCCTAAGGCCACCGTATCCACCAGCACATCCCGTGTGGTGCCTGCGTATTCGGTCACGATGGCGGCATCCTTGCCGCAAAGAAGGTTGTATAACGAGCTTTTTCCCGTGTTTGGCTTGCCGAGCAGTACGGTGGGGATGCCTTCCGCGATGGCGCGGCCCGTCTCATAGGTGGCGGCGAGACGCTTTGCGTCCGCCAGGACGGCTTCTGCCTCGACGGCGATCTCCTCGTTATTTAAGTCGGCCAGATCCTCGTCGGGATAGTCGATCTTGGCATATACGGCACTGATAAGCGACGACAGCCTGTCGTAAAGTGAGGCGAGTGCTTCCGACAGCCTCGTGCGAGAGCCTCGCTCGAAAAGCTTCACTTGCGCAAAGCTCTTGGCGTCGAGCAGCTCCCCGATGGCTTCTGCTTCGGTGAGGGTCAGCTTGCCGCTCACCAGGGCGCGGCGGGTAAACTCTCCACGCTCGGCAGGGCTTGCGCCTGCCTCAAACAGAGCGGCCAAAATCGTTTTGGCTACCATCATGCTACCGTGACAGGTGATCTCGGTCACGTCCTCACCGGTATAAGAATGAGGGGCCGGAAACACGGTGACCAAAACGTCGTCCACAGGCACACCGCGATAAAGCAGATCGCCGTAAACGGCGGTGCGGGGAAGAGCCTCGGTAAGAGGCTTGCCGTTCTTTGCCTTGAAGCATGCGTCCGTGATGGCGATAGCCTCCGCGCCACTGGTGCGGATAAGGGCAACCCCACCCTTACCGGGTGGGGTTGACAATGCGCTGACGGTAGCGTTAAAGCTCCTCATCTGCGGTTTCTTCCGTGACTGTCGTCTCTGCCTCGGCGGTCTCCGTGGTGGCGGTCTCTACCGTCTCCTCTACGGGGGCGGCCGTCTCGGTCTCCTCGATAGCGGGGGCCTCCTCGGCGGTTTCGGCGGGCTTCTCGTTGGTTACGTAAATGACGATCTTACGGTTGTTGTCCGAGCCGATAGAATTGGTGGCAACACCCTCAATTCCCTGTACCTCGGAGTGAATGATTCGTCTTTCATATGCGCTCATGGGCTCGAGCATCACGTTCTTGCCGTTGCGCAGAGCCTTAGCGGCCATCTTGCGCGCCAGGGCGCGGAGCGTTTCCTCTCTCTTTGCGCGATAGCCCTCAATGTCGATGGTCACACGGCGGCGGTCACGCTCACCGGCGGCATTCTTCTTTGCGCTGGACAGGTTGGCAAGATACTGCAAGGAATCAAGTGCCTCGCCGTGGTGTCCGATCAGAACGGAAGCACCCTCACCCGAGATGGTGATGCGGCGGGAGTTGTCCTCGCAATGGAAGAGAGAAACGGTGGCGTCGATGCCAAGGTTCTCCACCAAGCTCTTAACGAAATCAAATGCCAGATCCTCGCCCTCCGCTACGGTGACGGGCTCCATCTTCAGCTCGGACTCGGGAATCACCGCCTCACGGGGCTTGGAGGGGGTAGCGGGTGCCACGAAATCGTGAAGCACACGGCTGTCACGGCCACGGCCGCCACGGCCACGGCGGCGGTTTCTGCTTCTGCCGGAGCGCTCGCCACCCTCGGTGGAGGGAGCGGCCTCCTCGCCCTCTGCCTTCTCACGGGCGGGCTTCGCCTTGGGGGCGCCGCCGTGCTGACGGGGGGCTACGGTGTCGGGCAGCTCGATCCAGGCCCTCACCTTGGTGGGGCGGGCACCAATGCCGAAAATACCCTTGCTTCCTAAATCCTCGATCTCGTAGGAGATGTCGGCAAGATCATCTGCGCCTAATGCGGCGATGGCGTTTTGCACGGCAAGCTCCAGATCCTTGCCGGTAGCCAGAATTTCTTTTCTCATATCAGATCACTTTCCTTGTTGTTGCTTATTTTTTCTTTTTGTTTTTCTTGTTGGCGGTGATGGGCGCTTCAGGCTCCTCACGGTCAAACTTGGACACGATCTCGGGCACGTATGCGTCGTCCTCGTCGTCATCGTCGTCAATGTGATGCAGAGACTTAGGGCTGACGGCACCGCTTCTCATAGCGGCACGGGCGGCCTCTTGCTTTGCCTTTTCGGCTCTCTGAATGGCGCGAAGCTCCTCCTCCGTGTAGGTGGGGAGAGGCATTGCCTTGGACAGAGCAAACTGCTGTGCCACGCCGAGAACGGACTGGTAGATCCAGTACACGCCGAGGGCGGCGGGCAGCTTAAGGGCAATCCAGAAGGACATAAGGGGCATCATCAGGTCCATGATGATGTTGGAGGTGCGCATCTCGGGGGTGTTTGCCTGCGCGGCGGGGTTGTTGCCCATCAGCTTGCGGGAGATCTTCATCGAAACGAAGGAGGACACGAAGGTAAGGATGGGGATGATGATCAGCCAGGAAATGGGCGAGAAGGTGGGGGTGGCGGTCAGGTCAAGACCAAAGAGACCGAAGTTTACCTCGGTGATCTTGCTGAAATCAAAATTCGCCACGTCCGCGAATTTTTCGGCACCCAGCTCTTCAATTTTGTTCAGCAGAGCGATCTCCGTGGCACTCTTGGAAAGGCCGTTTGCCTCGGCAACGGTGCGCAGAGCGGCAATGGTAGTTTTGCCAAACTGACAAATATGGGTCAAGGGGTTTTGTACGACGCCGTACAGAATGATAATGATAGGAAGCTGGATGAGAAGGGGCAGACAGCCTGCCATGGGAGAAACGCCCTCGGCCTGCTGCAGTGCCATGATCTCCTGTTGCTTCTTTTCAAGCGTCTTGCGGTCGGTGCGCCCGGCATACTTCTTTTCGATGGCGGCCATCTTAGGGCGAAGCTTGGCCGTGCGGATCTGGGTCTTTTGCTGCTTGATGGAAAGGGGAAGCATGACCACCTTCACCACCAACGCAAACAGAAGCAGAGCCACGGCGTAGCTACCCGTGAATTGGTTGAAGACACGCATCAAAAAGGCAAAGGGCCAAGCGATAATTTCACCAAAGCTCATGTTGTTTCCTTGCGGCTTACGTAGGGTAAATCCGCAACCTTTCTTTTCTTCTTTCTTTTCTCCACCGTGACGGCGGAGGGAACACCTTGCTTGCTTCCCGTGACGGAAGCCGTCTCACCCGTTTTCATGCGAATGAGGTCGATCCTTTTCTTAGGATACCCCCTGGGGACAGGGTCGTATCCCGCCTTACAATAGGGATTGCACCGCACGACGCGGGCAACCGTCAGACCAAACCCCACAAAAAAGCCCCGATACTTAAATGCGTCAAGCGCATAGGCAGAGCAGGTCGGTGTGAACCTGCAGCATGGCGGTTTAAGGGGTGAGATAAATCTTCGGTAAAACCGAATGAGGAGCATACAAAGCCGTTTCATGACGCGTTGGGGACAAGCAGATTCAGCTTGTCCAAGGCATAAAAGAGATCCTTCGCAATGTCGGTGGAGGAAAGAGGCACCGCCTTTTCCCTGGCGGCAATGACGATGAGAAAGCCTGTCTTGACCTGCCTTTTTTTCATGACCTGTCTGAGACCCTCCCTGAGGATTCGCTTCACGCGGTTGCGCGTGACGGCACCGCCCAGCTTTTTGGAGACGGTGAGACCGATGCGGTTGACTCTCTTTTTCTGCGGATGGGCGCGGCGAAGCGCCTCGGCCTTGAAGTCCGGCAGTACGTAGACTGCCACGTTGGGCGTGACCGCCCGTTTTCCTTTGGAATACGCTTTGGAATACAGATGATTTTCACAGATGGCGCGGAATTTCATGTTGTCACCTGCCGTTTTGGTTTTGATAAGAAAAAACTCCGATAAACACACGGCGTGGATTTATCGGAGGTTGTGGACAGCGATCAATAGGTGAGTCTGGCTCTTCCCTTGGCGCGTCTTCTCTTAAGGACCTTTCTGCCGTTAGCAGTGGACATTCTCTTTCTGAAGCCGTGCTCCTTCTTTCTCTGTCTCTTCTTGGGCTGATACGTTCTCTTCATGAGCGGCACCTCCTTTATTCATTTCGTTAGGATTGCGAGTTATGCGTTTGGCATTCCACGCGTATTCATACAAAGACTACTGTATTATACCCGAAAAAAAGCCGTTTGTCAAGTGTTTTTGCCAAATTTTTTTCTATTTTATATAAGAAAGAATAAAAAGCACCGCGATTAGCGTGTTATCCTTAACGGAGAACACGCAATGAATTGCAACCTTGCGGTTGCGTGAATTGAAAGCCGTGCTTTCGTGAATTGCCTGCGGCATGAATTGTGCCTAACGGCACATTGGTTGCAATTCAATTCATGGAGCGAAGCGAGAATTCATGGCAAAGCCAATTCATGATGCGTCAGCATCAATTCATCAATAAAGCAAACCGAGCAAGAATATAAGGATTTTCTCCTTGTACTCTTGCTCTCTTTCTGCTTGTATAAGGGTTTGGGCTTAGCCCATTTTGCATTTGACCAGACATATGCGATGCTCGCACTTAGTAAGGGTTTTCAAATTCTCCGCTAAGAACATCACCCATTCCGCGCGGTGCTTTTGAAAAATCAATAATATTTCTCGCGTAGCCTTTTGCGAACGGTAAAGAAGAGAAGGGCACCGAGCAAGGCGGCAACGATGACGATGTCCGTCACAATGATCCAAGGCTCGGTGGAGCTTTCCACCTTCAGCTCCGACCAAAGACTGTTGGTAAAGTCGAGAAGGTTGCCGTTCTCCGCCGTATTGGCAATGGCAGTATAGAAGGAGACCTTCAGCGCGTCCTCCTCCGCCTCCACGTCCTTCAAGTCCTCGTAATTGGAAACGTGGACCTTGTTGCCGTAAAGGATATCCATGGCCTCCTCGCCCATTTCATCGATATAGTCGGGGTTTTCCCTCACCGCGTTGTTGGGAGAGCCGTAGTAGGTGTAAAGGGCGTTGGCGATGGCAGGCTCCTCCGTCAGCATGAAGTCGATGTAGGCGTGCGCCGCCTCCACGTTCTTGGCACAGGTGGGGATGCACATGGCGTCAACGAAGATATTGGTCCCCTCCTCGGGATAATAGAAGGCAAGGGAGTCGTTGGTGTCGTACATGGTGAAATAGTCGCCCGAATAATAGGGGGCGATATAAGAGGAGGCAGAGCCCATCTTATTAAATATCTCATCCATGACGTAGGCCTGCACCAAGGGCTTTTGCTCCATCAAAAGCTCTTGCGCCTCGGTCCATTTCGCGTGGTCGGTGGTGTTCACCGAGTAGCCGAGACGGTAAAGGGCAGTGCCGAAGGCGTCGCGGGGATTGTTGAACTGCAGGATCTTTCCGGCGTACTTTTCATTCCACAAAAGATCCCAAGAGCCGATGTCCTCCTCATCCACGTGGTCGGTGTTGTAAATGATGCCCACCATAGAGTAGGTGTAGGGCACGGAATACACGCCACCCACGTCGTAGGTGCCGTACTCCGTCCAGAACTTCCCGTCGATGTTCTCACGGTGGGGAAGCAGGTCGTGGTCAAGGGGCAGAAGCATATTTTCGCTGATCATGCGCTCGATCATATACTCGGAGGGCACGATCACGTCGTAGGAGGCACTGCCACTGGAGAGCTTGTTGTACATATCCTCGTTGGAGGCGTAGGTGGAATAGTTCACCTTGATCTTGTACCCGTATTCCTCTGCCAGATTTTCGTTGAAGTATTCCTCGAACAAGGCGTTGGTATCGGGCAGATCGTAGGAGCCGTCGGAGATGTACTGTCCCCAGTTGAATACGTTGAGGGTCACGGTCTCTGTCTTTTCACCGCAGCCGACTAAGGAAAAGAGGGAAAAAAGAAGGATCAAGACGCAGAAAATGCAAAGAACTCTTTTCATTTCTTCTCCTTTCTCTCGCCCTTTGCCGCCACCACGTTAGAGAGGATCAAAAGAAGCAGAATGACGATGACCAGCAGGGTGAACAAGGCGTAGATATCGGGCTTTACGGGCTTTTTCGTGTAATTGTAGATCAAAACGGGTAAGGTCTTGTACACGTCGCCGCCGTTGAAGAGTGAGATCACGAAGTCATCAAGGGAGAGGGTGAAGGCCATAATGAAGCCCGAAACCACGCCCGGCATAATGTTGGGCAGCTCCACCTTGAAGAAGGATTTGAGAGGGGTGCATCCAAGATCCTGCGCCGCCTCGGGCAGAAACTTGTCCATTTGACGGATCTTGGGGGCGACCGATAAAAGCACGTAGGGCAGGTTAAAGGTGGTATGGGCGATAAGCAGAGTAAAGAAGCCCATATTTACCTCGGTACTGCCAAAGACCTTGGTGCTGATAAAGACGAACAGGAGCATAAGGGAAATACCCGTTACGATCTCGGGGTTCATCATGGGAATATCGGTCACAGAGCGAATGGCGGTCTTGGCAAAGCGGTTGCGAAGCTTGGAAAGCCCCACGGCGGCAAGCGTACCGATGACGGTGGACAAAACGCCGGAGCAAAGTGCCAAAACAAGGCTGTTCTTCAGTGCCTCGAAAAGCTCGGGCTTTTCAAACAAAGCACCGTACCAACGGAATGAGAGTCCCTCAAAGACCGAGGTGCTGTCACCGCTGTTAAAGGAAAAGAGGATCAGGACCGCGATGGGAACGTACAAAAGCAGATACACCACGGTCATATAAGAGCGGGCAAACCATTTCATCGGAGCATCCTCCCTTCCTCATTGTCGTCGGCAAAGCGGTTCATGACCGCCATGGACAAAAGGATCAGCACCATCATCACCAGGGAGATGGCGGCACCCACGTTGTAGGTCAGAGGGTTGGAGAAGAGCCTTTCGATGGTGTCACCGATCAGCTCGAAGGTACCGCCGCCCAGCTTTTGAGAAATGTAGAAGGTGCTGATGGAGGGGGCGAATACCATGGTCACACCCGAGATGATGCCCGAGCGGGTCAGGGGAAAGACGACCTTGGTCATGACCTGCAGGGTGTTGCAGCCAAGGTCCTGTGCCGCCTCAAGGAGACGGTTGTCCAGCTTGGACATGACGGTGTAGATGGGCAAGATCATATAGGGCAAGAAATCGTACACCATGCCGAAAATGACCGCTCCCTTGGTGCCCACGATGTGAAAATCCGTGCCGAGGAGGGAGTTTAGCATACCGCCGTCGTCGAGGAGTGCCATCATGGAATAGGTGCGGATCAGAAGATTGATCCACATGGGAAGCATGGCCGCCGTCAAAAGCAGCTTTTGATGCTGCGGTTTAGCGCGGGAAATGAAATACGCCATGGGATAGCCGATGAGGACGCAGATCACCGTAGCGATCAGCGACAGGCTGACGGACAGGAAAAAGGTCCCCGCATGTTCACCGAGAGCACCGAGATTTTCAAGCGTAAAGGCACCGTTGACGTCGGTCAAGGCGTAATACAGCACGAAAAGCAGGGGAAAGATGATGAACATCACCGCCCATACCACGTGTGGCGCGGCGGCGGCACGTGCGAACAGCGATCTTTTATTCATTTTCCTCCTCCTCTTCCTCTCCCGCGTTGGGATTGGAAAGCTCGTCCATTTCGTCCGAGAAGGTGGAGTAGTCGCCAAACTGTCCCGAAAATTCGGATTTTTTCATAATATGAATGGCGTCCGGCTCAATATAAAGACCGATATGCTCGTTGGGTGCTACGTAGTCGGAGGTCTCGATCATCCACATGAAGCCGGCCACGTCCACGATGATCTCGTAATAGTCGCCCTTGAAGGTGACGGAGGAGACCACGCCGTTCAGCATGCCGTTCTCCTTATGCACCACGTCCACGTCCTCGGGACGGATGACCACGTCCACAGGCTCGTTGGCACCAAAGCCGCCGTCCACGCAGTCAAAGGTGTGACCCGAGAAGCGTACCCGCTTGTCTGCCAGCATGACGCCGTCCACGATGTTGGATTCACCGATAAAGTCGGCAACGAAGGCATTTTCCGGCTCGTTATAAATGTCGGTGGGAGAGCCGATCTGCTGGATCTTGCCCTCCGCCATGACCACCACGGTGTCGGACATGGAGAGTGCCTCCTCCTGGTCGTGGGTCACGTAAATAAAGGTAATACCCGTGGCCTTTTGGATCTTTTTCAGCTCGTTCTGCATATCCTTGCGGAGCTTGAGATCCAAAGCACCCAAGGGCTCGTCCAAAAGAAGGACGCGGGGCTTGTTGATCAGGGCGCGGGCAATGGCCACGCGCTGCTGCTGACCGCCCGAAAGGAGGGTCACGTTTTTCTTCTCAAAGCCCTTTAAGGACACGAGAGAGAGCATTTCCTGTACCCGCGCGTGCAGCTCCTCCTTCGGCACCTTGGAGAGGCGCAGACCGAAGGCGATGTTTTCATACACGTTTAAATGGGGGAAAAGGGCGTACTTCTGGAAAACGGTGTTCACGTTTCTCTCATAGGGAGGAAGGTCGTTGATCTGCTTGCCGTCAAACAGCACGTCGCCCGTGTCAGGAGTCTCAAAGCCGCCGATCATACGCAGGGTCGTGGTCTTGCCACAGCCCGAAGGACCAAGCAGGGTAACGAACTCCTTATCCTTAATGGAAAGAGAAACGTTGTCAAGGACGGTCTCACCGTCAAAGGCTTTTGAAATACCACACAGTTCGATGATGTTGCTCATTCTTTTTCAGCGTACTCCTTTGCGCGAAAAAATGTATCAAAGCAGAAACGGGTGCCCCGTCCTGCATATGATGAGAGAATTATAGCAAAAACTCTCGAAAAATGCAATATATTTTTAGAAAAAAACTGAAAAAATCTGCATTTTTTTGCGAAAAAGCCGTATCTTTTCGGAGTAAAAGCAAGGAAACC